>JBIIEC010000141.1:0-12682 GCA_044238045.1 Pirellulaceae bacterium | reverse complement strand
ATATTTCACAAACTTATTTTTGAGTTGGCCCTGGGCGCCTGGAAGCGGGTTTCCGGTGTCCTCAGCCAGGGAAGCTGGTGGACGAGCAACGGTGGCTGATAACATCAATCGTCATGTGTTGAGCTGGCTTCTTGGCGGGCTCGGCTTTGATTTTCCCGCCAATCACTGGCTGGGGATCCTAATCGCGGCGCTGATTCATTGCGTCCTCGTCTTGCACGTGGTCGCCGTGGGTGCGTTGGTGTTCATCTGGATGGAACGCAAGATTGCGGGCCGCATCCAGGATCGCCTCGGACCAACTCGCGTCGGTGGCAAGTTTGGCTGGCTGCAAACGCTGGCGGACGGCCTCAAGCTGATCACCAAGGAAGACCTGATGCCGGGGGCGGCCGACCCGCTGCTCTTCAAGCTGGCTCCCTATATCAGTCTGTCCGCCAGTTATACGGCGTACCTTGCCCTGCCGTTCGCCTCGGGCTGGGTTGGTCGCGAGGTGAATACGGCGGCCTTCTTTGTGCTGGCCGTGCTTGGGCTGGAGGTCTTCGGAGTGATCCTCGCGGGCTATGCCTCGGGGTCGAAGTGGTCGCTTTTTGGTGGCATGCGTGAGGCGGCTCAGGTCGTGAGCTACGAGGTGCCCCTGGGGCTCTGCGTGATTGTTCCCGTGATGATCTGCGGCACGATGAACCTCGTGACGATCGCCGACATGCAGAAGGGGTTTGCCAACAACTGGCTCATCTTCAACGATCCATTCACCTTCCTTCTGTTCTGGGTCTACTTCACCTGTGCGATGGCCAGTGTGAACCGGGCTCCGTTCGATCTCGCGGAAGCGGAGAGCGAACTGGTCGCAGGGTTCCATACGGAGTATTCGGGCCTGCGGTGGAGTCTGTTCTTCATGGCCGAGTACGGTTCCATGTTCGTGGTGAGCGGGCTGGCCGCGATTCTGTTCTTTGGCGGATGGCACGGTCCGATTCCGCTGTTCCAGTCGTTGGCTTACGAGATGGGGGAGGTTGACTGGCGGTGGGGCGGTTATCTCGCCAATCTGGCTGGCTGCCTGAACTTCATTATCAAGACGGTGATTGGTGTTACGGTCATGATCTGGGTGCGATGGACGCTGCCGCGTCTCCGCATCGACCAGGTCATCACGATGTGCTGGAAATACTGCGTGCCGATCGCGGCGTTCTGCTTCATGGGAGCCCTGGCTTGGCAGACGTTGGGATTGCCGACCCCTGCCCGGGTGAATCGCACAGAGGTTCGCGAGAGTTGGTCAGTCGTGCGGGAGTTGCAGAAGCCGGTGGCTCCGCCAGAGGACGTGAAGTCGGGGCGTACGGCGCAGGATCGTGATCGAGTTGAGTCGCCGGAAGCGGGGCGTCAGGCTTCGCTGTCGGTCGGGAGTGAGGCGGCTGGCGCTCGGTCGGCCCAGACCTTGGGAGGCCGTGGGTAATGCTCGACGCGATCAATTGGCATTCATTTTTCTTCCTGCTGTTCGGGGCGCTGACCTGTGCATTCGCCCTGGGCGTGCTGCTGTCCTCCAATGTGGTGCGGATGGCGTTCTATCTGGTGATCTCGCTGGCGTCGACGGCGGCCCTGTTCATCCTGGCCGGCGCGACCTTTGTCGGGGCCATGCAGATCATGATCTATGTCGGTGGCACGCTGGTGCTGCTGATCTTCGGCGTGATGCTCACCGCCCAGGCGGCCTTCGTGTCGATGAAGACGAAGAGCAGTGACTGGGTGCTGGCCGCCCTGGGCGGCGGGATGCTGCTGGCCCTGCTGGTCGTCACCGCCTTGTCGGTTCCCGAATGGCGATCGCCGACGCGAGATGCTGGCCAGGTGGCGGCTGTCGCCGGAGATTCGGCGACGCAATTGGGGTGGTCGCTGGTCGGCGTGCGTGTCGACAAGTCGAATCAGCCGAACGCGTTGCTGAGGAACGGCATGTCGGGCTACTTGCTGCCCTTTGAGATTATCTCGATGCACCTGCTGGTGGTGCTCGTGGGAGCTGCCTATCTGGCTCGTACTCGCAAGAAGGTTGGAGTGCGGGTGGTTGGCGGAGTGGATGAAGCGGATTCGATTCCATCGAGTTCGATGGAGGTGGTTCGATGAACTTGCTGACGCAACCCGTGGGAGTCTCGCATTTCCTGGTCATCGGCGCCGTGATGTTTGTCACGGGCGCTCTGTGCATGGCCACGAAGCGAAATGCCCTGGGTATCCTGATGGGGATTGAATTGGTGCTGAACGGCGCGAACATCAACTTCGTGGCGTTTGGCAGCCCTTACCTGCGTGAGGAGTCGCTGGGACTGGACGGTCAGTTGATCGCCCTGTTCGTGATCGTGCTGGCCGCGGCCGAGGCTGCGGTGGCTCTGGCGATTGCTCTGAACTTCTACAACAATCACACGACGATCGACGTGGATCAAGCTGACGAGTTGAAGGGCTGATGGATACCGGTCTGCTGCTAACCTGTTTGCTCGGTGCCGCGGTCCTTGTGCCGTTGGCTTCGTTCGTGGTCATTTTCTGCTTCGGTCCGCTCATGGGAAAAGGCGGCCGACAGGCTGGCCTCTGCGCGACCCTAGCCATCTTGACCTCCTGCGCACTCTCCTACATCGCGCTGGGTGTCTGGTTGACGCATCACGCGCCGACAGCAGTCGCCCATGGCGGGCACCATGATGAGGCGGGCCACGGGGGCGGGCAAGCCTCCTTCTCGCCCGCGGTTGCCGCTGTCGATGCGACGCTGCCGGTCACCGCCCGCCTGGCCGATCCTGCGGCCCATGGTGACGCCGGGCATGCGAATGCCGGCCACGGTGAGGCCGGACACGCGGCGGTCGAGGGACCGCACTATTTCCGTGAGATCTACACGCTGGCCCAGTTCGGACGCGGTGGCAAGCTCGGCATCAGCACGTACGTGGATGCCCTGACCGTGGCCATGTTCGCGATGGTCACGCTCATCGCCTCCTGCATCCACTTTTACGCCATGGGCTACATGCACGACGAACTGGTCGACGATTTTGTCGACCATGAAGTGCACATGGCCGACGGATCGCACCTGCATCGTCCCGGTCGATTTCATCGCTTCTTCCAGGCCTTGTCGCTGTTCTGCTTCAGCATGCTGGGCCTGGTGCTCTCCGGCAACATCGCGATGACGTTCGTGTTCTGGGAGCTGGTGGGTATCTGTTCGTACTTCCTCATTGGCTTCTATGTCGAGCGGAAGAGTGCATCGACGGCCGCGAACAAGGCGTTCATCGTCAACCGCGTCGGTGACTTCGGCATGATCATCGGCCTGATGGCCCTGTGGAGCAGCCTGGGGACGTTCTCCTTTGGCGGCGAAGATGGCATCTTTCGTCAAGTACGTCCGGTCGCCCAGGGTTACGCCCTGCAGGTACCGGACGGCATGGTGCGTGCCGCGTCGGGCAAGCAGGTGGCGGCGGTGGTCCGCGAGTTCGACACGCGGCAGGCGACGCCGGAGTCGATCGAGGCCGCGATCGATGCCAAGGTGCCGGCTTGGCGTGACTCGCTGGGTAAGGGTGAACCGGGCCGTGCTGCCCGTTGGTTGCTGATCATCGCGGGCGTGGGGATCTTCTGTGGTTGCGTTGGCAAGAGTGCCCAGTTCCCGCTGCACGTCTGGTTGCCGGATGCGATGGAAGGTCCGACCCCGGTGTCCGCGCTGGTCCACTCCGCAACGATGGTGGCGGCCGGTGTGTTCCTCGTCGCTCGCTTCTATCCCGTATTCTGCCCCGAAGTGCTGTTGGTGATCGCCATCGTGGGCACCATCACGCTCTTCCTTGCCGCGACGATTGCCATCGTTTCCACGGACATCAAACGCGTGCTCGCGTACTCGACGGTCAGCCAGCTTGGCTACATGATGCTGGCCCTGGGCGTCGGCGGTTGGCTCGCTGGTGTGCTGCACCTGTTCACGCACGCCTTCTTCAAGAGCCTCCTCTTCATGTGCAGCGGTTCGGTGATCCATGCCGTGCATACGAACGAGATGCCAGAGATGGGCGGGCTTCGCAAGAAGATGCCTTGGACGGCTTACACCATGCTGGTCGGCTGTCTAGCGATCGCCGGAGCGGGCTTGCCGTTTGCCTTGTCGGTTGGGGGCCACTCGCTGAGCCTCGGCTTCAGCGGCTACTACAGCAAGGACGCGATCCTGGAGCAGGCTCTCTCGTTCCGCAATGCGAATCCAGGCTGGGGAACCTTCTTCTTCCTGGCGGCGGCCGGTGGTGCGGCCATTACGGCTTTCTACATGTTCCGGCTGTGGTACATGACTTTCGCCGGTACGCCTCGCAACCTGGAACGCTACGAGCACGCCCATGAGTCGCCGCCAATCATGTATCGGCCACTCATCCTGCTGGGGACGCTTGCGGTGGCAGCGGCTTGGGGCCCGGCCGAGGCGATGGTCGGCAGCTTGGTGGCTGGCGTGATCTTCATGGTCCTGAAGGCTCGCGGCGGCGAGTCGGCGACCGAACATGCGGCCCACGG
Source organism: Pirellulaceae bacterium (assembly GCA_044238045.1). Lineage (GTDB taxonomy): Bacteria > Planctomycetota > Planctomycetia > Pirellulales > Pirellulaceae > CAZUJM01. Next base: position 8,224 of record JBIIEC010000141.1, on the reverse strand, counting down.
CCACGGCCACGGTCACGGTCACGGTGAACATGGCCACGGTGATCATGGTCATGCCCATGGGCATGATGATCACGGGCATGGTGATCACGGGCATGGTGATCACGGGCATGGCGGGCACGGGCATGGCAGTGCGAGCTGGCGGCCGCTGAATGTGGCTTTGGGCATCGCGGCTCTGGTGTTCGTCCTGAGCCTGATCTGGTCTCAATATCCGAACGTCACGCTGGCGAACCTGCTGGAGCAGGCACGGCCGGTGGGCACGCTGGCGACGCAGCAGGCCGTGCTGACGCCAATGACTTGGCCGGATGAGCATCTCAGCCACGAGCCGGAGATCAAAGTGCCGGCGACATGGATCGCGTTCTCGACGGCCTTCGCGGGCTTCTTCTTGGCAACGATGTTCTATGGTCTGCGAAAGCTGGATGCGGCGGAGGCCAAGCGGGCGTTCGCTCCGGTCCATCGTCTGCTGCAGAACAAGTGGTGGTTCGACGAACTGTACGATGTGGTGTTCATCCGTCCCACGCATGTGGTTTCGGAGTGGATCTCGCAGTTCGACCGCAAGGTGATCGACGGCCTGATCGACGGCTTGGCCTGGGTGGTCCGCTCCTTCTCGTCATTCTGGGAGCGGCTGGCCGATCGGACCCTGGTCGACGGATTTGTGAACTCCCTGGCGTCGCTGACCTACAAGACGGGACTCGGCCTGCGTCGAGCCCAGACGGGCAGCCTCCGCCAGTATGTGATGTTTATTGTGATCGGCACGGTGGCGGTGTTCATGCTGGCCAGTTTCTGGCGGTATGCGTTCGCCCAGTAGCCTCGCTGCTCGCTTCGGATAACGGTTGTCCGTGGCGATGACGGCGGGCACGCGGTCCTGCCTCGAAAAAGACGTCAGCGAATTTTAAAGTCCGGATACTTTGGAAGCGTAAACGATGAATCCTCCCCTGACCCTTAGCCTGATCATCTTCCTGCCCACGATCGTGGCGATCCTGTTGGCACTGGTGCCGAAGGGAAGCGATGAATTGGTGAAGCTGATCTCGCTGATCACGACACTCGTGACCCTCGCGTTGACCGCGCTGTGGATCCTCCTTCCCTTCAACACGGACCTGCCGATGGTCCAAAACACGGTGTCGCTGGCTTGGATTCCCTCGTTCAAGATCGACTACTTCCTGGGGCTGGACGGCATTAGCCTGCCGCTGGTCGTGCTGACGGCTTTCGTGAGCGTGATGGCGATGATCGCCAGCTGGTCGATCACGAAGAACGTCAAGGGCTTCTGCATGCTGTTCCTGGTGCTGGAGACGGGCATGCTGGGCGTCTTCATGGCCTTGGACTTCTTCCTGTTCTACGTCTTCTGGGAAGTCATGCTGCTGCCGATGTACTTCCTGATCGGCATCTGGGGCGGACCTCGCAAGGAGTATGCCGCGATCAAGTTCTTCCTCTATACGCTGCTGGGCAGCGTGTTGATGCTGGTGGCCATCCTGATGCTGTACTTCAACAGCGACGTGACGGAACTGGTGCGTCGCGGCGTTGACTTGAAGGACCTCCATCTGCATCCGAGCGTGGTGGAGCTGGCGACGCAGAACGCGACTTTGGAGAGCACCAACGCGGTGCACACTTTCAATATTTTGGCCCTGTCCGCGATGGGACAGAAGACGGACCTGTTCTCGGGCGGCGATATCCTGTTCGACGGCTGGTCGGTGCAGCACTGGGCCTTCCTGCTGCTGTTCATCGGGTTCGTCATCAAGGTGCCGTCGGTGCCGCTGCATACGTGGCTGCCGGACGCGCACGTGGAGGCGCCCACGCCGATCTCCATGATCCTGGCGGGCGTGCTGCTGAAGATGGGCGGCTACGGCATCATTCGCATCTGCTATCCGATCTGTCCCCACGCCGGTTACGACTTCGCCTGGTTCGTCTGCTCCCTCGGCGTGGTGAGCATGGTGTACGGAGCCTTCGCGGCGATGGCCCAGACGGACTTCAAGCGAATGGTGGCATACAGCTCGGTGAGCCACATGGGCTACGTCGTGCTGGGGCTGGGTGTCTGGTCGGCGACGGCTGCCAGCGGTTTCGACTCGCAGTCGTGGAACATGGGCATCAAGGGTGCGATGTTCCAGATGATCGGGCATGGTATCAGCTCGGCTGGCATGTTCTTTATGGTGGGTGTCATCTACGACCGCGTCCACCATCGCAACCTGAACCAGTTCGGCGGCCTCTACGGACGCATGCCGACGTACACGGCCCTGGCGATGATCATCTTTTTTGCCGGCCTGGGCCTGCCGGGTCTCTGCGGGTTCATCGGCGAAGTGCTGGTGGTGCTGTCGGTCTGGAGCTTCAGCCACTGGCTGGCGATCGTCTCGGCGAGCGTCGTGGTGCTGACGGCCGGTTACATCCTGTGGGCGATCCAGCGAGTGTACTTGGGGCCGGAATACAAGGGGCCGCACGGCGAGGCGCTGACGCCGATCACTCCGCGGGAACTGACCGTTGCGGTCACGTTGGCGGTGCTGGCGGTGATCTTTGGTGTCTTCCCGCAGACGGTCGCGTTCCGGTACATGGACGCCACGATCGACCATCAGGTCGAGCAGATGGTGCAGTGGACGCGGGATGTGAAGGAGCCGCAGTTGCGCGAGCGGGCCTTGCGGGCGGAGTCGGGAGTCGCGGAGAAGGCGGAGGCCGCCGCGGAGCATCCGGCGGCAGGGGAGTCGCTTCGTCCGGTCTCCCAGTTGAAGCTGGAAAAGGCCGCCGCGGTCCGGTAAGCCGGCGGTTGTCCGACGGGGCGTCGTTCGCCGGAGGATTGAAGTCCGGAGCCGCCTGCGAATCATTCAGATCCATGCGTTGAGTTCAACGGAAGAAAGCGGAAGTAACGTGCTACATCAACTTGCCACGCACTTCATCAAGGATACGCAGGCTTCGCTGGGCCCCTTCACGCCGGAGCTGATCCTGTGCATCACCATCATGGCGATGTTGCTGGTGCGCGCCTGCCGTCTCGGACAGTACGTGCCCGGCTTCCTGATGGCGATGGTAGGCTGCGGAACGGCCCTGTTCTTCGCGGCTCCCTGGCTCTACCTGAGCGGCCAGCAGGCGATCGTTCGCCAGGAACTCTTCACCGGCATGCTGGTGTTTGACGGGCTGACGGTTTTCGTGCGTGCCTTCCTGCTGGTGTTCGCACTGCTGTTCGCCGTGCTGACTCGCTTGACTCGCATGCCCGAGCGTGACGACGCCGTGGACTTCTACTGCCTCGTGCTGGGCGCGACGCTTGGCATGTGCCTGATGGCCTCGGCCAACCACCTGCTGATGGTGTTCATGGCAGTGGAGATGGCGAGCGTGCCGTCGTATGCGTTGGCCGGGCAGTTGAAGAGTCGCCGTCGCAGCAGCGAAGCGGCCCTCAAGTATTCGATCTACGGTGCCGGTGCCGCCGGCATCATGCTCTATGGGATCAGCCTGTTGTGCGGAGTGCTGAACTCGGCCCACCTGCCGACCATGGTGCTGCAGCTGGCGGATAAGCTGCCGGCGATGTCGCCTGAGCAGAAGACGGTGCTGGCCCTGGGGGCCCTGATGCTGATGGTCGGACTGGCATTCAAGCTGTCGGCGGTACCCTTCCACTTCTGGTGCCCGGACGTGTTCGAAGGCGCGACAGCCGAGGTGGACGCCTTCCTGTCGGTCGCTTCCAAGGCGGCGGCGCTGGCGCTGCTGGTCCGCGTGGCCGTTGGATTCGGCCACATGCCGGCACAGGTCGGTACGGGTGATCCGGCCACTGCGAGTCCGGCGGCCGCGACCTCGTCGGTTACGCCCGGCGACGCGCGACACGCTACGGTGCTGGTGGCAGAGACTGGCGATGCCAGCGAAGCCGCTCACGGTGACCATGCAGCGCATGGCAACGGGATCGTGGCGGGAGCGGGCAGCCAAGCGGCCGACGGTTGGACGGCCGGTTACGGTTCGGGTCCGCTGGCGCCCGTGCGACGGTTCATCAGCGTGCTGGTGGGCGTGATCGGCGTGGTGACCTGCACGTTCGGTAATCTGGCCGCTTACGGACAGACCAACATCAAGCGTCTGATGGGCTATTCGACGATCGCCCACGCAGGGTACATGATGCTGGCCGTTCCCGCAGCGGTGGCGACGGTGGACAGCCACCCGGCCGTGGCTCAGGGGGCCGTTTCCGCTCTACTGCTCTACGGAGTCACCTACCTGCTGATGAACCTGGCGGCGTTCGCGATCATCGCCTTCTTGCGGAACTCCCTGGGCAGCGAAGAGATTGCCGACTACTCCGGACTGGTGCGTCGGGCGCCCTTGCTGGTGCTGATGTTCGTGGCGATCCTGTTCAGCTTGGTGGGGCTGCCGCCGCTGGCGGGTTTCGTGGGCAAGTTCGCGATCTTCGCGTCGCTGGCCGATGCGTGGCAGACCGCGAAGAACCCGTTGATGCTGGTGCTGCTTGTGCTGGGCGGATTGAACACGGTGTTGAGCCTGTTCTACTACCTGCGCGTGGCGAAGGTGATGACGATCGATGCGGAGAAGGACGATGCGGCCGGAGCGGGATCCGCGGACGTGCCGTGGCTGGGCGCGGCCTTCGTGGCTGCCCTGGTCGTCCCCATCCTGACCTTGATTGTGTATGCCGACTCCATCGCCAAGTGGACCAATGAGGCGACCAAGTCGCTGTTCTAGTTGAGGGGCGTGCTGGCTGCGGGACTGATCCCATGGCGGTGCCAAGCAGTCGCTTGATGCAGCAGTTGGACGAAGACAGGCAACGGTTCAGAACAGTAGGAACATTCGTGGACGGCCGTGCGGCGATCGTGGCGCGGTGCTTTCACGACGAGTGTGTTTGATTCGGGGGAAGTGCTGGTGGCCAATCGGAAGACGGTAGACATCCTGAACCGACTGCTGGGGCGTCACATGCATTCGCTGGCGGTCTACTTGTCCTCCGCGCCGCCGTGGGCGTCGCCCAGCGATGCGCAGGCGCTGACGGTGCTGCGGCAGATCGCGGACGACCAGAAACTGATGGGCGACCGCATCGCCACGGCCGTGCTGGACGAAGGCGGTCGTTTGCAGGGCGGCGAGTTTCCCATGACGTTCACCGACCTTCACGACCTGGGCATTCGCTATCTGATCCCGCAGGTGGTGTCCTGCCAGCGCGATGACGTCGCCGCCATTCGTTCCGCCGTCGAGCAGCTTCGAGACGCGCCGCTTGCTCGCGCCGTGGCCGAGGAGGCTTTGGGCGCGGCGCAGGGGCATCTGGACAGCCTGCTGGAACTGCCGCAGGCCGCCGGTCGCTGAAGTCGGGCCCGCCGATACTGGGCCCACCGATACAGGGCCAGTCGGCTCAGGGCCCGTCGATACAGGCGTGGCCCGCCGATTCCGGCATCTCCCGCTGCGTGCGTCTTCGCGTTGGCCCGTGGTGGACAGGCACCGTGGTGCCGAAGGGCAAGTCCCCTGCTGGAGATCCAGGGTCCGCAGGACGCTTTCTCGCGATCATGTCGCTCGGCGTTCGCGATGCCGCCGGCCGGAGCGCGGATCGGGTGGGAATGGTGCGGCGCGATTCGGATGGGGAATGAACGATGGAACTCTTCGATACGCATGCGCACCTGAACGATGAGCAGTTCGAGGGGCTGCTGGAGGACGTCTTGGCCCGGGCGCGGGCGGCCGGCGTCGTGCAGATGCTCTGCGTGGGCACGACGGTGGAGACAAGTCGCCGGGCGGTGGAGCTGGCCGAAACGCATGCCGAGATCGTAGCGGCGGTGGGCATTCATCCGAACTACTGCGGCGAGGCGACGGCGGCGGACTGGGAGCGGATCGAGGAGCTGGCTTGCCACCCGCGCGTGCGGGCGCTCGGCGAAACGGGACTCGATCGCTACTGGGATGATGCGCCGTTCGCGACGCAGCAGGAGTTCCTGGCGCGACATCTCGCGCTGTCGCGCGTGACGGGGCTGCCCTGCGTGCTGCACATGCGGGACTGCCAGGCGGACCTGCTGGAGATGCTGCGGGACGACCATCGTCGCGGGCCGATCCATGCCATCATGCACTCGTACACGGGAGACGCGGCGGGGGCGGCCGAGAGCGTGGAACTCGGGCTGCATGTGAGCTTCGCCGGGATGGTGACGTACAAGAAGTCGGACGAACTGCGGCAGGTGGCTGCCTCCGTGCCGGCGGCACGGCTGCTGGTGGAGACCGATGCGCCGTACCTGTCGCCGCATCCGCACCGGAGCGTGCGGCCCAACGAGCCGGCGATGATGATCCATACGGCCGAATGCCTGGCGCAGGTCCGCGGCGTCTCGCTGGCGGAACTGGCTCGGCAGACGACCGAGAACGCTCGGAGGCTGTTCGGCCTCCGGGGGTGATTTCGTCCGAGCAGTGACAACAGGTTGTCACGAGCGATGGCCATGGACGGCAGGTGGACAGGCGGGAGCAGGGCCGATGGGCCCAGGGGGAAGACCGATGATTCTGGATTCGTTCGATCGACTGCCCGTGTATGCGGGACTGCATCCGGGTTTTTCGAGGGCTTGCGAGGCGCTGCGGCAGATGCAGGCGTCGCCTCCGGAGGACGGGCGGCATGCGGTGGATGGGGAGCGGTTGTTTGTGATCGTATCGCGTGATCCGGGGCGTGGACGCGATCGTTCCGACCTGGAGTTTCACCGTCGATACATCGACATCCAGCTGGTGCTGGAAGGCCACGATGTGATGGGCTGGCGCGCTTGGGGGGACTGCCGGCAGTTGAAGCAGGACTACGACGCTTCGAAGGATATCGGTTTCTTTGCCGATCGCCCCGACAGCTGGCTTCACGTGCCCACGGGACACTTCACGATCTTTTTCCCGCAGGACGCGCACGCGCCGCTGGCCGCCGAGGGCGCATTGCGAAAAGCGGTCGCCAAGATCGCGGTGGACTGGTAAGCTGGAGTGATCGTTTGGTAGCGGTGGTTTTACGGGGAGGGCCTTCCCAGAAGGCCTTTCTCGTGGACCGTAGCGCGCCGCGATCCTCGGGGCCGTCGGCGGCCGCGAGGTGCAGTTAAGGCCTGGCCCGGTTGCGCGTTGGGGCCCGGTCGAAGGTTGGGGCCCAGTCGAACGTTGGGGCCCAGTCGGCTGGGCTGCGTTCCCCGTCTCTCGCAGCAGCCTTCTCCTCCCTGTTCCCTCGAAGGAATCCACGTTGACGACTGAATGTCCGGCGATTGTATTGCGACGCGAGAAGCGAGGCACGTTCCTGGCGCGGCACCCGTGGGTGCTGAACAAGTCCGTGGCGCGCACGCCGGGGGGCGTGGCGAACGGAGCGGTGGTGGACCTGGTGATGCCGGACGGGCAGTGGATTGCCCGGGGCGTGTACAACGCCAACAGCCGGATCCTGGTGCGGCTCTATACTTGGAATCGCGAGGAAGCGCTGGACACGCCGTTCTGGCATCGTCGGCTGGAGACGGCCATTGTGCTGCGTGAGCAGTTGGGGCTGATGCATGCGGACGGGGCCGCGCGGCTGGTGTTCAGCGAAGCGGATGGACTCAGTGGACTGATCGTCGACAGCTATGCGGGGCACCTCGTCGTGCAGTTCACGGCGATGGCCCTGGAGGTGCGCGCCACCGAACTGCTGGACTGGCTGAAGCAACGCCTGCAGCCGAAGTCGATCCAGGTGCGCGTCGACCAGCGGGTGGCGCGGGCCGAGGGACTCACGGTGGCCGAGGGCTGCCTGGTGGGGGAGGTGCCGGCGGAGCCGGTGCTGATCGAGGAGCATGGCGTGCGGCTGCAGGTCGACCTGCGCGAGGGGCAGAAGACGGGTTACTATCTGGACCAGCGCGACAATCGCCGCCAGGCGGCCACCTACCTGGCCGGCCGTTCGGTCCTCGATGTCTGCACCTATGTGGGCGGTTTCGCCCTGGCGGCGGCACGCGGCGGCGCGACGCGCGTGCTGGGGATCGACACCAGCCAGCGGGCGGTCGACCAAGCACGCGTGCATGCGGAACTGAACCAGTTCTCGCAGGTGGAGTTCGCGACGGGTGACTGCTTCGAGACGCTGGAGCGACTGGGGCAGGAGGGGCAGCGGTTCGGAGGTGTCGTGCTGGACCCGCCACGATTTGCGGGCAGCCGGCAGTCGATCAACCAGGCGCTGCAGGCGTACCATCGCCTGAATCGACTGGCGATGCAGGTGCTGGAGCCGGGCGGGATCTTGGTGACCTGCAGCTGTTCAGGGCTGGTGACCCGGGACGATTTCCGGCAGGTGCTGGTGGGGGCCGCGCGCAAGGCGGGACGCGACCTGGAACTGCTGGAGCAG
>JBIIEC010000533.1:0-3683 GCA_044238045.1 Pirellulaceae bacterium | reverse complement strand
CCGCAGCAGTCGATCCGCGAGATGGCGCGCACGGGCCGCTCGGCCGCGCAGGTCATGAACGAAGCCCTCGAAGGCATGCGGCAGGCGGGCTGGGAAGGCATCACCGGGGCCGATGCCGACCACCTGAAGACGCCCGAGGACATCCGGCTCACCTTCGACGCCGGGTTCTGCTTCTTCACGCTGGATCCGTCGGAGTTCGTTGATCCGCGGGCCGACGACTATGCGGAGCAGGAGTTGCGGGAGCGATTCGCCGCCGTGCGTGACGAAGTCACGTGGCTGGAGGACTACTGCGGCAAGGAGATCGTGCTGTCGAACGGAACTTCGCTGCACCTGGACGAGGAAGCGTGCCTGCGAGCCGCGGTGAAGTACGGACGGGCAATTCGCCGGACGCTGGAACTTGCCGACCATCTGGCGGTCGTGCATCGCGGGTCGAACCGCTCCTATGAGATCGAACTGAGTGTGGACGAGACGCCGCAGCCCACGACGCTGGTCGAACACTACATCATCGCCGACCAGTGCCGGCGGCACGGCATGCCGCTCGTGAGCCTCGCGCCGCGTTTCCCCGGCGACTTCGAGAAAGGCATCGACTACCGTGGCGACCTCGACATGCTGCGCCGCGCGCTGTCGGACCACGCGGCGACGGCCCGCCTGCTCGGCCCCTACAAGCTCAGCCTCCACTCGGGCTCCGACAAGCTCTCCATGTACCCGCTGCTGGCCCGCGCGACGCAGGGACAGTTCCATGTGAAGACGGCTGGCACGAGCTATCTGGAGGCGCTGCGGGTCGTCGCCTGGCACGACCCGAGCCTCTTTCGCGCCATCGTACAGTTCGCGCGGCAGCGTTACGACACCGACAAGGCGACCTACCATGTATCAGCCACGCTGCAGGAAGTTCCCTCGCCGTCGCGCAACTGCTCGCTGGAATCGCTGGAGATCCTCTACCTGCAGCGTTGGGACGACGTGCCGCTGGGCCAGGGGTTCACGCAACCGGGCCGACAGATCCTGCACTGCACCTTCGGATCGGTGCTGAACCATCCCGAACTGGGCGTCCAGGTGAGGCAGGTGCTGCGCGAACATGCCAACACCTACGCCCAGGTACTGGAAGACCATTTCGTCCGGCACCTCGAAGCACTCCAAGCCGGCCTGTGACGTTCACCGCTCGCTGACTCACCTCGTTCATCCCTTTCAATTACGCGACACAACTCGCGTCATCCTCCAACCCCAACTTTCCGCCCGCGAAAGGAATCGTTCATGCTGAAGCATGGCCTCATCCATCCGAAAATCAACGAGGTCATCGGCCGCGCCGGTCACCACTCCCGCATCCTCATCGCCGACGGCAACTATCCGGCTTCCACCACGCTCGGCCCCAACGCGGAACTGGTGAGCCTCAACCTGGCGCCGGGCATCGTCAACTGCACGCAGGTGCTGCGAGCGCTCCTTTCGGCGATTCCCGTGGAAGCAGCGCATACGATGATGTACGAGAAGACGGGTCCCTACGCGTTGCAGGAAGATCCGCCGGTGTGGACCGAATACCGGCAGGCGATTCGCGATGCGGGGCTGGACCTGCAGTTGGAGCCGATCGACAAGTGGAAGTTCTACGAGGCCGTGAACACGCCCGACCTGGCCTTGACGATCCAGACCGCCGACCAGCAGCGATTCGCGAACCTGCTGCTGACCATCGGCGTCCGGATGGACTAGCGGTCGTCACGCGTCGAGGGGAGCGCGCCGCCTACTTCCCCACACACGGCCCTTCCTAAGCTCCCCGGGAGTACTCCCTGCCATGCAGTTCCGCGAACTAGGCCAGACCGGCATCAAGCTCTCCACACTCAGTTTCGGCGCTTCGTCGCTCGGGCAGGAGTTTCGGCAGGTGGACCTGCAGGAAGCCCTGCGGTCGGTTCATGTCGCGCTCGACTGCGGCATGAACTTCATCGACACCAGTCCCTACTATGGCCGAGGCACGTCGGAAGTGCTGCTGGGTTTCGCGCTTCGCGACATCCCGCGTGACCGCTACTACCTGGGCACGAAGCTGGGCCGCTACGACGGCGGGCACTTTGATTTTACAGCGAGACGCGTGCGGGAGAGTGTCGACGTCAGCCTGCAGCGCATGGGCGTCGAACACCTGGACATCATCCTGTGCCACGACATCGAATTCGTGGAGATGTCGCAGATCGTCGAGGAGACGCTGCCCGAACTGCGCAAGATCCAGCAGCAGGGCAAGGTGCGATTCGTCGGCATCTCCGGCTATCCGATGAATATCTTTCGCTACGTGCTGGACCGCACCGACCTCGATGTCGTCCTCTCCTACAACCACTACACGCTCCAGAACACGATGCTGGCCGACCTCGTGCCTTACCTCCAGCAGCGTGGCGTCGGCGTCATGAACGCGGCGCCGTTCTCAGCGCGTCTTCTCACCAACGCGACGCTTCCCCCCTGGCATAAAGCGACGCCTGAAGTGCGTCGCATCTGCAAGGCGGCCGCGGACCACTGCGCGTCGCGCGGCGTCGACATCGCGCAGTTGGCTCTCCAGTTCTCGCTGGCGAATCCCGACCTGACCACCTGCATCACCGGATCGGCCAATCCCGAACGAATTGCCGAGTGGGCGCGGTGGGCCGAACAACCGCTCGACCAACAACTGCTCGCCGAAGTGCTGGAGATCCTCCGGCCGATCCACAACTGGTTCTACATCGAGGGGCGCGCCGAGAATAACGATCCGCAGGACTCGTTGGCCGGGGGATTGTAACCAGGGAGAGCACGGAGGCCACCAAGGGTTTTAGGAGCCGGACGTTTTCAGATTGCCCTGGTCGTTCGCCTGCCACACCTGACCGCTCTCGACTTCCAGAGCCGTCAGCCACTGGCCGGCGTAGCAGTGCGTGTCGATGCATTTCAGGTGGCCGTGGTCGAGGATCTCGCCGCTCGGCTGAGCCGTATGCCCCAGGATGACCTGCTTGCCGGAGCAGTGTGGGCCGGGAAGATAGGCGGTCAGCGAACGCCATCGCAGCGTCTCGGCGTCTAACTCCGCCAGCGCCGCCCGCTCGTCGTAGTTCGCATGCAGGAACAGATGCCGCTCCGTCTCCACGTACTCGTGGCAGCGGCAGATGAAGTCCAGATGCGCGCGGGGGATCACATCCAGGTCTTTGACGAAGCCGTAGGAGTCCAGCGTCTGGACTCCACCATAACGCAGCCAATCGGATGCCCGCGCACGCTCCGTCAGCACGAGCCACATCATCTCCTCATGGTTGCCCAGGATCGGCAGCACCTGGCAGCGACTTTCCAGCTCCAGGATCAAATCGAGCACCCCGCGACTGTCGGGGCCGCGATCGATATAGTCGCCGAGAAAGACGAGCCTATCGTCGGAAACGGGCGCGATGGCTTCTACCAGCGTGCGCAGGGCCACGCGGCAGCCATGGACGTCGCCAATCGCTATCAGTCGGCCCGGCATGAGGCAGCAGTTTTTCGAGGTGGAGGGAAATAACCGGCCCACACATCCGCGAGAAGGCCCGGGTATTGTAGACCACACCCGGGCGCTCACCACCCTGGGCAGCCACGGGGTTGACCCGTGTTCGCCCCGGAACTGCGTGCGTCCCGCGTGACCTGCACGAATCGGTGACAGCCCACCACCCAGGTGTCTCCCTGCAAACGAACAGCGGAACGCATCCCAAGGACGCGTTCCGCTGATGAATTTCAGA
>JBIIEC010000140.1:0-12709 GCA_044238045.1 Pirellulaceae bacterium | reverse complement strand
ACCCGACTCGTGGGTCGACTCCGGCGGTGAGAACTCGATCACCGAGTTCCAGACGAACCTCAGCCTGGTGGTGAGCGCTCCGCTGGAAGTCCACGAAGAGATCGCCGACCTGCTCAAGCAGCTCCGCCGCCTGCAGGACCTGCAGGTGACGATCGAAGTCCGCTTCATCACGCTGAGCGACAACTTCTTCGAGCGGATCGGCGTCGACTTCGACTTCGACATCGACGACAACGTGACGCAGTTGCCCGAGGACGACTCCGGCCCGAGCGTGACGATCGGCCTGGACCCCCAGGGCAACCCGACCTCGGACCTCGACCTGTCCTTCACGCAAGGCAGCTTCGGTTCCACGATCCCGGCCTTCGGCGGCTTCGCGGCCGGCGACGCGGCCAACTTCGGCTTCGCGATCCTCAGCGACATCGAAGCATTCTTCGTGATCGAAGCGGCCCAGGGCGATACCCGCACCAACGTGCTGCAGGCTCCGAAGGTGACCTTGTTCAACGGCCAGCAGGCCAGCGTGAACGACTCGTCGCAGCGTCCGTTCGTGACGAGCGTCGTGCCGGTCGTCGGCGACTTCGCCGCCGCCCAGGCTCCGATCATCGTGGTGCTCAGCGAAGGTACCTCGCTCAACGTCCAGGCGGTGGTCTCCAACGACCGTCGCTTCGTGCGGCTGACGCTGGTGCCCTTCTTCAGCAAGATTGGTGACGTCGAGACGTTCACGTTCGAAGGCCGTCGGACCTCGAAGTCGGGCACTGCGGTCGTGGATCCGACGGACGACGAGCAGACGGTCAACAACGACTCGGAGGAGATCGTGGAAGGCACCACAGTGCAGTTGCCGCAGTTCGCCTTCACGAGCGTGTCGACGACGGTCAGCGTGCCGGACGGCGGCACGATCCTGCTCGGCGGCATCAAGCGACTGAGCGAAGGCCGCAACGAAAAGGGCGTGCCGATCCTCAGCAAGGTGCCCTACATCAACCGCCTGTTCAAGAACGTTGGCATCGGCCGGTCGACCCAGAGCCTGATGATGATGGTGACGCCGCGCATCATCATCCAGGAGGAGGAAGACGAACGCGTCCTCGGCACGCCGACGGGCGGTTGATCGATCCGATCGCTTGACAACTCCAGCCCCCGCGTCCACCTTCCTGGACGCGGGCCGGCTCCCAAGCTCCTGGGGCAGGCCTCGTTTTCGCTCGGCGAAAATGAGGCCTGCCCCTTTATTTGTTTCCCCCGCGTGAATCACAATGGGGAGTCGATTCGCGCGAAGATGGGGCTGCGGTGGAGTTGGGGGCGAGGCGTGCATGGTGTGGGTTAGCGAGACGAACGAGGCGCGGGCCGCGCGGCTCGGGTTGTGGATGGCGGCAGCTGGCCGACTGTGGATGGTGCTGGGGCTGGTGGGAGTGCTGGCGCCTCTGGCCAGCGCGCAGCCGCCGGGCGTGCGTCCGGTCGAAGGCCTGCGGCGGACGCTGCCCCAAGTGCACGCTCTCGTGAACGCACGCGTCGTGGTGGCTCCCGGGAAGGAACTGCCGCGTGCGACCGTCGTGGTCCGTGACGGGAGGATCGAACAGGTCGGTCCCGACGTGGCCGTTCCCGCCGACGCACGCGTCTGGGATCTCGCGGGCAAGGTCGTCTATCCGGGCTTTCTCGATGCCTACGGCGAAATCGATCTGCCCGACGTGCCGGCCGACCAAGGCCTGCCGCACTGGAATCGCTGGGTGCAGCCGCAGCGTCGCGTGGTGGAGCACTGGCAACGCGACGCGGGACGCCAGGCCAACTATCGGCGGCAGGGAATCACCGCGCGGCTGGTCGCGCCGGCGGGCGGCATCATCAAGGGCGTCAGCGCCGTCGTCGACTGCAGCGACGATCCCGCTGCGCGGGGAGTGCTCCTGGAAGACTTCGCGCAGCACGTTCGCTTGACGGTGCCGCCCGGCGGAGGAGGCGACCTGTATCCCGCATCGCCGATGGGCGCGCTGACGCTGGTGCGTCAGTCGTTCTACGACGCGCGGTGGTATCGCGAAGCGTGGCGGTTCCACGAATCGCAGACGCGGCAGCGGACGCCCGCGCCCGAACGCGACGCGGCCCTCGAATCGCTCGGGCTCCACGCCGAGGGGCAGCGACCCGTGATGATCGACGCGCCGGACGACCAGTACCTGCTGCGGGCCGACCGCGTCGCCCGCGAACTCGGCCTGCGGATGATCGTCCGCGGCTCGGGCCACGAATACCGTCGCCTCGAAGCGGTCCGCCGCGCTAATTGGCCGCTGGTGGTCCCCATCGCTTTTCCGAAACCGCCCGAAGTGGGCACGCCCGAAGCGGCCGCCGAAGCGAGCCTGGAGCAGCTCATGCACTGGGATCTCGCGCCCGAGAATCCGGCGCGCCTGCTGCAAGCGGGACTGCAGGTGGTCATCACTGCCCACGGGCTGGGGGACATGAACGAGTTCTGGCCGGCCCTCCGTCGCGCCGTCGCACGCGGGCTGCCCGCCGACGAAGCCCTTCGCGCCCTCACCACCACGCCCGCCGCGCTGCTGGGCCTCGACTCGCAACTGGGTTCCATCGAGGCCGGGAAGCTTGCACATCTCGTCGTCGCCGATGGCGACCTGCTGGCCGAAAAGACGCGGATCGTGGAAACGTGGATCGGACTCCATCGTTACCCGATCGAACCACCGTCCACGATCGACCTTCGCGGAACGTGGCGCGTCGCCACGGCCGACGGCACCTCTTGGGCGACGCTGCGGGTGAGCGGCGAAGCCCGCAGTCCGCAAGCCGAACTGGCTTCGCTCCCGGTGCCCGGGCCCGTGCCGGAAGCCGCCCAGCCGCCGGAAGGTGAAAAGCCGGAAGGTGAAAAGCCGGAAGGTGAAAAGCCGGAAGGTGAAAAGCCGGAAGGTGAGAAGCCGGAAGGTGAGAAGCCGACAGAGCCCGCACAAAAAGTCGGGCTGCAGCATGTGCGCTGGAGCGACCTGCAGTTCACGGCCTCGTTCCCGACCGAGGCGTGGATGACCGCGCCGGCTCCCCCGGCCTCCGGCGACACCAGCGCCGTGGATCCCGCGCTGCGCGGCACGGCGCGCTGGAGTGCCACGTATGTGTCCGCCCCCAGCGACGCGCCCGCGGCACCGCGACTGATCGGCCTGGTCGTATGGCCGGATGGCCGGTCGTTGCCGGTCGTGGCCACGCGCACGACGACTGCCGATTCGCCTGCTGCTGCTGAGCCACCTGCTTCTCCTGCGCCGGCTGCCACGGACAAGCCTGCCGAGCAGCCGGAGGAGCAATCGGCCGCTCCCGCCAATCCGGCTCCTGCGGAAGAAGCCAAGCCAGCGCCGGCGGTCCGGGCCGCCTTGGACGTGAACTATCCGCTCGGCGACTTTGGCCGGTCCGCTCCACCGGAACAGCCCGCGTGGCTGCTCTTCCGCCAAGCGACCGTCTGGACGTGCGGCGACGCGGGAGTGCTCGCGCAGGCCGACGTTCTGGTGCATCGCGGCATCATCCTGCGGGTCGCCCCTGCGATCGACGAACGGCCCGAAGGGGTCGTGGTGGTCGAAGCCAAGGGTCTGCACCTGACGCCGGGCATCATCGACTGCCATTCGCACATGGCGACCGATGGCGGCATCAACGAGGGGACGCAGGCGATCACGGCGGAAGTGCGGATCGGCGACTTCATCGACGCGACCGACATCTCGATCTACCGGCAGCTGGCCGGCGGCGTGACGGCCGCGAACATCCTGCATGGCTCGGCCAATCCGATCGGCGGGCAGAGCCAGGTGGTCAAGCTGCGTTGGGGCGCGCTGCCGGAGGAGATGAAGTTCCAGGAAGCTCCGGGCGGCATCAAGTTCGCGCTGGGCGAGAACGTCAAGCAGAGTAACTGGGGTGAGCGATTCCAGTCGCGCTATCCCCAGTCGCGGATGGGCGTGGAGCAACTGGTGCGTGACGCCATGCTCGCCGCGCGCCAGTATCGCGATCGACAGCGGGCCTGGGAACGCCATCGCGAAGGCCTGCCGCCGCGACGCGACCTGGAACTCGACGCGCTGGTCGAAGTGCTGGAGGCGCAGCGCTGGATCCATTGCCACAGCTACCGTCAGGATGAGATCCTGGCATTGCTGCGCACGATGGAGTCGGTGGGCGTGCAGATCGGGACGCTGCAGCATATCCTCGAGGGCTACAAGGTGGCCGACGCCATCCAGAAGCACGGCGCGATGGCGTCGAGTTTCGCCGACTGGTGGGCGTACAAGATCGAAGTGTACGACGCCATTCCGTTCAACGGCGCGATGATGCGTGACCAGGGAGTGGTCGTCTCGTTCAACTCCGACGATCCCGAACTGGCCCGGCATTTGAACCAGGAGGCGGGCAAGGCCGTCAAGTACGGCGGCGTGCCGCCCGAGGAGGCGTTGCGGTTCGTGACGCTGAATCCGGCGAAGCAGCTGCGCGTCGACCGCTGGGTCGGGTCCGTTGAACCGGGCAAGCACGCGGACCTGGTGTTGTGGAGTGACCGACCCTTGTCACCGTACGCTCGGTGTGAGCAGACGTGGGTGGACGGCCGCAAGTACTTTGACTACGCCAGCGACCGCGAGGAACGCTCCAGGTGGAACGCGATGCGCGAGACGCTCGTGCAGAAGGCCCTGGGATCGGGCCAGCCGATGCAGGATCCGGCGACGAAGCCGCGGGAGGAACGCGATCGCTGGCCGCGCGTCGACCTCTTCTGTCCGCTCCAGGCCGGTCGCACCGATCGTTGATCGCGCGCCGCCCACTCGAACTTCCAAGGGCCAGCACCCGAACCCCGACCGCCGACGCGGTTTTATCGCCGAGGAGATGAGCCATGGTTGACCGAACGCTGCCGAGAACCGCCGCGACGCGCAGGCTGGCCAACGGGCGAGCTTGGCTGCTGCTGACGCTGCTGGCCTTGTCGGCGGGAGTGCGGGACGCGCGCGCCCAGGTGCCCGGTCCGGAAACTCGCGGACCGGTGGCGGTCGTGGGAGCGACGCTGCATCCGGTGTCGGGCCCGGCCATTGAAAACGGCACGCTCGTGTTCGAGCGGGGACGCATCGTCGCCCTGGGGGAGGCCGTCGAACCGCCCACGGGCGCGCAGCGCATCGACGGCCGCGGCAAGCATGTCTATCCGGGGTTCCTCCAGGTGGGCGGACAACTGGGCCTCGTCGAAATCAACTCCATTCGCGCCACCCAGGATGCGGTGGAGACGGGCGAGTTCAATCCCAACGTCCGCGCGCAGGTGGCTGTGAATCCCGACAGTGAACTGATTCCCGTGACCCGCGCCAACGGCGTGCTGCTGGCGCTCACCATGCCCTCCGGCGGCATTGTGTCGGGCACCTCTGCCGTGTTGCAACTGGATGGCTGGACCTGGGAGCAGATGACGCTCAAGGCGCCCGCTGCGCTGCATGTTCAGTGGCCGCCCGGCGGCGTGGAACGACTCGAACAGATGCTGGATGAGGCCCGGCGTTACCAGCAGGGACGCGAGGCGGGGACCTTGGAGGAAGGGGCCGATCTTCGCTGGGAAGCCATGCTGCCGGTGCTGCGCGGCGAACTGCCGATCGTGGTCGCCACGGACAGTCGCGTCCAGATCCAGTCGGCCGTCGCCTTCGCCGATCGTCATCGACTGCGGCTGGTGATCTTCGGCGGTTACGATGCCGTGGAGTGTGCCGGTCTGCTCCGCGACCGTGACATTCCCGTGGTGGTGCCCGCCGTGTTCCGACTGCCGCGCCGACGTTCTGATCCCTTCGACGCGTCTTACACCCTGCCCGATCGACTGCGGCAAGCGGGCGTGCGCTACTGCATCGCGGGCGGCGACCGCTTCGATGCGTCCAACCTCCGCAACCTGCCGTACCACGCCGCGACCGCCGTCGCCTACGGCCTGCCACGTGACGAAGCGATCCGCGCCATCACGCTCTATCCCGCGCAGATCCTGGGCATCGCCGATCGCGTGGGATCGCTGGAAGCCGGCAAGGACGCCACGCTGCTCGTCGTCGATGGCGATCCGCTCGAACCAGAGTCCCGCATCGCGGCCGCCTTCATTCAAGGAAGACGGGTCGATCTCGACAATCGGCACACGCGACTCTGGCGAAAGTACCAGCAGAAGTACCGCCAGTCCGCGGAAGAAGATTCTCTCGCGCCCTGATACGAGCCGTCTCGCATACGGACGTTCGGATCCAGACGACTCCACGCGCCTCTCCATCGCCCGCGGCACCGCTGCCCGGAAGCCGTGCCGCCTCGTTGCGTTTTGGCATCACGTCTCGCGCGTCCCCGGCCGTCGGCACGCGGGCTATGCTCGGAAGCGACCGATCACGGCCAAGCGACCTGTGCTACGCTTCACGAAGGCGGCGGTGGAACCTCTTGGGTCGATCGACAACGCCGATTGTGCTCATCGCCCTTCCAGCCGCCCAACTCTGCGACTCCCACCCCAGGATACACGGCCATGACGATGCGTTGCCCACAACTCCTCACGCTCGGCGTTCTGCTGGGACTTGCTTCACCAGTGGTCGCAACCGTTGGAGTGGACTACGTCGGAGATTCCGACTCGGAGCAGGGCAGCGACTACAACTTCTCCGTCGCGACCACGGAAGGCGGCCTGGACGAGGAAGAGACGCAAGAAAGCGATTGGCCCGCGCTGATGGCAGGGCTGATCGAGATCGCGCCGCCGGAGTTCGAGATGGCGGAGGCCGCAGAGTTCGGCGGCACCGCACCCTGGATGACTTCCAACGAACTGCCCAACGGACCGAGCCCCGGAGGCGAGTACGAGGCCGGTTTCCTGTCCTTCGACGGCCTCGGTCAACTCGGAAGCCTGCAGTCGTTGACGTCCGGCGTTTCGGCCGACTCAAGCTCGTCGGATAACGGCTCGACGGAAACCGGCTCGACCAACACCAATACCGGCAGCGGAAACGCCGGCGACGGTACCGCAAATGCGACGGACGGCGATTCCACGCCGGCGAATCCCGGCACCGACGGGACGTCCACGGGTACGACCGATAACGGCTCGACAGGCACGGGTACGACAGGCACGGGTACGACAGGCACGGGTACGACAGGCACGGGTACGACAGGCACGGGTACGACAGGCACGGGTACGACAGGCACGGGTACGACAGGCACCGGCGCCACAGACGCCGGCTCCGGCACTGGCACCGGTGACGCTGGCGATGGTACCGCAAATGCGACGGACGGCGGTTCCACGCCTGCGAATCCAGGCACTGACGGGACGTCCACGGGTACAACCGATAACGGCTCGACGAACACCGGCACTACGCCGACGGAGACGACTTCCAGCGGTGCCGGTTCCACCGATACGACGAGCACCGATACGACGAGCACCTCCGGCGCGGATTCCCCAGGCACGGGTGCTACACAACCGACGGATGTGACGGAGCTGGCGGGGTCGGTTAGTGGCGGGGCAGGTACGCCGGATCCGAGTGCGGTGCCGGAGCCGACGACGTTCGCGCTGTGGTGCCTGGCGGGCGTGGCCTTGATTTCGATGGTGCGTCGGCGCGAGTGACGGGCGGCAGGTTCTTCAGCAAGCCGATCCTTGCTCGCCGGTTTGGGGCGGGATGCGGCTAACTGCAAACTACATTGGACCGTGGGGTGCTAGACGCCGCACGGTCTTCTTTTTTTGTCTGTCAACGAACTGGTCCGCGGTTCCCACGGGCGGCGCGCGATTGATCGCGGAGTTGCCTGCCGGAAGACGTCGCGGACTGGAAACGGATGGATCGTATGCAACGCAAACCGGCGCGTATCCGCGACTACTGGCCCTACGCGTGCTTTCTCGCGATGGTGGCTTGGGCCTATTGGCCGACGCTGGAGCAGATTGCGCGGACCTGGATATCGGACCCGGACTACACGCACGGCTTCCTGGTGATACCGCTGGTGTGGGGGATCGCCTGCCGGCGTCGTGAGTCGCTGGCCGATCCAGCGATGCGGCCGTCGGTGGCGGGCCTGGTGCTTGTGGCCTTGGCGGCGCTGATGCGCATCGCGGCGGCGCGGTTCTACATCCTGGAACTGGACCACTGGTCGATTCCGGTCTGGATCGGTGGCCTGATCTGGACGCTCGGAGGCTGGCAGTGGTTTCGCTGCCTGGCTCCCGCCGTCGGGTTCCTGGCCTTCGCCTTGCCGCTTCCGGCGACGATCGAGCGAGGGTTGAGCCTCCCCTTGCAGCAGGTAGCGTCGGCGACGTCCGCGTGGATCCTGCAATGCTTCGGCCAGTCGGCCGTCTCGGCGGGCACGACGTTGCTGGTCGGGCCGGATGTGTTCGAGATCGAGCGTGCGTGCAGCGGCCTGCGGATGTTCCTGGGCACGTTCGCCATGGCGGTCGCCTACTTCCTGTTGAGCAGCACGCGGCTCAGTATCCGCCTTGGGGTGCTGCTGGCGGCGATGCCCGTGGCGGTGCTCACCAACGCATTGCGGATTGTCTGCACGGCGGTGCTGCATGAAGCGTCGGTCCATGCCCTGACGCGACGACTGGTCCACGATTTGACCGGGCTGCTGATGGTGGCCGTGGCCTGGCTGGCTTACTGGATGCTGGGAATGATGGCCACGGCGCTGGTGAGCTGGTGGGAGCGTGATCGGCGGCAGTTCGCGCGCTGGTCTCCTGCGCTGCCCGCCTTCATGATCCTGCTGGCGTGCGCGCTGTTCTTCTGGCACCATCGCCAGAAGTCGGCCATGTACGAAGGTCTGCTGGGGGATGCTGCGCGGTACGAAGGGAAGCAACAGTGGCTGAGGGCTGCGCAGAGTTTGGAGCGAGCGGCGCGGCTGCAGCCCGGTGACGCGGATGTGCTGGCGAGGTTGGCGCAGGCCATGAGTCGCTCGACGCCGGGCAAGCCGGGCAAGCGGCAGGCCCTGACGCTGCTGACGGCGGCTTCCCGCGCAAATCCCGAAAGTCGTGACTACCTGTTCCAGCGCGCGGAACTGGCGTGGGAACTGCACCGTCCCGCAGAGGTGCTGGAGGCCTCGCGCGCTTACTTGGCGAACGCCGCAAGTGGAGCGGACGACGGGCACCAGCGGCAGCTTGTGGTTCGCTGGCAAGCGGCTTCGCTGTATGAACTGATGAACACTTCCAGCGAAACGACGGCCGCGACCTGGAAGGACGTGGCCGACGCGTTGACGCGGGCGGTGGAGGAAGATCCGGGGTACGCGGTTCATGCGTTCCGCCTCGCGAGCGTCTGTCGGGACCGGCTGACGAGTCCCTCGGCCGAGGAACGCGCCCGTCGCGCGGACCGCGTGATGGACGAAATGGTGTCACACAACGGGACGCTCGCGGAGGCGTACCTGCTGCGTTACCGGTATCGACGGCAGTATGCCGGCGCGATGCAGGTCGCCTCGACGGTTCGCGCCGCCATGGATGCCGACCTGGACCGCGCGGTGGAACTGGCGAAGGGATCGAAGGCGGATGTGGAAGTCTTGGTGGCGGCCGCCGAGCGAATGCGGGAGCGCGGCGAGGTGGAGGCGAGCCGGGCAGCCTATGAGGAGGCATCGCGCATCGAGCCACGCGACGCGCGGCCCTACCTGGCGTTGGCTTCGATCGCGAGCGATCGAGGCGACGCCGAATCGCGAGGTCGTGCGGCGGAAACGCTGCAGCGGGGCCTCGCTGCCCTGGGGGACCAGGATCGTACGCTGCTCCTTCCGCTGATCGAACTGCTCATCCAGCTCGATCGTTCCCAGGAGGCGGACGCTCGCATCGCCCAGGCGCGGCAGGCAATCGAGCTGGCACCGGCGGCCGCGCGAGCGACCTACGCGTTGCAGTTGGAGCATGTGCTGGCGTGGCGCGTCGCGCGCGTGGGTGACTTCGGCAAGGCGGCCGACCAGTTGTCCGCGGCGGTGACGCGTTGGAGTCCCGATCTGCTGGCGCACTCCCGGCCCCAGGTCGCTCGATCCTGGTCGACGGTCGGCCAGTACTTCCAGCTGGCAGGCGACTGGAAACAAGCAGCAGGAGCGTACCAGCGGGCAACGGCCCTCGATGAGATGTGGCGGCTGGAATACCGTTGGGCCTTGGCTCGGTTGGCGGAATCGGAGGGGCGGAATCGCGAGGCTGCCGAACAGTTCGGGCAGGCCGCCGAGGATGCGACCGATCCGTTCGAGGCATGGATCAAGTCGGCGGCTGCCGACCTGCGCCAGCAGATGCTGCTGGCCGCGCCGCTTCGCGATTGGACCCACTTCCGGCGATCGCTCGACTCCGCCCGCGTTGTGGCTGGCCCGCGGTTGGACGAAGTGGTGGTGCTGGAGGCCAACAGCCTGCTCGCGCAGGGACAGGCGGACCAGGCGCTCGAACTACTCCGACAGGCGTGCGGCGACTTCCCGCAATCGGCCCGGGTACGCCGCTCCCTCGCCTTGCTCCAAGGTCGTCAAGGTGATCTGGAGGCGGCCCTCGCGACCGCCGACCAATTGCCCTCGCCCACTGGAGATGCTTCGCGTCGTGTGCTTCTCCGCCACCATCTACTGCTGAACGGACAGCGATTCGCCGACGCGCGCCGGGAGGTCCAGCACGCCATCGACGCGGGTTCGTGCCAGGACATGGTGGGACTGC
Organism: Pirellulaceae bacterium; assembly: GCA_044238045.1. Taxonomy (GTDB): domain Bacteria; phylum Planctomycetota; class Planctomycetia; order Pirellulales; family Pirellulaceae; genus CAZUJM01. The sequence goes on along the minus strand of JBIIEC010000140.1, from coordinate 2,205 downwards.
AGGTGGCCCTCGCGCGGCTTGACATGCAGGAGGGACACTGGCCGGAAGCGCGGGAACGCCTGATGCCTCTGGCATCCGACTCCCGTCGCGACGTGCGCGTCCTGGAAACCCTGGGCCAGCTGGCCTGGTGCCAGCAGGACTGGGCTTTGCTGGAGGAATGCGAAGCCGGGCTGCGGTCGATGGAAGGCAACGCCGGCTCCCGCTGGCGCGCGCTGCGCATTCGCCGCGTGCTCGCGCAGGCCGATCAACTGGGCGGCGGACGGACCGGGCTGGTGTCGGGCAAGGTCGACGAGGCCGCTCTCCGCGCCGAGGCCGGTCGGCTGGCCCGCGAACTCGAAACCCTGCACCCCGCGCGGCAACAGACGCGCATCGCTCGCGGCACCGAGGCCAGCTATCAAGGCTCCGTATGGCAAGCCGTGGCCAGCTTCGAGGAAGCTTGGGAACTGGGGCTTCCCCGCGTGTCGTTGGCCGTCGACCTGGTGACGTTGCTGAACGAGCTGGGTGACACCGAGCGGGCACAGAGGTATGTGCGCGAGACGCGGCAGTACCTGGCGGCTTCGGAGCAGTTCCTCGACGAGGCCTTGAAGCCAGCCGACAGCGAATCGGCGTTGGAATCGCTGCGGATGGCGGAGGCGATGGCGCGGGAACGCGGCGACGGTGCTTCGTATCTCCGCCTGGGCCGCACGCTGGTGCTGACTACGCTGCCCGGACGTCCCGAGAGCGACGATCGGCTGCAGCGCGCCGAGAAGGCGTTTCGCGAAGCGGTTCGCGTGGCGCCCGGCGATACCCGCGCCTGGGCCGCGCTGTTCCGATACCTGGTCGCCGTGCGCCCGGATGTGCGGGAGTCCCAGGAACTGCTCGACGCGCTCGCCGCTCGCGAAGACATCCCCGCGCTGGAACGCGCGTTCGTCCTCGCGCAGCTGAACGAATCGATCGGCAACACGGAGCAGGCTTCGCAACGTTACCGCGAAGCGATTCAACTGGCCGAAAAGCAAGAAGTGGCGGAGGAACAGGTGCTGGTCCTGGAACGCGCAGCCCAGTACTTCGTCCACATCGAACCGTCCCTGGCCGAGTCCTGCTGTCGAGCGGCCTTGAAGCTCCAGCCCGCGGCCATCGGGCCATCCCTGGTTCTCATTCGATCCCTGCTCGATCGCGATACGCCTGCGGCCGTCACGGAGGCCGAGAAGCGGGTGCGTGGCATGGAGCCTTCGTGGCGCGAAAGCGACCAGGGGAAACGCCTGTTTGCCGAAGTCCTGCTGCGGGTCGCGACACGCAATGAGGGACGCGCGGAGCGAGTGTGCCGCGAAGCGACCGCGCTGCTGGATGGCGTGGACCGACCCACCAGCCTCGACGGGCTCCTGCGGTCGGAACTGCATCTGCTGGGCAACGATCGCGGAGCGGCGATGAACGAACTGCGGTCCGTCAGCCGCGACCTGCCCCGGAACGCCGGGGAACTGGTACGCTACCTGCGCGAGCACGGGCCCGCGTTACGCAACGATCCTCGCTTCCGACTCGTTTCCGAACGCATCCTCGACCAGTTGGAACTGCTGCCCGAATGGGATCTGCTGGCGCTGGACGTGCGCATTGAACTGGCGCGCAAGGACGAGGGCAAGGCGGCGGCCCAGCGCGGCACGCCGCAATGGGGATCGCTCGAGACCTCGCTGCTTAGTGAGTTCGCGCGACGACGGTTGGAACGGGAGAGCGATCCGCGACGCCAGGCACGCGACCTCATGCGGCTGATGCGGCATCTGGTGGATACCGGACGTGGCGAGCAGGCGTTCCGCGTGCTGGCCCTGGTCACCGATGTCGCTCCGCGCCCGATTCCGGAGATCGCGTTCGCCAACGCGCTGGCCCTGGCCCGCCCGGACGCTCCCGCACTCTCCTCCCTAGTCGATCATCTCGACCATATCCTGCGCTCGCACCCGTCGCACGTCGACCTGGGGCTCGCCGCCGCGAATGTATTCCTGCTGCATGGAGATGTCGGCCGGGCGGAGGAACTGCTGCGCGAATGTGTCCGCCTCCAACCGGACCACGCCTTGGCGCTGAATAATCTCGCGCTGACGCTGGCCGTCCAGCCCGATGGCAACGAAACAGAGATCGCCCACCTGTTGGGCGAGGCGCTCCGAGCCAAGGGTCGTCATCCGATGATCCTCGACACCTGGGCCCTCGTGCACCTGCTCCGCGGTGAATCGCAGCAGGCAGTCG
>JBIIEC010000532.1:0-3688 GCA_044238045.1 Pirellulaceae bacterium | reverse complement strand
GGCAAACCGGGGGCATGGGCCGCCTGCGTTTCCTCGGCCGCCTGTGCCGATTGTAAGCCGCGATCGCCGTCGCGTCTTCGCCCCGCAGGCGATCCCACGACCGTCGACGTTCGGCGACCGAAACGCTCAGGCAGCCGAAATAATCGGATGCGGCCCGGGATGCAGCCAAGGTTTTTTATGGTTGCCCGCGTCATCGAGTCGGTCACGGTAACGAAGTTGTCATAGCTTTCCTGATGGGAAAGAGTTCGCATCGTCGGTTCGCTCGTCGCTCGGCAGGCTTGCGTCGGGGGCCCTGGGGTTGCTCGGGCTGCCGCCGGGACCAGCAAGCGATGGAACATCGACCCTGCGGCCATGACGAATCCGGCCTCCGGTTACAACAGCGCTCTGGTGCGCGTGCAGCGAAAGGCGGGCGTCAATGGAACGGTTCCGCTCTTCTTTGGTCACTTCCTGGGCGTCGAATCCCCCGGCATGGAAGCCAGCGCGCGGGCCCTCTATCCGGAGGGAACGGGATCGGCAGGAAACCGGGGGACGGTCGACATCGGTCACGGTTTAAACAGCACGGCCGATCTGCAGCGACAGGTGCTGCATGGCATCAACGCGAACGACCTGGCCCTGCATGGCGGCTCCCTGGAACTGAACGCCCAGGGGCAGTTGCTGCTCAACGGCGACACCGGAATCAGCGCGGCGATCAAGGACGAACTGACGCAGATCCGCGGCCAGCCCCGCGTCATTCCGCTCTTCGATTCGGTGTCTGGCAACGGGAACAACGGAAACTACACCGTCGTGGGGTTCGCGGGAGTTCGCATCGTGAACGTGCGTCTGACGGGGCCCATGCGAAGCAAGGAGGTCGTGATCCAGCCGGCGCCGCTGATGATCCGCGGCGGGATTCCCACCGGCGGTCCGCCCACGACTCGTTTCGTGTACTCGCCGGTCGTCCTGGTGGAATGAAAGGCCGCCGCGGTCCGGCAGCCAAGTCGGCGGGCTGCGCGAGATTCGGTCGGTGGCTATAATCCCGGAAGCATTGAGGTGCGGTCCCGCAGGGGATGGGCCGGCTGAGCTGGAGGGTTCCCGGATGGATGAGCAGCGTTCCCGTTTACCGGAGGATGGTCCCGTGGGCGACGATCCCACCCCGGCCCTGCGGTTCAGCTTGCGGACCCTGATGCTGGCCACGGCGGGCATTGCCGTTTCGATGACGGTCTGGCGAGCCTTGGGGCCGGCCGTCGGGACGGGGCTGGCCGTGACCTTGGCGGCGGTGCTGGCCCATGTGGCGGGGAACGCCCTGGGCAGCCGGCTGCGAGACAAGACGCGGCGCGACTTGGAAAGCCGGCCGATCTCCCGCGAAGCCTTTTCCTCCGTCGCGTCCGCCGCCGATGACGGCCCCCCGTTCGCGCCGGTCACGCGGCTCAGCGAACGCGCTCCCCTCGGCTGGTTCCTGCCCGCCATCACCTCGGTGGGCGCCTTGGCCGGCGCGGCCTTGGCGGCATGGTGGATGTGGACCTACCAGCGCGCCGCCTCGACTCCCGGAACGCTCACCGTCGGCTGCCTCGCCATGGGCCTGTTCTCGGGCCTGGGAACCTTCTGGGTCTTCGGGCTGCTGCAGGTGTTCCTCGGCGCCTGGTGGCAGGCGCATCGATACACGGCGGACAAGGAATCTCGCTAGTGCCGCCGCCCGGCGTGCGGAAGGTTGTCCAAGCGTTCCACGCCTCAGGACAGTTCGTGCACCAGCAGTTGGTTGTGCTGGTCGGTGTCCTGGAGTGAGCCCATGATGACGACGAGTCGGTCGCGAGGCTGCAGGACGCCCTGCGCACGTCCCCAGTTCTCGATGAAGGGGATCAGGTCTTTCTGCAGGTCATTGGGCCGGTCCAGCAGGGGAGTAATTCCCCAGAACAGACTCATCTGCCGGACGGTCGCTTCGCGATCGCTGACGGCGACGGTGGAGATGAAGTCCCGGCGTTTGGCTTTGGCGAGGGCCGTGCGTCCGCTGTGCGTGGCGACCACGACCAGTTTCGCGCCCAGCTGATCGGCGATCTTGCCGGCTCCGGCGACGATGGCCGAGGTGATCGGATGCACGGAGTCCTGGTCGTGGCTCTCCTGCCACCAGGGGGTGGAGCGACCTTGCAGCGAGGCTTCCGTGGACAGCATGATGCGGTTCATCATCTGCACGGACTCGATCGGAAACCGACCGATGGCCGTCTCCCCGGACAACATGCAGGCGTCCGCGCCATCGAGGATCGCGTTGGCGACGTCCGTGACCTCCGCTCGCGTGGGCAGGCTGGACCGCTGCATGCTGTCGAGCATCTGGGTGGCCACGATGACGGGGCGGTTCCAGGCTTGGCAGACCTGGATGATGCGTTTCTGCTGCACGGGCATCTCGGCTACGTCGATTTCCACGCCCAGGTCGCCGCGGGCGACCATGACGCCATCGGAGGCCTGGACGATCGCCTCCAGGTCGCGCAACGCCTCGGGCTTTTCGATCTTGGCGATCGCCATGGCCGCCGAACCTTCGTCACGGAGCAGTTGCTTGAGCTGGAGCATGTCGGCGGCGGATCGCACGAAGCTGAGGCTCACGAAGTCGACGCCGGCCTGGGCTGCCCAGCGGGCATTCTGGAGATCGGTGTCGTTCATGGCCGGAACGCTGAGTTTGACGCCCGGCAGGTTGATGCCTTGTCGACTGCGGAGTGTGCCCGGGCTGGTCACGCGGCAGACGACATGCTCCGCATGCTTCTCCTCCACGACCATTTCCACGGTTCCGTCGGCCAGCATGAGTCGGTCGCGCGGATCGAGTTCGTCGATCAGTCGCCCGTAGTTGCAGTTCAGTTCCCGGGGCTGCCGCGGCTCACCGCGGACGAAATGGAACAGGTCGCCTCGCTGGCATTCCAGCGGATCGGGGGTGACCTCCCCCAACCGGATCTTGGGGCCGGCGAGATCCACGAGGATTCCGACGGGGTTACGAGTCTCCCGCGAAATGGCTCGGATGTCGTCGACCACGGCCGCCTGGTCTTCGCGAGTCCCGTGAGCCATGTTCAGTCGCAGCACGTCGACCCCTGCTTCGATCAGCTCCCGCAGTCGTTCCGGGGCGCGGCAGGCCGGGCCGACGGTGGCGACGATCTTGGTGCGGGCGCGGTTTCCAAAGGGTTCCGTCGAGGACATGGGATACGGTTCCTGGCAGGTTGGGCCGCGGAGCGGCAGGGGCAGGCAATGAAGAATCATGAACGAAAAGCAGCGGATCCGCAGGGGGCTCAGGGGGAGGCCGCGAGAAGTTGTCGGTAGAGCCGTTCGTACTGGAGGACGGTGGACGGCAGGCTGAAGTCGCGCTCGATGCGAACGCGAGCCGCGTGGCCCATGCGATCCCGCGTGGCCGCCGACTCGCACAGCAGATCCAGGGCCTCCGCGTATTCGCCCGGTGACTCCCCCGCGACCAACAGGCCCTGCTCCGCGGACTCGATCAGGTCGGTGGTGATGCCTTCCAGGTGCGAGGCGACGCAGGGAAGCCCGGTGGCCATCGCTTCGGCCAGCGCATTGGGCAGGCCTTCACGGCGCGTGGGGAAGAAGAAGATGTCGCTGGCCTGCAGGTAGTGGGCGGCGAGCGCGGAATCGACCTGGCCAGCCCAGCGGACCCGCTGGCCGATCCCGTCCTGTTCCAGCGACTGTCGGAGTTGGGCGACCAGTGCGGCGCGGCCGGCCTCGT
>JBIIEC010000139.1:0-12721 GCA_044238045.1 Pirellulaceae bacterium | reverse complement strand
AGCGAGCGGCGAGACGATCGTCGATCTGGTGATCGAGGACCACCAGTCGGGCGTGGGCGGTCTGTTCCTGATTACACTCGTCAAACGTCGGCGCGACCAGCTGCTGCCGTGGAACCGCCTGCGCGTCGGCTCCCCCGTCATGCTCTCGGCCCAGGACGAGGATGGGGAAGACAGCTGGACGGGCGTGATCAGCGAACGCTCGAGCCGTTCGATCCAGGTGGCGGTCGAGGAGTGGCCGGATGGGAACCTGTGGCGCGTCGACCTGACGCCGGACGAGCAGACGCGGCGACGGCAGCTGGCGGCGATGGGCACGGTGCTGCAAGCGCGCGGACGCCTGGGGGAGATGCGGCGCCTGCTGCTGCACCAGCGGAATCCGGTCTTCCGAGTCGAGCAGCCGCTGGAGCTGCCCGAGACGTTGAACGCATCGCAGCAGGAGGCGATTCGCTTCGCGTACTCCGCCGAAGACGTGGCGATCATCCACGGGCCTCCGGGGACCGGCAAGACGACGACGGTGGTGGAACTGATCCGGCAGATCGTGGAGCGAGGCGAGCAGGTGCTGGCGTGTGCTCCCAGCAACACGGCGGTGGACAACCTGCTGGAGCGGCTGGTCGCGCGCGGCGTGCGCGCCGTGCGGCTTGGCCACCCCGCCCGCGTCTCCGCCGCGCTGCGCGACCACTCGTTGGATGCCCTGGTCGCGGGCCATCCCAATCTGCGGGTGGTGCGGGACCTGATGCGCGAGGCCGAGAACCTGGTGCGGAAGTCGTCGAAGTATACGCGCGCCAAGCCGCCTCGCGGCGCGCGGCAGCAGGCACGCAACGAAGCTCGCGCGCTGCGGCTGGAAGCGCGGGAACTGGAGAGCCAGGCGGTGCGGCATATCCTCGACCGCTCCGAAGTCGTGTGCGCCACGACCACGCTGGATGATGAACTGCTCGGCTCGCGTTCCTTCGACTGGGTGGTGATCGACGAGGCGTGCCAGAGCACGGAGCCGGGCAGCTGGGTGCCGATCGTCCGCGCCCAGCGACTGGTGCTGGCTGGCGACCACTGCCAGCTGCCGCCCACGATTCTTTCCGAGCAGGCGGCTCGCGAAGGGTTCGCGCGAAGCCTGCTGCAGCGACTGGTCGAAGCTCACGGGCCGACCATCACGCGCCGGCTGGATGTCCAGTATCGCATGCACGAGCAGATCATGCGGTTCTCCTCGCGCGAGTTCTACGACGACGGCCTGGTGGCGCACGAGTCGGTTCGCGCGCATCGGCTGTCCGACTTGCCGCACGTGCGGCCCGACGATCCGATGGACGAGCCGGTCGAGTACATTGACACGGCCGGTACCGACTGGTTCGAGGAGCTGGAGCCGGATGGGGAGAGCAAGTTCAATCCGAACGAGGGGCAGTTGGTGCTGCGCAAGGTGGACCAGCTGCTGGCCGCCGGCATGGCAGCGGCCGAGATCGCGGTGATCGCCCCGTACGCCGCCCAGGTCCGCTGGCTCCGCCAACGGGCTCCCCACCCGGAACTGGAGGTCGATACGGTGGACGGTTTCCAGGGACGCGAGAAGGAGGCCGTGGTCATCTCGCTTGTCCGCTCCAACCGGGAAGGCGAGATCGGCTTCCTGGGCGACCGCCGCCGCATGAACGTCGCCATCACCCGCGCCCGCCGCAAACTGATCCTCATCGGCGACAGCAGCACCCTGGGAGGCCATCCGTTCTTCAGCGACCTGCTGGAGTATATTGAGTCGATTGGAGCCTACCGCTCGGCATGGAACGAACTGGAATGACGGAGGTTCGCCCGCCTCGGGGAGTAAGTTTTAGTAACCACGGAGAGCACGGAGTATTTCAGTGCTCTCCGTGCTCTCCGCGGTTATAAACACGCCAAGCCGCACCGCCCCCTTTACCCCCAATAACTTCTCGGACACTGATGCATGATTCCCCTTCGTGACAACATCCCGTCTCGTTCGACGCCGGTCATGAACTACCTGATGATCGCGCTCTGCACGGGCGCGTTCCTCTTGCAGGTCATGCAGGAGAAGGCGGGCGTCAGCCTGGTGGACCGTTACGGCATGATTCCGGCGCGGGTGACGCATCCGGATGAAGTGATCGTGGTGCCGGAGAAGGTGCTGGTGCAGACGCCGTTTGGCGTGCAGGTGCAGGTCGCGCAGCGCCAGTTGCCTCCCGCCGGCGTCGCGCCCTGGTTGACGGTGCTCACCTGCATCTTTCTCCATGGAAGCTTGATGCATTATGCCGGGAACATGTGGTTCCTGTATATCTTTGGAGACAACGTCGAGGATCGGCTCGGGCACTTCGGCTATGTGCTCTTCTATCTGGTGTCGGGCGTGGCGGCGAGCCTGGTGCACCTGGCCACGAACGTGGATTCGCCCGTGCCGACGATCGGAGCGAGCGGCGCGATCGCGGGCGTGATGGGCGCGTACTTCTGCATGTACCCGAAGGCGACGGTGCTGAGCATCATCCCGATCTTCATCATCATGGAGATGGTGGTGCTGCCCGCGCCGGTGTTCCTGGGCATCTGGTTCGCGATGCAGATCTGGAACGGCGTGTCGACGCAGTCGGGCGCCGCGGGCGTGGCCTGGTGGGCCCACATCGGCGGCTTCGTCGCCGGCATGGTCGTGGCCAAGGTGCTGGACCTGACCCACCATCTGCGTCCGCCCGTGCTCGCCCGCCGACCCGGGACCGAGCACATCGGCATGCATCGACTCGGCCCGGGCGAACACCTGTTTCGCGACTGAGCGAGCCGGGAATGGGTCGTCACGCGGCTGGCGAGATCGCCCTACGAGATGATTCCGCCGTCGTCCAGCGAGGACGACTTCTTGCGCGGTTCCAGCTGGTCGGATTCGAGTCCCGTGAGCCAGCGGTCGTCGAACAGGCCCTGAGCCGCGACGGAGTCGACGGCTTGGGCGGCGGGTGCGGCGGCCGGTTGGGCGGCGGTCGAGTACGCGCCGGTCTGGAAGGCCCGCACGAGGTCGGCGGTGGTGAAGTCTCCGTCACCTGTCCAGTCGCCTTCCTCCCACGTCGCGTTGCCGGGGATGCTGTCCTCGTACTTGCCGCCCTGGAAGGCAAGAATGAGGTCGGCGGAGTTGAAGATGCCGTCGCGATTGGCGTCACCGGCGAGAGCCGTGGAGCCGTCGGTGCCGGGGGAGCCACCGAGCTGCTTGCTGGGTTGCCAGCCGGTCGACCGGGCCCACGCGTCCAGGTTCGGGTCGCGGACGTTGGCCGTCTCCAGCGTCGCTCCCTGGCCATCGGTCGTCGGATACCACAGGTCGCTGTAGTTGAACTGCTGGACGAGGGATCCGAACGCGGAGAGCGTCAGTTGCTCGCCGCCGTTGCCGAGCCCACCGGTCCACTCGCCGGCCACGGGCAAGCGGTTGCCGTAGCGGGCTTGGAACGCCGCGAGGTTGTTGACGACCACCAGCCGCTGACCGGGGCCAAGCTGCTGGATCGCTCCGGAGGAGAACGCGAAGGAGACGCCCTGGTCGCCCGTCGGGGTCGCGACCATGTCGAGCGACGCGCCGGCCAGCGAGAGGGGTTCGGAGCCGATGTTGGTCAGTTCGAGGAATTCGAAGTCGTCCTTGTCGGTGTGTCCGGCGGCGAGTTCCGCGGGCGTGGGGGCGTACGGGTTGTAGTTGATCTCGCTGATGCGAAGATTGGCCAGCATCTGGTTGGCCGTGGCCGCGCCCGCCACGAACTGCACCGGCGCCGACCAGTGGCTCCAGTGGTTGTCGTTGTCACGCATCCGTACGCGGACTCGATACGTCTTGCCAGGCTTCAGGCCCTCGGCGGGAATTGTCATCGTCTCCTTGAACTGCGTCTGCACTTCGCTTTCCCAAGCGGCGTCGATCTCATACGAACGCGGCGTCTGGGTCTCGTAGGGATCGAAGCCGGGCGCGCTGGGGTCGGTCACTTCGGCGATCCGCCATTTCATGCCCGAGAATTCGCCGCCGATCGGACTCTCGAACGCCGACGACTTGAAGGTCAGCCCGTTCACCGGGAAGCTTGCGTCGCCGGCATGGGTGATGGAGGGCGTCTTGGGGATGTTGGCCTCGTTCGTCAGCAGCGTGAGGTCCATGAACGCGCCGCGTTTCACGACATAGTCCTTCATCAGCTTGATCATGCCGGCGAAGTTCTTGGTCGATGCGATGTTGTAATAGCGGTAGCGGACCCCATTCTTGTTGCTGTCCGTGTATTTGCTGGCCTTCGCGAGGATCGGGTTGTAGTCCCACTGCGCGCGGTCGGCGTCGACGAAGGAAACCTTGCCCGGCTGGTAGATGAAGCCCGCCTGTTCGTCGATCAGCATGCCCGTCTGTTCGGGGTTGTACAGCAGGTCGCGGATTTCGCGGACCCGGTTCTGGTAGTCGTGGTTCAGCCGGTTGTTGAGGCTGATGTTCGCCTGGTTCGTGTAGCTGTTGAAGGTCGGGTTCTTGGCGACCTTGACGTTGAACTCATGGGCGGGGCTGCCAAACATGTTGTCGGCCCAGGTCAGGTCGAGGTCCCAGGGGATGATCTCCCAGCGATTCGTCTCGGGGTTGTTGTAGTAGAAAAAGTTCTTCCCGAACGCCGTATCGTAGTGGTGGATCGCCTCGGAGATGGCCTGGTATCCGTAGTACTTCTGCAGGCCCAGGTTGTCCCGCCACCAGTCGGCCGTGGGTCGCTTGGCACCGACGAAGTTGCTGAGGAACGAGCGGACGTCCGACTTGTCGGACACCTGGTAAGGGCCCTGGTTGGAGACCGACTCCGGCGCGTTGCCTTCGATCTTGTAGAGGTTGCCATCCGGCAGGTCGTGCTCGTCAAGGAATCGGCCGCCGACCTGTTCGACCGCGAGATACAGGCCCTGGAAATCGGATTCGTACTGGGTCGCGCCTTGCTCCTGCGCGTTCTCGACGAGGCGGAAATGGACGTAGTTCGTTTTGGGACCAGCTGCGCCCGCGAGGTTGAACAGGCGGAATCCGACCGATTCGAAGAGTCCTTGTTCACCGCGGTGGAGGTAGTCGCCCTGCTGGATGACCGACGAGAAGTTTAGTTTGTCCCAGCTGGTCTTGTAGGGACTGCCGTAGTCCTCGCGGGCCTGGAAGCTGTGGCCGCGTTCGAAGTCGAACTTCCACATGTTCTTGCCCATCGCATAACGCCAGACGCCGCCGCGGGCCCGGTATTGGATGTGGTCGTAGACCCGACCCTCATAGACCAGCGTGCCTTCCCACAGGTAGTCGCTGCCCGTATAGCCGCTGCTACGCGTGGAGGAGGGAATGAACTGCGCGTCCTGGTGGTCGATCTTGCGCGTGATCAGGTGGTAGACGGGGATGCTGTTGAGGACGGACGAGTCGAAGGTGACGGGGTTCGTCGTGCCCGGCTGCGCGGCGCCCGTCCAGTCGGGGACGCCGTTGTAGACGAAGTATGCGAAGTTCGGCTGCGGGTCGTCCTCGTACGGCGCCGTGCGACTGGCACCCTGGGCGTCGACCGCCGTGACGCGATAGCGGACCAGCCGGCGGTGCGTCTGCAGTTCGGCGGGCATCTGCACGGTGTAGACGCCGTCGAGCGCCGCGGCATCGCCTCCCTGCCCGTTGTCCTGCATCGTCAGCTTGCCCCAGTCGGTGGCATAGCGAGGATCCTTCTGCCGAATGTAGTCCCCCGGCTCCACCAGCTGGTACTCCAGCGTCACCGAGGCCACGCCTTCGGGATCGGTGATCCGCGTCGAAATCGTCACCACCTCATTCGCCTTGGGCTGCTCGGGCGAGTGCATTACCTGGCGCATCTGCGGAGCACCATTTTCGACGAGCACCGAATTGGCAACGCCGGGCGTGGGAAGGGTCGAACGCCAGTTGCCCCCCAGGTCATTGTCGTGCCCGGGGTTGATCAGCTGGATGGAAGGCCCCGGAATTTCACCGAAGGTCGGCCACGGGAATCCCAGTCGGTACTGCACGCGATCGGCGAGCTGGCCGTTGTTGGCCCAGAGTTCCACCGTCTCGCCTTCATTCGCCAACTGACCGGTCCACGGCCCCAAGGCCGGCTTGCCAAACTTCGTCTGGTACTCGCCAGGCTCCATCGCGACCACGAGCATGGCGCCGGGAGCCAGCGAGGTGCCGACCGGGAACTGGTAGTCCACTGCATTACGCAAGTGCCAGCCTTCCAGTGAAATCGCCTGGCTGCCGCGGTTATACAGTTCGATGAATTCCACCTGCTCCGTCTTCACATCCGGCTGCACATGCAGTTCATTGATGACGACCAGCGACGGATCGACATCGCCCGCCAGCAAAGTCCTCGACTCCAGACCCTCGATGCGCGGCGTGAAACGGCTACCCACCTGCTGACGCGGTCTCGTGTTTCCCGTGCGTGTGCTGCGTCGAATCATGGATGTTTCTCCGGAGAGCGCGACCGCGATAAGACGCGTCGCGATGGAGGTGTAGGAATTCGGCGTGCGTCCGGCCTTGGAGTCGCGACGGTCGCGCGGATCAGCGCCCCCGAGGCTGCGCTGTAAGCGGCAGGCACGAGAAGCGACAAGGGGAGCAAGACGCGGCCGGATCATATCGGATTCGCGGCGAACCCGTCAATCATTTCGCCGCGAAACCGCAGGCGCGATCCTGTCGAGACTGCCTGCCCTGGACAGGGGACGCGGCCTGGTCGCTGCAGCAGCCATCGCTTCGTGACTGTCCTTTGTGGACCACCACAGGAACACGCGAAGCCACAACACGCGAAGCCACAAGGAGCACTTCGCGTGTTCACTTTCCTGAGGACCTGCGTCCGGACATGCCGACCGGCAGCGACTCGATCTACAGTGCGCCGTCGTTGGCGAGCGAGGCGGCGAGTTCGTCGGCCGCATCGTCGTCGTCGTCGTCCTGCTCCGTGCCGAACCGGTCATCGTCGGCGAACAGGGACGCCACCGAAGAGTCGACGGAGGCAACCGTCGGTCCTCCGACGCTGGCAGCCGTCAGCGTGGCGGGAGCCGTGTTGACGGAGGCCGTTTCGCCGCCGGATACACCGTCGGAGTCGATCGCGGCGGCAATCGCCACCCGCGAGGCGGCGGGTGACGCGGCGGAAACGTAACCGCCCGCCTGGAACGCCAGCACCAGGTCGGCCGTCGTGAAGTCGCCGTCGGCGTTCCAGTCGCCTTCGCCCCAGGTCGAGTTCTTCGGCACCCCGTCCTCGTACTCGCCCACCTGGAAGACCACGATGAAGTCGGCCGAGTTGAAGATGCGGTCGAAGTTGGAGTCGCCGTAGGTCGTGCCCGCCAGCTTCAGCACCATCTCGTCGCGATCCGCATTGTCGACCTTGCCGTCGCCGGTCAGGTCGTACTTCACGTCCGGAGTGGGCGACTGCAGTTGGATGTACAGCAGGTTGATGTCCGCGACGTTCACCACGCGATTGCCGTCGAAGTCGCCGGGCGTGGACGTCGAGAGCGTGCCGGGCGATCCGTTGGCGGAGAACCACGACGCGCTCGCGTTGCCGAAGGCCGTGCCGCTGATCCGCTGCAGCGTCTGCCCGGTGCCGTCGGCGCCCGTCGGCCAGGGTGCCAGGTCGTCATACAGCACCTCGTCCACCTGCACGAATGGCGGATCCACCGGGTCGGCGGTCGCGTCGGGCCGCATCAACCGCGCGACATCGCCGCAGTTGTTGTTGAGCTGTCCGGTATAGCCGCCGAGTAACCGGACGGCGGGCGTGATGCCGTACTGGGCGCGGAAGGCCGAGACGCGGAGCGCGTTTTCCGGTTTGGACGGATCGAACTTCAGCACGACCACCGCTTCGTTGGCGCTAAGCTTGGTGCCAACGGGCAGGTCGAAATCGCTGCCGCCGCGCACTCGCCAGCCGGAGATATCCACCTGGGCGGCCGTCGGGTTGAAGATCTCGAGGAACTCCAAGTCGTCCGGATCCACGTTCGGATCCACCGCCAGGGCGGCCGCATTGGCCACCGGGTTGTAGCCGATCTCCGTGATCACGATCGGGCCGACCTTCGGAGCCGGATTGGCGGCGCCGAGCGTGGCGTTGGTGGAGAGCGGAGCGAGCCGGCCACTGCCGTTGGGAACGCGTCCCCACGCCTCGCCGTTCAGCGTCGCGCCAAACTCGATGTTGTCCACGAACTCGCTCACCACCTTCGTCGTCTTGTTGCCCCGCGTGACGAACACGCTTTCGCCGAGTGCGCTGAGCGAGAATCCGTCGGGATTCGTCGGAGCGTTGAACTGCGACGAGCGGAAGACGACGTAACCGCCGGCGGCCACGGTCGTGCCCGCGGGGATCTCGTACTTGAACGGATTGGCCGCCGAATCGCTGAGGAACCAGCCGCCCAGGTTGATGGCCGCGCCGGTCGTGTTATGCAGCTCGATCGAGTCGCTCAGCGTCACGGGCGCTTCGGTGCGGGCCAGGATCTCGTTGATCACGATGCCTGCCGGCCCCTTGCCCGCCTTGCCCGGCGTGCCGTTTAGCTCGGAACTCGACCGCCAGTTGTACCACTTGCCCTGCGCGTTCAGGGCCGTGTTGCCGGGCTTGGCCAGCTCCAGCGTGGCGCCCTCGCCGGACGCCATCGCCGGCCACGGATCCGAGGTGCCGTAGGTGACGTCAAACGCAGCGCGGCCGTCGCCCAACTCCAACTCTACCCGCTCGCCGACATCGTCCAGGTTGCCTTTGAATTCGCCAGCAATCGGCAGGCCCGCGCCATACCGCTGCTCGAAGGCCGCCTTGTTGTTGACCACCAGCACATACCCGCCCGCCGGGATCGACTTGATGCTTGAGGTATAGAAGTCGAAGTCTACGCCCTGCGTCAGCCGGACGCCCACCAGGTCGGCGGCCGCGCTCGTCGGGTTGTGGATCTCGATGAACTCGAAGTCCTCGTCGGTCAGGCCGGCGGCGGCCTGCGCGGCGGTGGGGCCCACCGGGTTGTAGTTGATCTCGCTTACCACCAGGTTCGGCGCTTGCGTGATCAGGTCGTAGCGGATCGGGGCGCTCCAGTTCGTCTTGACGATCTTCGACTGCGTTCCGCGGTCGGAATCGTCGAAGTTGCGGGCGATGATCCGCGTGTTTTGGTTGATGGTCAGCTTCTCGCCTGGCGCGATCAGCTTGGCCGACGCGGTCGGCTGTCCGTTGGGGCCGCGCGGGTCGGTGCCGTCGGTCGAGTAGTAGACCTTCGACTTCGGATTCACGCCGTACGATACCTTGCGGCTGAGCAGTTCGGGCACCAGCAGCATGTCATTGCTGGTGGAACTGCTGTTGACCGACCGGAAGGACAGCACGTTCGTGCCCTGGACCAGCAGGTTGGCGTACTGCGAGATATCGACCGTCTCGAACGTCTTCGCCAGCGTGTTGGTGCGGGTGTTGGCCTTGGCGGTCCAAGTCAGCGTCGTGTCCCGCATGTTGGCCCGGCGGATCTCGACGCCGTTCAGGTAGGCAACGTAGCCGTCATCGTACTGGGCCCGCAGGACCAGGCGGTTGGCCTTGGCCTCGGCGGCATTCGTGATGTTGAACGGGATCCGTACCAGCGTGGTGGTGGCGGCCGGATCCTTTTCGCTCGGACGCATGTTGGTGAAGATCAGGCCGTTGAAATCGGTCCCATCCTGGAAGCCGACGCCCGTCTTGCCGGAGGTCCAGCTGGCATCGACAAAGCCGATCTCGGTCCATCGCGTACCCAGGTCGTCGTTCACGGGGATGAACGAGCGAGCGCTGGTCACGTTCGGCTCGCCCGAGATGATCGTCGTGTCCGTATAGAACTCCAGCGGCGGGCTGGGCAGCTCGATCTGCGTGCCCGGCGCCACCAGCGCGCCTTCGGCCGTCGCGGGCAGGAAGCTGCCTGCGGCCAGCAACTGCACGGGACGCGCGAAGTTCGCGTCCATGAAGGCGGCACGCTCCTTCAGCCACTTCTTGATGTTGTCGATTTCACCCTGGTAGGTGCCGTTGAGCACGTGGCCCTTGTAACCGCTGGTGGTCCGCGGCCGCGACGCCGTCCACTTGACCGCATTGCGAACCTGCGACTCGGCCAAGTCCGCAGCCATGCCGTCGATCAACTTGCCGACATTCTCGTCGCTCATCACCGTATTCCGCCACATCGTCCAGCGGTCGACATACAGCTGCCAGAAGCCCGGGTCCTTGAACAGGTCGCCCCACCACTGCTGCGTGCCGTTGCCGAAGAAGTCGGTGCCGAGGTCGCCGTTGGTCGATCGCCAGACCAGCGGATTGTCGTCGCGGTCGTCGGACGATTCGGCCGAACGGTCGAAGTCCCAAGGCGGACCGTAGTCCACTCGCTGGTCCCGGTCCTTGTAGAAGTACGCACTCAGCCGCAACGCGTCCACATTCATCATGAACACGTTGATCAGGTGGTTGTCGACCCACGATTCCGGATCGATGTACTTGGAGTATCCTTCCGGGTCGTTGATGTTGGGGTTGGTCAGCGTCTTGCGGAAATTGTTGAAGTAGGTCGTCACCCAGGCTTGCTGGGCAGTCGTCGCCTTCTGGTCGGGCTCGGCCGTTCGGCTGTTCGGGCTCTTGGGGTAGACCCAGTTCATGCCCTGGCCGCCGGCCGAGAATCCGGGAGCATCCGGGTCCTCGCGGTCCACCTTCCAGATGTAGCCACCGCTGATGTTCGGCTCCGTGTTGTCCGCCGGCGTGATGTCCTTCACATCCACGCGGTCCGGGCCCTCCTTGATCTTCTCCATCAACACGTAGACGCCGTAGTAGTCGGTCTCGTTCACCAGGCCGTCCGAGTTGCGATTGAAGAACACTTCGACCAGGCGGTAACGCGGGGCCCAGATGCCCATCTCGCGGGTGAGGTCGAAGGCCACTTGGTTGCGGATCAGCGCGGCGTCGAACTGGAAGGGGGCGTGCAGCACCCAGTCCGATTCGGAGGGCATGCCGAGCAGCGAGGCATCCGCGTCGTCCTCCTTCGTATTGCCCTCGGGCCCCCAGGTCTCGAAAGCCATGTTCGGCTTGGTCTGGCCGGAGGTGCTGGAGCCACGGTCGCGGAGGCCGCCACGGCCCAGGTAGTCGACGGGCGACCCGCCGAGTTTCGAACGACCCGTCACCTTGCTTGTGTCGAACAGCACCACGTTGGTGGAGGTCAGTGACGTCGTCGACGCGCTCTGCAGACCCTGGCCCAGCGTGTCGAGCACCAGCAGCGGCAGGTCCGACGAACGCTCCTTCAGCGTATCCGACACCGCCACGAACGTACCGGAGGCGATGTTGCTGGGCACGAAGTTCGGGACGACCGACTTGTCGAATACCCGCACCTGCAGCATCGCGCTCTTGGTGAGCGTGAAGGGGCCGGTGTACAGCGTCGAGGTGGGAGTCGGGTCGGTGCCGTTGGTCGTGTAGCGGATTTCCAGGTTGGGATCCTGGCTGTTGACCCGGAGGCTGACTTCGGTGCTGCCGAAGAACGTGCCCTGCTGGCCGACGATCACGGGAGTCGGCGCCGCCGGCTTCTGGTTGTCCAGGCCCGGCGTTGGCGTGATGAAGAACTGGTTGGTCGCCGCCAGCACGTCCGCCGCATTCAAGCGTCCATTGAAGTAGAAGTCGCCGTCGTCCTTCGCCACGTTCATGCCATGGATGGCGAGCACGTTCGAGCCTTGGCGCAGCGCCCCGAGCTTCGCGGCCACGCTGAACTGCTCTTCCGGAATCACGCCGTTCACCGCGCCGTGGTTGGTCGTCGCCGCCGCGTTCCACGGCGAATCGATCGGCACGTTCTCCGACTCCAGTTCCACGCCGTTCAGGAACGCCCGGAACCCGTCGTCGTACATCGCCGTCAGATTCAGTTCGTCCAAGCCCGTGGGGCCGTTGTAGGTGAAGGGAATGCGGAGGTACACCGAGGCGTTCTTGCCACGCATCTCGTTCGTCAGGTCCAGGCCCGTCGTCGAACCGTACGTGGGCCGCTCATTGGGGACGATCGCACTGAAGAACGCGAAGTCGGCCGTCATCGTGCTCGTGGGCGTCCGGGCGTACATGCCCACGAAGGGCTCGTTCAGGACCGGCACCGAATCGACGCCGTCCGTCGCCACACCCACCTGGGTCCAGTTGTCGGCCGCGTTCAGCTTGAAAAAACCCGTGTAGGTGCCTGCGCGGCTGTCGCGTACGATCCGCAGGAAATAGGAGTTCTTCGCGCTGCTGGAGACCGTGCCCTTCTGCGCGGACATGCCATACATGCGGAAGGTCGTGCGGCTGTTGTATTCCATCTGGACGATGGGCAGGCCCGTCGCCGGATTCACGATCGCGATGCCGGCATTGCCGCGATCGGTGCTGCCCTGCGTCACCTGCGTGACAATTTCATAGTCGGCATGCCAGGCGCCAGGCAGCGAGCGGTAGACCATCGGAGCCAGTCCGCGGGCGGTGGCCGAGACGTCCTGGCCGAAGGTCGGCAGCGTCATCCGCAGGTTGCCGCCCGTGATTTCGACCTTGGCGGCCGAGTCGGCCGGCAAGTTCGTCGTCCAACTGCCGCCCAGTCCCGCGTTGAACTCCTCCTGCTCCGTGACCCCCGTCGCCAGCGTCTCGTATCCGGCGCCCAGCGTCCCGGACTTCCACGCCGAGTCGTTGAAGTCGGGCTGCATCCAGGTCGTGCCCAACGTGTCGCCCGTCGGCACCAACGCCTTCGCCGCCGACGTCGGCGTCACCAGCTCATAGACGTTCCGCGTGATCGCCAGACCGTACGACTGGTTCTCGACCTGTGCCGGATAAGGATTGAAGGACTGCGTGATCGTGCGGCCGTCCGGGCGAACCAACGCCAGGAATTCGCCATCCGCCGACAGTCTGAAGTT
>JBIIEC010000138.1:0-12723 GCA_044238045.1 Pirellulaceae bacterium | reverse complement strand
CGGAGCAGCAGGACCGATTCCTGCGCACGGGGACAGTCCACCTGCTGGCGATTTCCGGATTCCATGTGAGTGTGCTGGCCAGCGGGTTGCTGGTGGTGACACGGAGCGGCTTGGTTCCCGAACGGGTGGGCTCCCTGGTGGTCATGGTGGCCGTCTGGTGGTTCGCGGAGGTGACGGGCCTGCAGGCGCCGGTGATGCGTGCGAACCTGCTCGTGCAGCTCGGCGGCCTCGCCTGGTGGCTTCGCCGACACGCGCCGCCCGTGAATTCCCTCTGCTGGTCCGCCGTGGTCGTCTGGTGTCGTTGTCCTTCGGATCTATTCCATGCGGGGGCTCAGCTGTCCTTCCTGGCGGTCGCCGTTCTCATGCATGTGCAGCAGCGAGCCGACAGCCGGGGGCAGGATCCGCTGGGACGGTTGCTCGCGGCGAGCCAGTCGCGACCGGTCCGCTGGGCACGGCACTCGCTGATGCAGCTGCGGGCCGCGTTGTGGGTGAATGTCCTGGTGTGGGCCTTCACGCTGCCGTTGGTCGTCGAGCAGTTTCATGTGGTGGCATGGTTGGCAGTCTTGCTGAACGTCGTCTTGTGGTTGCCCCTGGTGGTCGCCCTGTTCAGCGGATTCGGTTTACTGCTGGTGCACGCTTGGTGCCCTCCGGTCGCGACGCCTCTGGCGGCCGTGTGTCGTTTGAGTCTGATGGTGTTCGAGGGACCGATCGCCTGGGCCGACCAGCTTCCCGGCACGCGGCTCTGGCATCCGGGCATCGGCGCGGGCTGGGTGCTGCTCTTCTATGCAATCTGGGCCGTCTATTGGGTCTGGCCACCGTGGCGACATCCACGATGGCCGTTCGTCGCGTTTTCCCTGGCCGTGCTCGCCCTGGGGATCGGCGTGGGAGCGTGGGAGAGGCAGCTGCCGCGGGGGCAGATCCGCTGTACCTTTCTGTCGGTCGGCCATGGTGCTTGCGTGGTGCTCCAACTGCCCGATGGGAGCACCTGGCTTTACGACTGTGGGCGGATGGCTGCGGGCAGGTCGGCCGTGGATGCAGTCAGCCGAAGTCTGTGGAGCCTGCGGATATCAAGGATCGACCGCGTCGTGGTTTCGCACGCAGACGCCGACCACTACAGCCTGCTTCCGGGGCTTCTGGAACGTTTTCGCATCGCGGAGGTCGTCACGGGGCCGGGCTTCTGGAGCAACCAATCGGCCAGCACACGGCAGCTGGACTCGCTTCTGTCCAAGCTGCGCATCGCGCGACGGACGTGCCGACGGCGGGACCGCTGGAGTATCGACGACGCAACGAAGGTGGACGTGCTGCATCCAGTACGCCACCTGCCTGGCGAGTCGGACAACGCGAACAGTGTCGTCCTGCTCGTTCGTAGCGGGGCCCAGTCCGTCCTGCTGCCCGGGGACCTCGAGGGTGCCGGAACGGTGGAACTGCTGGGGGAGCCGGTGGGGGCCGTGGCCGTTGTGTTGGCGCCCCATCACGGAAGCTGCCAGGAAGATCCGGCCGCGTTTCTCGACTGGTGCCGGCCGAGGTGGCTGGTGGTCAGCGGTCGTTGGAGTGTCGAAGCGAAGGCCTGTTTGGAGCAGTCTTGGTGCCGGGCCGGAACGGAGTTGCTGCATACGGATCGTCTGGGAGCTATCCGAGTGGAACTCGACGCGAAGGGCGTGCGACTGGAGCATGGGGGGTACGACGGCTCACCGGCGAACGAGGAACGAACGCTCTCGTGGTGACTTCGGTACGAGGAACGCGCAGCCCACGCTGCGTGGGCGCGGGGAAACGGACGCGTCAATCAGGACGCAGGCGTTATAAGCGGGCGGATGATGGCGAATCCGTTCGGTGATCGCGGCTTTTCCTGAAGGGCGGAGCCTTGCCGCCCGGGGCCGCGATGATTTAGGCTCAGGAAAGCCGGCGTGGATCGCGCCGACGAACGAATCCCAAGGTTGACTGCGAGTCGCCCGAGGAAGAGCGATCTCGAAGAGGAGCGGGGGAATGGCGATGGACTTGGATCGCACTCTCGATGTGGTCACCTGCGTGGCATCGGTACTCACTTTTTTCAGCGTGGGCGTGACGGTGCTGCCCCACATGAAAGAGGGAATGGCGATGGTCCGTGACATGGTCCTCTGGCTTGCCTTCCTCGCAGTGGTGGCGGCTGGGGGATGGTTGGGCATCCAACGCTTGCGGGCCGAGGGGGTCACGCCCGCGTTCACTCGCCTCTCTTCCCTGGTAAAGGCCTCGCCGCAGACGCCTTCGCCGGACGCCGGCCCTAGTCCCGCGCCGACTGCAGATCCTTACTACAGGCCGCCCCGCGAATAGGCTTGCAGAGGGGCCTGGCCGCGGTCGCGAACGCCGGAGTGGGAACGGGATCCGTCGATGAGGGTGCTCAAGTCCTCTCGTGACGGACGACGATAACGACGTTGCCGGATGATCTCTGCGGATCGGTCCTTTTCCGCTTGCCTGTCGCGAGCGGACAACTCCCCGGTATTCTGCGCAGAGGTCGCCGTCGTTTTGCGGCCCGATTTTCGGCCGGCGGCCGCCGTAAGCTGGTCTCATCAGATGCCGGGGAATCGCCGATGGACCCTTTCTTTACCGAAGACATTCAGGCCTGGTTCGAACTGGTTCTTCTCTGGGTCGGCTTCGGAACCTGCGTCGGACTGCTGGCGAAGGCGATCATGCCCGGGCGGGATCCCGGGGGAGCGATCGCCACGTTGCTGATGGGAATCACCGGGGTTGTCATCGGTTGCGGGGTGTACTCGCTGATCTACGATGAACATCTGTCGCCCGTCAGCTCGGTGGGCTTGGTCTGCGGCACGCTGGGGGCCTTTGTGATTCTGCTCTTCTACCGGCTTCTGGGCGGATTTCTGTTGAATGAAGCCGGGGAGCCCCCTGTTGCGGGCCGATCAGGGATCTGGCGAGTGAGACCATCGACGTCGCTCCGCCGTCGACGCCGCTATTCCCACTACCTCGAGGAGTAGCAGCCACGGGAGTTGCCGTGTCTGGCTTAAGATGGGGTGTCTGCGTGGCTGTGGTTGTCTCTGCTCGGTTTGCCACAGCCGGCTGAACAAAGTCTTAACGAGCCCCCTATTTGCGGTTGCAAAACGGTGACCGCCTGATACGATGACGACTTGTAGCTTAGTGGTTTTTTGTTGCAGGAGTGATAGCGCAGACCAACCGTTAGGATAGCGGTGCCTCACAACTTTGTTTAGTGGACGAAGGGGGGCTGGAATCGGCTGGCGGGCGGAGAGCTTTGATTGGGTAGGTGAATGACCATCACGAAAGATCGAAAGCAAGGCATTATTCAGGACTATCGTCGGGCCGATGTGGATACGGGATCGCCAGAGGTGCAAATCGCCATTCTGACGACTCGGATCAACGGGCTCACGGAGCACATGCGGACGCATAGCAAAGACTATGCGAGCCGGCGTGGCTTATTGATGATGGTCAGCCGTCGTCGCCGTCTGTTGGACTATCTGAAGAAGATTGATCCCCAGCGATATCTGGACATTATTGGACGGCTGGAAATCCGCAAGTAGCGGACTCTCGTCTTCTCCCACCTTGCTCGTGTCTGCAAGTTCGGCGAGTCCCGGTTGGCGGGACCGCCCGTGGGCCTTTGCGCCCTGTGGGTTGCTATCTCTAGGGGCCGGCACTCCGATGCGGAGATGCTTCTTCTGGCTGCTGCGCCATGCCCCGTCACAGTGGAAGTTCTAGAGGGAAAGAAAAGTGAAAATTCGAGTTGAGAAGCAGATCGGGAAGCAGGTGTTGTCGCTGGAGACGGGATATCTGGCGAAGCAGGCGGCTGGGGCGGTCGTGGTTCAGTACGGGGAGACGGTAGTGCTCAATGCCTCGGCGACGGGGCCTTCGCGTCCAGGGACGGATTTCTTTCCGTTGACCTGTGACTACCGCGAGCGGACGTCGGCGGCGGGCAAGTTTCCCGGGGGCTTCCTGAAGCGTGAGGGGCGTCCTTCGATGAAGGAGACGCTCACTTCTCGTCTCATGGATCGTCCGATCCGGCCGCTATTTCCGGACGGGTTCTGTGACGAGGTGCAGTGCCAGAGCGTGGTGGTGTCGAGCGATCGGCAGCACGACGCGGACGTATTGGCGATGAATGGAGCGGCCGCGAGCCTGCACATCTCGAAGCTGCCTTTCCATGGGCCGGTGGCCTCGGTTCGCATCGGTCGGATCAACGACGAGTGGGTCGTGTTTCCGACGCATGACGAGTTGGAAGAGAGCGATCTGGACTTGGTCGTTTCGGGCAACGATCAATCGGTGCTCATGATCGAGGGCTTCGCCCGCGAGATGCCCGAACTGCTGATGTTCGAGGCCATTGAGGTGGCCCACGGCTACATCCGCGAAATCTGCGAGATGCACAACGAACTGCAACGCAAGGTTGGAGTGGTGAAGATGGACTTCGTCGCTCCCTCGGACGGTGGACTCTACGACCGTATGAAGGCTGGCTTCTATGACGCCTTGCGGTCCGCGAAGGCGACCGAGGGCAAGCAGGCGCGTGCGGAGGCGGTGTCGGCCGTGAAGGAGCGGGCGCAGAAAGAGATTATTCCTGATGCCGCAGCCGTCGGCGCGGTGACGGGGCCCCAGTTCTCGAAGGCGTGGCACGATCTGCAGCAGCGGGTGATCCGTGACCTGATTCTCAGCGGCACGCGTCCCGACGGCCGCGACACGAAGACGCTGCGGAGCATCGAGTGCTGTGTGGGGTTGCTGCCCCGCACGCACGGGTCGGCCGTCTTCCAACGCGGCGAGACCCAGGCGTTGATCTCCATCACGCTGGGGACATCTCGCGACGAACAGCGGGTGGATGGCCTGGTCGAGGAGTACTCCAAGCGGTTCATGCTCGACTATAACTTCCCGTCGTTCTCGGTCGGCGAGTGCCGTCCGATCCGTGGACCGGGCCGTCGTGAAATCGGCCACGGTGCCCTGGCGGAGCGGTCGGTCAAGTCGGTGCTGCCGGACGTGGAGGAGTTTCCTTACACGGTGCGGGTGGTGTCGGATATCCTGGAATCGAACGGTTCCAGCTCCATGGCCAGCGTGTGCGGAGCGACGCTGGGCCTGATGGACGCGGGCGTGCCGATTTCCAACCCGGTGGCCGGTATCTCCGTCGGGCTCGTCAAGGAAGGGCAGGACCAGTGGGTGCTGCTGACCGACATCATCGGTGACGAGGACCACTACGGCGACATGGATTTCAAGATCGCCGGCACCCAGAACGGCATCACGGGCATCCAGCTGGACCTGAAGATCGCCGGCATCTCCGGGGACATCATCCGGGCGACCCTGGCGCAGTCCCGCGAAGCCCGCATCGAGATCCTCCGTTCGATGCTCTCCACGATCTCCCGCCCACGCGCGGAGATCTCGCAGTACGCTCCTCGCCTGCTGCGGACCACGATCGACCCCGAGAAGATCGGTCTGCTCATCGGCCCGGGCGGCAAGACGATCCGGTCGATCCAGGAGATGACCGGCGCGGTGATCGAAGTCGACGACGACGGCACGGTGACGATCGCCAGCAGCAATGCCGACTGGGCGCAGGCAGCCTTGGCGCAGGTCGAAGCCCTCACGGCCACGGTGCAGATCGGCAAGGTCTACGAAGGCCGCGTCACGAGCATCAAGGACTTCGGCGCGTTCGTGGAAATCCTGCCCGGACGCGACGGGTTGTGCCACATCAGCGAGCTGTCCAATGAGTACGTGAACAGCGTCTCGGACATCTGCCGCGTCGGCGACAAGATGCAGGTGCTCGTGATCGACATCGACGACCATGACCGCGTGAAGCTCAGTCGTCGCCGGGCCATGGAGGCGGGGACCGACGGAGCGGCGGCCAAGAGTCGCGACTAGGTCGACGCCGCGGCCTGCGTGCCGGGACATCCTGGTCGCAGCCTGCGGATCGGAGTCTGACGTAACCGCCGCCCGGCGGCCTCCCCAAGAAGGTGGCGGCCGGGCGGCTTTTTTCATGAATGAGCCGTGATTCCGCCGGCCCGGTTCGCTGTGGAGCGAGGGGCTGTCGGGTGCAGGGTGGCTTGCCGGAGAAGCGGACCGATGAGCACGGAGCAGGCAAGCAACGCCCAGCCGAAGTATGACGCGTTCACGCGGCAGCTGATCCAGCAGTACAACGAGATCGCCCAGTTGGCGGGAGCGCTGGCGCACGAAATCAAAAATCCGTTATCCGTCATCCGCATGAATGTCGACCTGCTCACCGAGGACTTCGAGGCCGAGGAGCCGATCAACAAGCGGCGGGCGCTGCAGAAGGTCAAGATCGTCCAGTGGCAGTGCGAGCGGCTGCAGAACCTGTTGAACGACTTCCTCAAGTTCGCCCGGGTGCGGAAGCTGGACCTCACGCCGGGGAATCTCAATGAGCAGATCAACCGCGTGCTGGATCTGTTTTCGGCGCAGGCGGACGAGATGAACGTGGACGTCGTGCGGTATCTCGACCCGGACCTGCCGTCGATCCTGCTCGACGAACAGACGATGGAAGCGGCCCTGGTGAATCTCGTGAAAAACGCGCTGGAAGCCATGCCGAATGGCGGCCAGCTGACCGCTCGCACCCGCCTGACTCGGTCGGGCGTCGCGTTGGACCTCATCGATACGGGATGCGGCATGGACGAGAACACGGCGAGCCACATGTTCGATGCGTTCTTCTCGACGAAGGACGAGGGGTCGGGGCTGGGGCTTCCCACCGCGCGGAAGGTGATCGAGGCGCATGGAGCGCGGATTAACGTGCAAAGTGAAGTGGGGCGGGGCACGAAGTTCACGCTGGAGTTTCCCACGCCGCCCCGACTGGAGGGCGCGGCCTCCACGGAGGGCCCCAGCACCCCAGCCGTCCCCGGCGATCCGGATGGCCAACAGGTCCAGGCCTGATCGCTCGTCTGACACACTCAGGAACCGTCATCCGGTGGAATCCCATGAATGACATGACGACTCCCGAAAACGCCGATCACCCTGCGTCCGCCATCCGGATTCTGGTCGTGGACAACGACAAGAGCCATGCCCAGGCGATGTCCGAAACCCTGGAACGCGTCGGATACGATTGCTCCGTCGCCACCTCCGGACCGGAAGGCGCGCGGCGCATCGACCAGGATTCGTTCGATGTGGTCATCACGGATCTGGTGATGAACGAGGTAGACGGCGAGGAGATCCTGCGTCGAGCGAAGGAGTCGCTGCCCGATGCCGAGGTGATCGTCGTGACCGGGCATGCTTCGGTGCCGAAGGCGGTCGAGGCGATGCAGCAGGGGGCGTTCAACTTCCTGGAAAAGCCCCTGACGCCCGATCGCCTGCGGGCGGTGACCCAGAAGGCGGCGGAAGCCGTGCGGCTCAAACGCACCAACGTCGACCTCCAGCAGCGGCTGGACGAACGCTACGGCTTCGAAGGCATCGTGTACGCCAGCGACAAGATGCAGGCCATCATTGAACGCCTCAAGCGGCTGGCGCCCACGGATGCCAGCGTGCTGATCACCGGGGAGACCGGCACGGGCAAGGAACTGGTGGCCCAGGCCCTGCACCAGAACTCGCCGCGCAAGAAAAAGCCCTTCGTGGCCTTGAACTGCGCCGCGCTCAGCGAGCACCTGCTGGAAAGCGAACTGTTCGGGCATGTCCGGGGCGCGTACACGGACGCCGCGGCGGACCGAGTCGGCCGGTTCGAGTACGCGCATGGGGGCACGCTGTTCTTGGACGAAGTGGGCGACATGCCCATGCCGACGCAGATCAAGCTGCTGCGGGTGCTGGAGAGCGGGGAGATCGTGCGGGTCGGCGAGAACAAGTCCGTGACCGTGAATGTCCGGGTGCTGTCCGCCACCAATCGCGATCTCGACAAGGCGATCGCCGAGGGAGCGTTCCGCCGCGACCTGTATCATCGACTGAAGGTGATCACGGTCGACCTGCCGCCGCTGCGTGCGCGACGCGACGATATCCTGCCGCTGGCCGAGCACTTCCGCAAGCATTTCGCGCGGCGGCACAAGAAGGTGTTGCGGGGGATTTCCGGAGCCGCGACCCGGCACCTGTTTGCGTACGACTGGCCCGGAAACGTCCGGCAGCTGCGGAACATCATGGAAAGCATGGTGGTGATCGACGTGGATGGCATCCTCGACCTGGACGACCTGCCGCCCGAACTGACGCCCGCCAGCGAAGCAGCGGTCGTCGAGGCGGGTGCGAACGAGGCGGCGGGTGGATTGATCGGCCAGCCGCTCAGCGAGATCGAACGCTGGGCGGTCGAGAAAACCCTCCAGTTGACCGGTGGTAACCGCGAGGAGACCGCCCGCATCCTCGGCATCGGCGCGCGGACCCTCTATCGCAAGATCAAGGAGTATGGCCTGTAGCAGGGCCGGGTTGGCGTCCTGTCCTCGACGGGGACAAGCGACAGGCCAAACGACGGCCGGGCCGGGAATGGGCCGGCAAGCAACAACCAAGGGAACGTGCGGGGCTGTCGAGCGAGCAGTCCAGGGAGGACCCGATGACGAACACCACGACGAACGAGAACACGGGCCGCATCGGACAGCTGCCTCCGAGTGTCGTGAACAAGATCGCGGCGGGCGAGGTGATCGAGCGCCCGGCCAGCGTTGTCAAGGAACTGATGGAAAACGCCGTCGATGCCGGAGCTACGCGCGTCGAGGTGGTGCTGGAGAATGGTGGTCTGGAACGGATACGGGTGAGCGACAACGGTTGTGGCATGGGGCTGGAGGACCTGCCGCTGGCAGTGGCCAGTCATGCCACCAGCAAGATCCGCGATGCCGACGATCTGTTCGCCGTCGCCACCTTGGGGTTTCGCGGCGAGGCGCTGGCTTCGATCGCCGAGGTCAGCCAGATGACCATGCGGACCCGGGTCGCGGACGCGACGATGGGCTATGAGATGGTCGTGTACGGCGGCGAGCGACGCGAACCGGCGCCCTGTGCCGCGGCCGTCGGTACGACCCTGGAGATACGCAACCTGTTCTTCAACACGCCCGTCCGCCGCAAGTTCATGCGTGGCACGTCGACGGAACTGGCCCATGCGACCGAAGCGTTCCAGCGGATCGCCCTGGCCTTCACCCACATCCACTTCAGCCTGAAACACAACGAACGTGTCCTCTACGAACTGCCGCCGGTGGATAACTGGCGGGAGCGTATCGCGGGGATGTTCGGGCAGGAACTGGCCGAGTCGTTGATCGCGGTGGAGAGCCAGGTGGAAGGGATCTACCTGGCGGGATTCGTGGCCAATCCGACCCAGAGCCGCAGCAACAACAAGATGCAGTACCTGTTCTTGAATGGTCGACACATCCGGGATCGCTCGCTGCAGCATGCGTTGGGCGAGGCCTATCGTGGTCTTCTGCTGACGGGCCGTTTTCCCATTTCTTTCCTGCGTCTGGTGATGCCGCCCGACCAGATCGATGTGAATGTACATCCCACGAAGCTGGAGGTTCGGTTCCAGGATTCCGGCCGCGTCTACAGTCATCTGCTGGGAACGATTCGCGGTCGGTTCCTCAGCACCGACCTGACCGCGCGGGTGCAGCCCCTGGAAGCGACGGCGACCGACGTGGGGGAAGCTCTGTCTGCCGCGTTCACGGCCGAGCAGATGACACGCAAGCAGCAGGAAGTGGGCCAGTGGGCTCGTACGGGTATCGGTCCGGCGGCAGGAGCCGGCAGTGGGGATGGCGGGACATCGCAGCCGAGGCTGCGATGGGATGGAGGCGTGGACGAGTTCATGCCGTTTCCACCGCTGCCCCACGCTCGACCTGACCTGCTGGCCGGGGGAGGCGGAGTGGCCGGGGTGGACCCCGCGAGATCCCGCGCGGGCGGAATGGAGACGCCGTCGGGAACCGGCAACGCGGTGGCTCCTTCGACCGAAGCCTCCTGGGCATCCCGAGCCGTCGGAGTGCTGGCCGGACAGCCGGTGGAGGCGGGCGAGTGGCAGCCTCGCTGCGTCGCCTTTCAGGCCCACAACAAGTACCTGGTGGCGCCCTGCGAGGAGGGGCTGGTCGTCATCGACCAGCATGCGCTTCACGAACGAATCCTCTACGAGCAGCTGCGGGAAAAGACGCTGGCGAAGTCGGTGGAGGTCCAGCGGATGTTGGTGCCGGAGCCGGTCGACTTGCCGGCCTCCGAGGCGTCTGCCGTCTTGGAGAACCAGCACCTGCTGGCGGAGATGGGGATTCAGGTGGAGCCGTTCGGGGGCGGCACGGTGCTGTTGCAGGGGTATCCCGCGATCCTGGGCGACGTTTCGCCCGCCGAACTGCTGCGGCAGGTGGCGGCCCAGTTGGGCGCAGGGGAGCGACCGCTGCAACGCCGTGACATCCTCGATGAACTGCTGCACATGATGTCCTGCAAGGCGGCTATCAAGACCGGGGACCGCCTTTCCCCTCGGGAGATCGAGGCACTGCTGTCCCACCGCCACCTCGTTCAGGATTCGCATCACTGCCCTCACGGACGTCCGACGACCCTGGTCTTCACCAAGGAAGAGCTCGACAAACGTTTCAAGCGCATCTGAGCCGGAGTCTTGGCTACAATGGGCGCTTTTCAGGCGAACGGGAGACGAACTGCATGATCTGCGTCTGTATCGGCCGGGGACGGCACAAACACGTCATCGCCGAGCATGCCCACCTGGTGGAGCAGGGGGCTCAACTGGTGGAGCTGCGACTCGACTACATCGCGGGCAAGGTCAACCTCAAGCGGCTGCTGGACAATCGGCCGGGGCCGGTGGTCGTCAGCTGCCGACGCGAGGCGGATGGCGGCAAATGGGCGGGTACCGAGTCTGAACGGCAGGTCCTGCTGCGGTCGGCGATCGTCGAAGGCGCCGACTATGTGGATCTGGAAGAGGACATTGCCGGCAGCATTCCTCGCTACGGCAAGACGAAACGCATCGTCAGTCTCCACGACTTCAGCAAGACGCCAGACGACCTGCCGTCGCTGCACGCCAAGCTGGCTGCCAAGTCGGCGGATATCGTGAAGATCGCGACGATGGCGAACAATCCGCACGATAACCTGCGGATGCTCAAGCTGATCGCGACCAGCCAGGTGCCGACGGTCGGAATCTGCATGGGCGAGATGGGCATGCCGACGCGCATCCTGGCCGGCCGTTTTGGAGCGCCGTTCACTTTCGCCACGTTCCACCAGGATCGCGCGATGGCTCCAGGCCAGCTGAGTTTCCAGCAGATGAAGGAGCTCTACCACTACGACGCAATCCAGGCCGACACCCCCGTGTTCGGGGTGATCGCCGACCCCGTGGGCCACAGCCTCAGTCCAGTGATCCACAACGCGGCTTTCCATCGCCTGGGATTGAACTGCGTCTATGTGCCGTTCCGCGTGCCCCGCGAACATCTGGCGGCGTTCCTCCGCGACTGCAGCGACCTGGGCGTGCGAGGGCTCAGCGTGACGATCCCGCACAAGGAGGCCGTGTTGCCTGCGTGCACGGAGGTGGATCCGGCGGTGCGCGGGATCGGCGCGGCCAACACGCTGTTGATGGATGGAGGCAAGGTGCGGGCCTTCAACACGGACCAGCGGGGAGCGTTGGAGAGCCTGTTGGCGGGCATGGAGCTTCCCGCGA
Organism: Pirellulaceae bacterium; assembly: GCA_044238045.1. Classification (GTDB taxonomy): domain Bacteria; phylum Planctomycetota; class Planctomycetia; order Pirellulales; family Pirellulaceae; genus CAZUJM01. The sequence continues at coordinate 1,220 of JBIIEC010000138.1, read as the reverse complement.
ACCAGGAGGGAGTGCTGCGGGGCAAGCAGGCGCTGGTGCTGGGCGCGGGCGGCGCCGCCAAGGCCATTGCCTACGGCCTGCTGCACCAGGGGGCCCAGGTCGCCGTGGCCGCACGCTCGCCGGACAAAGCCAAGCCGTTGGCAGAGCAGTTGAAGTGCCGCATCGTGGACTGGGACGCGCGACATTCGGCCTCGTGCGAAATCCTCGTCAACTGCACGCCCGTCGGCATGCACCCGAATGTGGATGAGTCGCCGTTCGAGAAGCACTATCTGCGGCCGTCGATGACCGTGTTCGACACGGTGTACAACCCCGAGCAGACGCTGCTCGTGAAGGACGCGCGTGAGAAGCATTGCCGCGTCATCACGGGAGTCGACATGTTTGTCCGGCAGGCGGCGCTGCAGTTCGAACTATTCACCGGTCGTCCCGCTCCCGCCGACTTGATGCGCGAGACGCTGAAGCGGACGATCGGAGCGACTCGCGAGTAATGTCCCCGGTCCGCTCCGCGCTTTTCGTGGTTTCAGCACCAGCGACAAGTCGACGGCGTTCAAGACGACTCGACGGATGTGGTCAAGGATGGAAGGAAGGCTGTCAGTGATTGTGTCGTTGATCGGTTATCGAGGCACGGGCAAGACGACCGTCGGGATGCTGCTGGCCGAGCGGCTCGGCTGGAAGTGCATGGACACGGACGAACAGATCCAGGAGCGGGCCGGTTGTTCGATCCGGCAGCTGTTTGAGCAGCAGGGGGAGGCGGCCTTTCGCGATCTGGAATCGGCTGTCATCGCCGAGTGCGTACGCGGACACCGGGTGGTGTTGTCGCTGGGCGGTGGCGCGATCCTGCGGTCCGAGAATCGGCAGCGGCTGTCCGTTGCCGGGCCCGTCGTCTGGCTCATGGCGGAACCCTCCGTCATCCGCCAGCGACTGCAGGCCGACCCGCGGTCTTGGACGCAGCGGCCCGCGCTGCTCGCCGCCGACTCGGGGCCCGCGAGTTCGGGATCGCCCGCAGCGGCGGATGAGATCGACCGGGTTCTCGCGGAGCGGTTGCCGATCTACGAGTCCTGTGCGGACGTTCGTGTGGCGACGGACGACAAGACGCCCACGGAAATCGTCGAAGCGATTCTGGCCGCTCTGGACTTGCAGCCTGAACGTGGGCTATCGTAAATCGACCTGCCAGCCATGGCCGCTGAAGCGAGGTGCGGGGTACGATCACGCGAAGTCCAGAT
>JBIIEC010000137.1:0-12730 GCA_044238045.1 Pirellulaceae bacterium | reverse complement strand
TGGGCAGCTGGCCGTTCGGCTTCAGGTCCTTGCGATGCGCCACGATCATCGGGACGCGCGTGCCGTCGCGGCTGGTGTAGAACACCTGGCGCGTTTCGAAACGCGACGGGTCCACGGCCACTTCGGCCTGCTTCCAGAGCCGGCTCTCGCCCGTGGTTACGTCGTAATGGTAGATGCTCGGCGGATAAGTGTAGCTGCTGAACGAGTAGAACGTCTGCTTGTCGTTCTGCCGCCCGCCGAAGCCAGCGGCCGATCCGATGTCGGGCAGTTGGACATCGCGAAGCGATTTGCCCGCGCGGTCGTAGATACGCACCCGCGACGTCGCGTCGTGCAGGTAGTTGGCGACGAACTGCCCGCTCAGCAGACGGATCGACTCCAGCGTGTCCGACGAGGCGGCGACCACTTCGCGAAGATGGTCGCGCCCCGGTTGTCCGACGTCCATGGCCACCAGTCGCTTGGTGGGTGCGTCGAGATCGGTCAGGAAATAGAAGGTCGAGCCTTCGTTGCCGACGAACGAAAACTGGTTCTCGAAGTCGCCGATCAGTTCGGTCCAGTCACTGGCACCGGCTGCGAGCGGTCGGTAGAGGACCCGGTTCTGGTCGTCCGTGCTCTTGGTGATCTCCAGGACCAAATAAGCATTGTCCTCCGTGGGGGCGATGCCGAACGTCCAGTCGGGGTGGTCGGGACGTTCGTAGATGAGCACATCCTGCTCCTGCGGCGTGCCCAACTGGTGGAAGTAGATCTTGTGGTTCAGCGCCAGCGACTGGAACTGCTGGCCGGGATCCGGTTCGGGGTAGCGACCGTAGTAGAATCCGTCCCCCGCGCGATTCCAGGCCACGCCGCCGAAACGAACCCAGCGGATCTTGTCGGGCAGGATAACGCCATCGTCCACGTTAAGCACCTGCAGCGTCTGCCAGTCGGAGCCGGCTTCGCTGACCGCATAGGCCAGTCGCTTGCCGTCGTCGCTGGGGACCGCGGCCCCTAATGCCATCGTGCCGTCCTGGGTCCACTGGTTCGGGTCAAGCAGCACGCGCGGTTCGCCGTCGAGCGATTCCGACACATAGAGGACGGCCTGGTTCTGCAGGCCGTCGTTTTTGCGGAAGAAGTAGCGGCCGGCGACCTGGGAGGGCTCAGAATACTTGGCGAAGTTCCAGAGGTCGGTGAGGCGTTGCCGGATCGCCTTCCGCTGCGGTATCTCCTCCAGATAGGCAAACGTGACGCGGTTTTGGGCTTCAACCCAGCCCCGCACTTCGTCCGACTGACGGACATCGTCCTCCAGCCAGCGATAAGGATCCGCGACGCGAACTCCGTGGTATTCGTCCGTCTGTTCGACGCGACGCGTGACGGGTGGCGGAGTGACGGGGAGTTTGTCGGGGGGGGATGAACTGGCTTCCACGGGACCTGTCGTTGCTGCTAGGATAAGGAACGCTTGTACGGCTGCGATCATGGGAGGCTCCACATGGTCGGGGCAAAGGTGGGAACGAGGAGGGGCGAGCGCGGAATACAGTGGCCCAGGCCGTGCTGCATGGGAGTCCGGTGAGGCGCGGCGAACGCCGCCCGCGGTCGCTCAATTGCGTCGGAGGCTGCGTCCCAGTTTTAACGAGGTTACGGCTCGATTGCCATGCGAGTTGGTCTATTTGTCCCCTGTTACGTCGATCAGTTCTACCCGGACGTCGCCTGGGCGACGATCGAAGTGCTGCGCCGCCACGGCGTGACGGTGGAGTTTCCGGAGGGGCAGACCTGCTGTGGGCAGCCCATGGCGAACACCGGCTGCACCGACCAGACGCGGCCGCTGGCCCAGCGGTTTTTGGAGATCTTCCGCGACTACCCCTATGTGGTCGCTCCGTCCGGCAGTTGCGTGGCGATGGTGCGGCATCATTATGAGGAGTATTTTCCCCACGATGAGGTCTTCGAGTCGCTGAAGTCCCGCACGTTTGAGTTGTGCGAATTTCTTGTGGATGTCCTGAAGGTGGAACGGGTCGACGGCGATTTTCCGTATCGTGTCGGGCTGCACCAGAGCTGCCATGGCCTGCGTGAGTTGCGGATGGGACGCAGCAGCGAACGGATGGACGGTGATTTCAGCAAGCCCCGGCAGCTGCTGGAGGGTTTGCGAGGCATCCAGTTCGCCCAGCTCCAGCGAGCCGACGAGTGCTGCGGGTTTGGCGGCACGTTCGCGGTTGCCGAAGAAGCCATCTCGTGTCTGATGGGGAACGACCGCCTGCTGGACCATGAGCAGGCGGGCACGCAGGTGCTGACAGCCGCCGACATGTCATGCCTCATGCATCTAGAGGGGCTGATCCGCCGACAGAAGAAGCCGATTCGTGTCATGCATATCGCCCAGATCCTCGCCGGGAGGCCCGTGGCCTGATGATTGCCCCCAGCAACTCCACCGCCGCCGATCGTAGCTCCTCCACCGACCACGCCGTCCACGCCGCGCGGTTCGTTTCCGACCTGCAACGCACACGCTGGCACGACCAGGCGCTGTGGTTTGTCCGCGCGAAACGCGACAAGGCTGCGGCCAGCCTGCCGGAATGGGAAACGCTGCGGGACCGGGCTTCGCAGATCAAGCTGCACACGATGGCGAACCTGGCGGACTACCTGGAGATGTTCGCGGACCGCGCCGCCGCCCTGGGCGTGCATGTGCATTGGGCTCCCGACGCCGAGGCGCACAACCAGATCGTGCTGGAGATCCTCCAGAAGCACGCCGTGCGTCGCGTGGCGAAGAGCAAGTCGATGCTGACCGAAGAGTGTCACTTGAATCCGTTCTTGGAGAAGCATGGCGTCCAGGTGATCGACACCGACCTGGGTGAACGCATCGTGCAGCTTCGCGAGGAGACGCCCAGCCATATCGTGCTGCCCGCGATTCATATCAAGAAGGAGGAAGTGGGCGAGGTGTTCCATGAGCATCTCGGCACGGACAAGGGAGCGTCGGATCCGGACTACCTGACCGAGGCGGCCCGAGGCCACCTGCGGGACGTGTTCCTCGAGGCGCAAGCGGGTATCACGGGCGTGAACTTCGCCATCGCCGAGACGGGGGGCTTTGTTGTCTGCACGAACGAAGGCAACGCCGACCTGGGCGCTTCGCTGCCCAAGGTCCACATCGCCTGCATGGGGATCGAGAAGCTGGTTCCGCGGGCCGCGGACCTGGGGGTGTTCCTGCGGCTGCTCGCCCGCAGCGCCACCGGCCAGCCGATCACCACCTACAGCTCGCACTTCCACGGGCCGATGCCGGGCGGCGAACTGCATGTGGTGCTGGTCGACAATGGGCGCAGTTCGATTCTCGGCAGCGAGGACTTCCGCCGGTCGCTCAGCTGCATCCGCTGCGGTGCCTGCATGAATACCTGCCCCGTCTATAGGCGGAGCGGTGGACACAGCTACAGCACGACGGTGCCCGGGCCGATCGGTTCGATCCTCGCTCCCGTCCGCGACGGTGCCCAGCACAACAGCCTGCCGTTCGCGTGCAGCCTGTGCGGTTCGTGCACCGATGTCTGTCCGGTGAAGATCGACCTGCACCATGAACTGCTCACGATGCGGCGCGAGATGAGCCGCCAGGGCCATCTGCCCTGGTCGAAACGCGTGGCCATGAAATGGGCCAGCTGGGCGCTGCTCAGCCCCTCGCGCTTTCACTGGCTCGGGCGACTCGGCCGCACGGCGCTGCGGTGGATGCCCCGTTTCCTGGTTTACAACCCGGGCAACGCCTGGGGGCGCCAACGCGAACTTCCTGAGCCGCCGGAGTTGAGCTTTCGCGAAATGTTCCGGGCCGAGCGTCGCAAGGCTCGGCAGCGGCGAGACGAAAGGTAGCGTCCATGGATCGACGCGAGCAGATTCTCGGCAACATCCGTCGGCAGGTCGTGCAGGGTCCGACGTTGCCCGACAACACGGGGCCCTGGACGCAGTATGCCGACCCCTGGCTGCAGTTCAGTAATGTGCTGGCTTCGGTCGGCGGCACGGCGCATCGCGTGCCCGATCACGGGGAGCTGGAACGCCGCATCCTCGAACTGCCTGCGTGTGCGACGGCCAAGCTGCGGTCCAGCCAGATTCCCTTAGGGGGCGACTGGAACGTGCGGCTCGACGATCTCGAAGACCCGCATCGGCTTGCTCCCCTGGATTTCGCCGTGTTGCAGGGCCAGTTCTCCGTGGCCGAAAACGCGGCCATCTGGGTGACGGATCGCGGCCTGCGGCACCGGGCGGTCTACTTCATCGTGCAGCATCTGGCCATCGTCGTCCCGGCGGGCGAGATCGTGCACAACATGCACGAAGCCTACGCGCGGCTGTCCCTGGGCGAAGCCGGCTTCGGGTGCTTCCTCTCCGGGCCCTCCAAGACGGCTGACATCGAGCAGTCGCTCGTCATCGGGGCCCATGGCGCGCGATCGCTGCAGGTCTTCATCCTGGGATAGCCCGCGTTCGCCCGCGTTCTCGCTCCCGCGGAAAATGCCGGCCGGCGCGATCGGTCAGACGGCCAAGGTGAGAATCAGCGTGGCGACGACTCCCAGGATCCCCAGCAGGATCCACCACGCCGGCCGCCCGCTCCAGACGCCCGCCGCCCCCGATGGAAAGGTCACATACTGGCCGCAGGAGGGACACCAGGGCGAGTCCTCATAGACGGTGAATCCGCAACTCGGGCAAGGCAGCACCTCGGAGTCGTCGTCGGAGTCGTCGTTGCCGAAGTCCTCATCGTCGGGGTCTTCGAAGTCCTCGTCGAAGTCGTCCGGACTGTCCTCGTCATCATCCCAGGATTTGTCCGGGTCCTGCCAACGCATGGGGGGCTCTCCCATCTGGAAATTGGGCTGCTTTGGGCCAAGCACGCGGCCGCCATTGTAGCGGAACTACCCATGCCGCGCGGGGCGCCTGGCTGCCGTGCCCCGCCGTAGTATTAGGAGCCTTTCGGTCCTCGTATGCGGCTGGGGGATGCGGCAGTGTCCAGCTCAGGGGTAACCCGCGGATTCCTGCGACGGTTGCGTTTCGGCATCGCGGCTGGCACGCGATGGAACCGCAGGTCCCGCGTCGAGAAGCGAGTGACGCGGTGCCAAATTGACTTTTTGCTACATGGCAATCGTGGCAAACGCGGCAGACGAAGGAGGCGGGGAAGCTCGTTGTTGCTCACAAAAGACGCGGCGCACCGGCCGGCTCTTGACTATAAAGACGCCAGCGTCATAGTGTTCAATGCCGTGCGGCGGGGGGCCGTGAGCGACCGACTACGATGGACGCCTGCCCCCGTGCTACGCTGTTCCTGTCTCGTGGATGTGCAGGCTCGTCGAGGAGCAGGCTCGTCGAGGGGCAAACTCGTGGCAGGTCGCACGTGAGATCGCGTGCAACTCGTGGACGAGTAAACCGAGTCATTCGAATTCCAGACAGTCCCGTTTGAGGTGAGTGAGCAGAAATTATGGCTAAGCAGCTGCTGTTTTATGAGAACGTCGTTCCGGTGAATTCGAAGCGGCACAAGGACCTGTGCATTGAGCACACGGACTACTCCTTTGCCAAGAGCGTGAATTCCGTTCCGCTGGTGGCGGGCGAGATTCCGCGGGCCGCGCGCGAGTACACGATTGTGTTCGCCGGAGCGGGTGAAAACATCTCGCCAGTCGCGATCCTCGGTCTGGAAGGCCAGGAGAATCTGTACGTCGACGCCGATGGCAAGTGGAACGCCAATTACGTTCCGGCGTTCGTGCGTCGCTATCCGTTCGTGTTCGTCCAGAGCGAGGACGGCACGACGTTCACGCTGGCGATGGACGAGAGCTGGTCGGGTTGCAACCAGGAAGGTCGTGGTCGTCGCCTGTTCGATGAGAACGGCGAGCGGTCGACCTACCTCAGCGAGATGCTGGGCTTCCTGGAACAGTACCAGGCCCACTTCCAGCGCACGCAGGCCTACTGCAAGAAGCTGAACGAGCTGGGCCTGCTGGAGTCCATGCGGGCGGACTTCACGCTCGCCGACGGTCGCAACATCTCGCTGGGCGGCTTCATGGTCGTCAACCGCGAGAAGCTCAAGAACCTGCCCGCGGAGAAGCTGGCCGAGCTGGCGAAGACGGATGAGCTGGAACTGACCTACATCCACCTGTCGTCGATGGACAACTTCTCGGGCATGGTCAATCGCGTCGTTGAGCGTCGCGGCCTGAAGGGCATCGCTCCGGTGACTTCGGGCGAGGAAGCGGCCGCCACGACCTAGTTGGCAGTGGCGCTGTCCGCGTCCGGTGCAAGCCGAGACAGGTCAGCGCTCCATCGCAGCCCCAATCAACCCTCGAGGCGTTTGATCGCTTCGAGGGTTTTTTACTGCGCCGCGGGAACGACTCATTCCGCATCGCAGGTTGTGTCAGCGATCCGCGCGACGCTGCCAACCAGAGCAGGCCGCCGCGTCATCGCTTCAAGCCAACTCGGCCAGATGACGCCCCACGTTCTCCTGGGTGATCACATCAATCCCCGTGTCGATCGCCGCGGGCAGCGGGAGGCCCAGGCTGGCTTGCCACAGCATCAGGATCGACATGGCACCTTGCATCTTGGGCATGGTCGCCGAGGACGAGTCGATGACACCCTGCTGGATGGCCAAGAGAATCGGCCTGATGCCATCCATGCTGACGAACTTCACCTGGCCGACGCGACCCGCTTCCTGCAGCGCCGCGGCGATGCCGAGAGGACCCGAGGCGTCGCAGCACAGGTAGCCGCGGAGATCGGCATGCGACTGGAGGACGGACAAAGCCTGCTGGCGGGCCGTCTCGATGTCGTCGTTGTCGGTTCCTCCGTCGACGATCGTGATCCCGGGATACTTCTTCAGGGTCGCAAGCTGGGCGTCGTAACGCTGCTTGTGGTTCGGTGCCGTGGGAAAGCCCTGCATCACGGCGACCTTGCCGGTGCCGTTGATGAGCTTGGCAAGGCGTTCGGCAGCGATCACTCCCTGCTGGGCGAAGTTGTTGCCGATGCTCGTGAGGCAGCCATCGGGCGAGGGGGAATCGAAGAGCACCACGGGAATCCCCTGGCTCCTGACGTGGTGGATGGCCGTCATGTGGTCGGTCGTGTCGACCGGGTCGATCGCGATCCCGCTGGGGCTGGTCTTGGCGGCGCGTTCGAGGATCGCGTTCTGTTCGACCGGGTCGCAGCTGGTGGGCGGCTGGTAGTCGATGACGACTTCGGTGCCGAGCGCACGACCTAAAGCGGCCGCCTGCTCCTGGGCGCCTCGGTGGACTTCGTCGCACCAGGGGTGGGCTACTTTCGGGATGATCACGAATCGAACAGAGGTGGCCATGGGGGGATGCCTCTCGGGAGGAAAGGGTCACGGAATAAGACGCCAGCCCGCAACGCGGGACACCATGGCGAGGATCGCGCAGCCAGCGGGCGCGCGTCGCGGTAAAGTGCTCCGCGCGGGAATTCCACGGAGACAAACGCGGACCCCTGCGCAGGCGCGCCGTCGCGGATCCGCGGGAACCGTCACCCGGACAGCCCGCGGCCCGCTCGACAAGTCGGCTCAGCTTATCACATCGCCCAGTCGCTGGGAGCCGTCTCTTCCGCTTTTGCGGCGGTCACATGCGGGGCGGGTACGGACGATGGCGACGCGGAACGGCTCGGCAGGCGGGCCAGCACCGGCATGCTCACCGACTGCTCCACCACACCGCACACATCGAGCAGTTGCTGCTGCGGCGTGGCGCCATCGACCAGTTCCCAACTAAGCCAGGCATGGGTGTACTTACGGGCGCGGAGACGTCGCATGAGTTCCTCCAGCAGATGCTCCGCCACGCCCTGGTTGGCATGGTCGGGATCCACTGCCAGCCACGCCACGAACGCCTCCTGCGCGTGTTCCATGGCCTGCTGCATCAACTGGAAGTCGGCGATGTCGGCCGCTCCGGCGACGCGGAGGAACTCCTGCGTGATGTTCGGATACGCCAACACGAAAGCGATGGGGCGTTCCTCGCGCTCGGCGACCAGCCAGAAGCCGGGCATGATCAGTTCCCGTAGGTCCTGGATCAGTCCCAGGATCACCTGTTCGTTCAGCGGAGCACAGAGTTCCAGCTGGCCGAGTGTCTGTTGGATGAGGGGAGCCATCCATTCGACTTCCTTGACGGGATCGTGCCGTCGGAACTCCCGCAGTGTGGTGCGGCTGCGGTCGCCCCGCGTGACCGCATGGCCGTGCTGGCCAGCGTGCTGGTCGAGACGCACCTGCCAGTAGCGTTTTTCGCCGCTGGGAGCCCAGTGAGCCTCGTCAAAGAGTCGATCCTCCGACGCGGCGAGGGACGATTCGAGCAACGGCTTGGCGGTGGCCGGCTGCCAGTCGTGCGAGCCGGCGCCGAAGACAAAGACGGGATGATTGGCGGGAGCGATCAGCGTCTGCACGCGGTCGCGTCGGGCCGCGGTGACTTCCTCGATGCGAGCCCGTACGTGGTTGCTGGCCACCTGGCAGTAGGTGAGCGTGCCCAGCAGTTCGACCGCTTCTTGGCTTCCGTCGATGGTGACCTGTGTTCGGTCCACGCAGAAGGCGGCCAGCAGGTCCTCATCGGCGAACAGCAGGTGCCACTCGGGCTCGGCCGGCAGGTTGCGCCAGTACTCGTCCCTGCGATAGTACTTCTCAATGAATTCCCGGGAGACCCAGGGCAGCGCGCTGCCGCGTTCGTGTGACACGTCGATGGCCAGCTGAGCGACCATGCGCGACTCGGCGACCGTCAGCGACTGACGGGTCTGCCAACGCCAGTTATCGCAAGAGTCCGCGAGGGAGGGAGTGCCGAAGGTGGAGGCCGATCGGCGCCGCAGGGGACGCACGATACGCCGCACGGCCTGGGCCGCTTCCTCCAGGTCCTGGAAGGTGTGCTGCACGCGGACGCGGAAGCGTATCCGCTCCTGCCCGCGCGGCACGGCCGGGAACGGCAGGCCCTCCACCCAGACGCCTTGCTCGAAGAGGAGGCGTGTGAGGTCGCGCAGCCGCTTTTCGTCGCCCACGACCAGGGACATGATCGTGGATTCCGACTGGCCGGCTTCGGTGAATCCCATGTCGACCAGAGCCTGGCGGAAATGCGCCGACTTCGTCAGCAGTTCCCGAACCCTTTGCGGCTCCTCGCGAATAATCGACAACGCCTCCAGCGAAGCGGCGGCGTTCACCGTCGGCATGCCGACCGCGAAGGCGATGGACTTGGCGAAGAATCGCAGGTAGTCGACGACGTCCTTGCGCGCCGCGACGAAGCCGCCGAAGCTGCCCAGGGCCTTGCTGAGCGAGCCCATGAGGATGTCGACCTGCGAGGAGACACCCTGCAGCTGCGCTGCGCCGCCGGCCGCATGACCCAGGACGCCGATGCCGTGGGCGTCGTCGATCATGACGCGGGCGTCGTAGGTATGGGCCACGGCGAGCAGCTCGGGAAGATTTGACACGTCGCCGGCGATCCCGTAAACGCCTTCCACGATGACCAGCACGCCGCGATCCGGATTGCTCTGCCGCACCGACTCCAGCACTTCACGGAGGCTGTCCGGGTTGTTGTGCAGGAAGGTACGCCAACGCGCATGCGCGAGTCGCACGCCTTCGAGGATGCTGTAGTGGACCTGGTTGTCGACCACGACCGTATCCTTCTGCGAGCAGAGGGCGGCGATCGTGGCCATGTTCGCGGACTGGCCGGTGGGGAACAGAACGCAGGACTCCGTTCCCAGCCACTCGGCCAGTTCCCGTTCGAGTCGTGAATGGACGGGCGTGGAGCCGGCGATGAGGGGCACCGATCCCACGTTGCAGCCGTGCTCCATGATCGAGCGGGCGGCCGCCAGTTTCACGCGCGGGTCGTGCGACAGGCCCAGGTAGTCGGCCGACGCGAACAGGATGACTTCACGCTGCTCGGCGTACCGGTCGCCACCGACGAGCGCCCTGCCGCCCCGCTGTTCGATCACCGGCAGCAGGTAGCGTTTGAAGCCCCGCAGTTCGTAGTCCTCGAGCCAGGGGCTGAAGTCGCGGGTCTTGGCGAACAGGTCGCGGGCTTCGCGCTGTTCGAAGTCGGACATCGACGTGACCTTCGAGTCCACGCGCAGGACGCGATCGTCGCCGGTGTCGAGCGATCGGCTTCGGGCGGCGGGGGCTTGGGCCACCGATGCCGCCTGGCTGACCTGCAGGTGCGGCGCGGGAACGGAATCGTGGCCCGGATGCGTACTCGCCGCCGCCGGTGCCGCAGAAGGTACGGACGCCGGCGTCTCGGTCTGCGAACGGCTGGGGGCCGTACGGCGAATCCACTGGACGATCTCATGCAGTGTCGGGTCGTTGGAGTTCAACGCCTCGCTGCTCGCGATGCTGTACTCATTTTCCAGCTCCCCGAGGAACGCCATGCGGCTCAGCGAGTCCATCCCGAGTTGGCTGAGTGACACGCGGTTGTCAGCGTCCTCGGCCGCCTCGTCCGGCGCCAGTTCCTGGTGTTTCCGCAGGAGTTCACGGATGCGGGCCAGGACCGCGGAGACGGGAGTGGCGAGGTACTGTTCGGGATGCGTCAGGTAGAGCAGGTCGTCGTTGTGGGGGTCGAACGCGGCTCGGCAGGCGCTGCGCTGGAGCTTGCCGCTGGTGGTGCGGGGCAGTCGACCCGGCCGCATGAAGGCGATGCCATCGATGGCGACATCGAACTCGTCGAGGATCTGCTGGTGAATCTGCCTCGCGATGGCGTCCAGTTCCGGCGAGCCTTCCCGGTCGCTGGAGCGGACAAGGTTCCGCATTTCGGCGTTGGCCTCCAGTACGATGCCGACGCCCTCGCGACGATCGCGTTCGAGTCCCACGGCCGCGCAGCGGTTGACGCCCTTCAGGTCGAGCGTCGCGAGCAGGTGGGTCTCGAGGTCCTGCGGGTAGATGTTGCGACCGCGGACGATCAGCAGGTCTTTCAGGCGGCCCGTGATGTAGACCTCGCCCGCGTGCACCAGTCCCAGGTCGCCGGTGCGCAGGAAACGATGCCCGGTGTCGTCGGCCAGCCGCGCCCCGAAGACTCGCTCCGTCTCGTCGGCATTGTTCCAGTATCCGGCGGTGACACTGGAGCCGCGTACCCAGAGTTCGCCGGTGTGGCCGTTGGCAACAGGCGTCTGGCTGGCGGGATCGACGACGACGACCACGGTTTCCGGAGCGATCTGGCCGCAGGAGACCACGCGAGGCGAACGTTTTCCGCCGGTCGCTTCGTCCTGCTCCTCCCGTGTGTCGACCTGCGTTCCCGACACGTCAAGGCGAATGGACGCGACGGGAGCGTGCCAGGGACCGCCGGAAACGATCAGCGTCGCCTCCGCCAGCCCATAGCAGGGCAGGAACGCTTCGCTTCGAAAGCCGACGGGCGCGAACCGGGCCGCGAATCGTGCTTGCGTTTCATGACGGACCGGTTCGGATCCGTTGTAGGCGACCTGCAGCGAACGCAGGTCCAGTTGGGCCACCTGCTCGTCCGTGATCCGCTCCACGCAGAGGTCGTAGGCGAAGTTCGGGGCGCCGGTGGTGGTCGCGCGGAAGTCGCTGCACGCTTTCAGCCAGCCGAAGGGATCGTTCATGAACATCTGCGGGGACAGCAGCACGCCGGGAAAACCGACGAAGATGGGCTGCAGCAGGCCGCAGATCAGGCCCATGTCGTGGAAGAACGGCAGCCAGCTCACCATGACCGTTTCTGGCGAATGGCCGAGGGCCGATTGAATCGCCCGTTCGTTGGCAATGAGATTGCCATGCGTCACCATCACGCCCTTGGGCCGACCCGTGGAGCCGGATGTGTACTGCAGGTAAGCCACCTCGCCCGCCTCCGCATCGGTCGGCGACTCGCGCCACTCGTGGTCGGGTTCCGCGAACAGACTCTCCACCGGAACCTGCCGTAAGTCCCGGGCCGCAACTGCCGGGTCGGAGTTCGATTCCCGGCCTTCCGTGGCGAGCAGCGGTCCGGAGGCTTCGGTTCCCAACACCAGACGCGGCGTGGCGTCCTCGATCAGCGCCTGCAGTCGAGCCAGCGACTGGTTGCGGCGCGAACGCGGCAAGTTGCAGGGCACGGCGATCATCCGCGCGTAGAGCGTGCCCAGGAAGGCGTACAGGAACTGAGGGCCATGAGGCAGGGCGATGCAGATGCGGTCTTGGGGCTGCGCGTGCGCGCGGAGATAGTTCCCCACGGCAGCCGACCGACGGAGCAGGTCCCCGCGCGTGATCTGCTCCACGATGCCATCGGCATGGATGTAGTGGAACGCGACCTGCCCAGGGGCTTCCTCCACATAAGACAGGAATCGTTGCAGGATGCTCGTGAAATCGTGGCTCATGGGGCTTCCCTTGGCGTCGAAACGCAGGCGGATGGTCGAGTGCGCGGCGAGGTCGGCGGTGGATGCGGAATCGGTTGTGGGAGGGGCTGGGTGCGGGGGGCTGGGCGTGGCGGACTATAGGGGCTGCGGAGGACGTACCGGCAACAGCGGGTTCGCGGACGTTCACGCGCGTCGTCCACGGACTTGGAGCCCGCCCCTATCGGATAGAAGATCGAACTCCGCTCGGAACGCGTGCAAGCAAAGCAGGCAAAAACACCAGAAGGCTTCGGTGACGTAGGAAGATAATCCGGGCATTCGTCCGAGTTTCGCGAAGTAGGCCCCAGCCGGAGCGGAGCGACTCGCGGGGAGCCAGCGCGGAGCGACTCGCGGGGAGCCAGCGCGGAGCGACTCGAGCAGGGGGTACCGGAGCGACTCGCGGGGGACGTTACAGCTTGCGCGTTCGGTGCCGTCGGCAAGCTAGACTCCCCGGGGAGCCAGCTGCGCCGAAACGGGCGAGCTGCGCGTTCGAGACGCGCGGGCGGCGGCTGGA
>JBIIEC010000136.1:0-12731 GCA_044238045.1 Pirellulaceae bacterium | reverse complement strand
GAGCGTATCGCAACGACCAACTGGAGGAGATCCTCTCCACCCTGGATGTGGTGGTGGTCCCCAGCCTCTGGTACGAGAACTCCCCGTTGACGATCCAGGAAGCGTTTCAGGCAGGCCTGCCCGTCATCACCAGCAATGCAGGCGGCATGAGCGAACTGGTGCGTGACGGAATCGAAGGACTTCAGTTTCAGATCGGCAACGCGGCCGACCTGCGCCGCGCGATGCGATCACTGCTGGACGACCCCGGTCAACTGGAACGATTCCGACAGAACCTGCCGGAACTGCCGACCTTGGAAGGCCAAGCGGCGCTCGTGCGGCAACAGTACGAGGCACTCTTGGAGAATCGTTGGCACGACACGATCCGCGAATCGACTAGCGACCCTTGACCAGCTTGGTCCAGACGCGGTTGAGTTGCTTCGACGCGCCTTTCGTCACCATGGCCCATTCGGGCGGGCGGTAGCGCAGGCGGTGAATGAGCGGCCCAACATGCCGGGCTGCCTCCACCCCCTGCGAGACGGCAGGCAGGCCTCCCCCCGTCTGTTCCGCCAGCCAATGCAGGCTCTCCTCGCGAAAGCGGAACAGGTCCTCGCTTCCGCGGATGCAGTCGCCCCCGTCGTCCTTGCGCCAATCCTGCGCGAACGACGCCCCCAGTCGCTCCTCCAACCACGGCACCTGCGCCAACAAACCGTCCAGAAGCGATTCCGCCAAGGACGAATGCAATCGCAGCGGCGGACCAGACATTCTCCCCAGCCGTTCGACCAGCCAGTTGTGCAGCCAATAGCGCCACACGCCATTCGTGCCCTCACGATTCCCGTACCGCCCATAAGCCGCCAGGAACCTCACCGCATCCATGTTGAGCGATTCGTTGACTCGATGAATGCTGGCCGCATCCAGGGTGATCCCCAGTTGATCGCAGAAATCACGAACCACGCAGCCTTCCGGGAAAATCCCCGGATCAAACTTCCGCACCAGCACCTGGTCGCGTCCGAACACCCGGCCCAGTGTTTCGATCCGCTGCTGGTAGTCGAGCGGAAACCTGGCCACCGACAGGATATCCCAGTTGTCCGATTTGCCGAAAATACAGGAATGCTTGGCCTGCTGCTGGAAACCGCTCTCCAAGATACCCTTCCAGGGCCTGACGTAGGCAACCACCTGGATTTGAAAACCGTGCGACTCAAAGTCCGACTGGAGACGCCTTAGCTCCGACTCCAACATGCGCCAGCATGACTCGCCGGACATGATAAGCGTGGCGCCGGTTCCACGGACTCGTTGCAGGCACTGTTCCCACTTCCGTCGATACGACTGCCTCTGGCGTTCGACGAAGGCGGCATCCCTCCCTCGCGCTCCCCAGAAAAAGATCGGTATTTCTCGTTCTGTGTATTGCGTCAACAGCAGGCGAGCCCCGGACACTTCGCCGTTGCTGAAGTAGTGAAAACGCGGATCCCGGAGGCCAAAGTAAAGCGACTCCTGGATCGACGACGTGCCCGTCTTCGGCATGCCAATATGGAGAATGCAGCGATTCATGGGTCGGTTACAATTCGCATGCGGCACGGCCAGAGGCTGAAGCTTCCCGATGCCTGCCAATTCGCAGACTCTCAGAGGCACTCCGAGCTACAACTCGACACGGGCTCGTCCGACATCTGGTCATCATCGACCGAGGGTCGCACGAGTTCCCGGTAGAAGGCCATGCACCAGCACCAGTTTCCCGCCAAGCAGGCGGGGAGCAACATCAGGAAGCATAGCAGATATTGCCATTGCGAAAGCAGGCCCAGGGCAATCTTGGGCAGGACCCACAAGGGCGTGAGGAATACGAGCAGGGGAAATCGCAGCACGGGCTTGCTGAACGAGGTCTGCAGCTTCCGCTGGCATTGGGCTGCAGACCTGCCCATTCGCCCGTTGTATCGAAAGAACTCGCCCCAGCCCTGGCGATTCCAGTGTCGTACCTGCACGCAGGGGTCGTACACGGTGTCCCAGCCCGCCACGCGCACCGCATGCGAGAACAGCACATCCTCGGCCAAGGTCCTCGCCGGGAAACGAACGGCCTCGAAAACCGACGCGCGACAGGCCAGCTTGCAGCCGAGCAGGAAGTTCGAGTTGCGTTCGGGCGCACGTCGCGAGGGGAAGTGGTACAGGAACTCCAGGAAGTAGACGCCGCAGCCGCTGAGGTTGTTCAGGTTGCGAATGCCAACCGACCCGCCCACCGCGCCGACACCGGGCTCGCCCAAATGTTCTACCAGGAGGTCGATCCAGTTCTCGGGAACGACGCAATCCTGGTCAACGAAGAACAGGGTCTTTCCGCCCGCCGCTTCCGCGATCTGGTTGCGAGCCTTTCCCGCCGAGGATCGCTCGGCCTGCGCCAAGACGCGCACGTCGGGAAACTCCCGGCGGATCAGCTCCGCCGTACCATCCCCCGAACTCTCGACGACCACCACCTCCGCAAGACGACCTTTCAAGGCTTGCAGCACCGAAACCAGGCAGTCGCCGATGGTGTTCAGGCCCTGATACGCGGGGATGATCACCGAATAGTCGAGCGAGTCGTCCGACGAACGACCGTCGTTGGATGCCTTCTCCACGCCGAGTTTCTGATCCGCGAACGACACACGCGTACTCGTCGAAGAAGCGAACTCTGCCGCGGAGACTCCCGTGTTTCCCAGGCAAGTCGGGAACACCCCGAACCGACAGCCTCGCACAGATACTAGACGAACGCGTAGTCTATCTGCTGCCCGCAATGAAACAAGACTCGCCTTCCGATCGGCCATCAAGGCGGCAGGCAAAGCGATTTCAGGCCGCCTTGATCCGTGTGACGTTTTCAGGATCCACCCGCAGTGCGGCGCCCCGCCGGCTTGGTTGAAACTCTGGCGGACGCTGGCAGACAGCGTTTCCGGGTGATGGGGCGGGATGCGTGAGTCCCCTGCCAAGCGGCGGGCCGTTCACCTTGTTTTGCGCGTGGAAGCGTCCGGCGTTCAGGCCTCCACCACGACCGTCTTTCCGCCTCGTCCGAGCGAAACCCCCAGCACGAGATACTCCACGTCGACGGCTCCGCAGTTCGTCATGCGGTGGACTTCGCCAGGTTCCACCATGATTGCATCGCCGCGACGGAGGTCCACGACTTCGCCCTGCACTTCCATGCGGGCTTCGCCCTCGATCATCACGAACGTCTCTTCCATGTCCTCGTGGTAGTGGGCCTGGAAGGCGGCACCGACGGGCAGGCGGGCCCAATTGATCATCTGGACGCGTCCCTGCAACAACTGGTCGTGCGTGGCCAGCACGCGTTTGTAGACGCCAGGCCGCTCCGGATTCTCATGCGAGGCCGCGACATAATCACGCTCCGCCGCCCGAACCACACGCATGGCCATTGCTCCTGCCTGCTGCTTCCTCACCGCGGTTGATGCGAGCGATCGACGCTCGGCCCGTACCGCGCATGCCGAACCGAGGTCCTTCCGCTTTCGTCGCTTCGGCGGGCAACAACGCAAACTCCGCGGGCGGTTCTCACCGCGACGCGGAGTGACGAGGGGACCGGAGCGCACTGTGCCAGCCGGTACTGTGCCAGCCGGTACTGTGCCAGCCGGTACTGTGCCAGCCGGTACTGTGCCAGCCCGCACGGGCGATCAGGCCTTGGAGCCGGAGAGTCCGCCGCGCGTCGTGATCGGTTTTCCATCGGGCCGGCCGATCGAATAGTACGAGAATCCGGCCTTCACGGCGTCGCGCACCTTATAGAGGTTCCGGCCGTCGAAGATGACCGGATGCTTGAGGCGTTGGCGCATTTCCGCGAAGTCGGGCGTGCGATACTCGCTCCATTCCGTCGCGATTGCCAGCGCGTCGGCTCCCTCCAACGCCTCGATGGGATCGCTGCAGTAGACGAGTTTATCGCCGTACAGGTCGCGGACATTGGCCATGGCTTCGGGATCGTTGACCCGCACGTTCACGCCTCGCTCCAGCAGGGCGTCGATCAGCACCAGCGCCGGGGCCTCCCGGATGTCATCGGTGCGAGGCTTGAAGGCCAGTCCCCAGAGGGCGATCGTCCGGCCTTCCAGCTGGCCTTCGAAATGCGTTTCGATCTTGTGGAACAGCACCGTCTTCTGCTGGTCGTTCGCCCACTCCACCGCCTCCAGCAGGCGCGGATCGAGCCCACACTCCTGGAAGGTCGCGGCGAGGGCCCGCACATCCTTGGGGAAGCAGCTGCCGCCGTAGCCGACGCCTGGGAAGAGGAACGCGAAACCGATGCGGGAGTCATGACCGATGCCGCGGCGCACATCGTTGATGTCCGCGTCGAACTGTTCGCAGAGGTTCGCCATCTGGTTGATGAAGCTGATCTTGGTGGCCAGCAGCGCGTTGGCGACGTACTTGGTGAGTTCCGCGCTTTCCGGCGACATCACCAGGTAGGGCTTGTCGGTTCGCTGGAAGGGCTCATAGAGCGTCCGCAGGACTTCGGCATCGTCGTCGTCACGGACGCCGACCACGACCCGGTCGGGCTTCGTGAAGTCGTCGATGGCCGCGCCTTCCTTGAGGAATTCCGGGTTGCTGGCAACGCGGCAGTGGCGGCCCGTGGCGTCGCACAGGCGACGGTACAGCAGCGCGTTGGTGCCCACCGGAACCGTGCTCTTGGTGACAACAACCGAGTGCTCCGACAGGTGCGGCGCGAGAGCGTCGGCGACGGCCCAGAGCGCCGAAAGGTCGGCTGAACCATCGGGCGACGGCGGCGTGCCGACGGCGAGGAAGATCACATCCGCGTCAGGAGCGGCCTCGGCGATGTCCGTCGTGAACGACAAACGCCCCGCGGCGATGTTCCGCTTCACCAGATCGCTCAACCCCGGCTCGTAGATCGGGATCTTGCCCGCCCGGAGCGCCTCGATCTTGCGCAGGTTGATGTCGACGCAGATCACGTCGTTCCCACTGTCCGCGAAGCAAGTCCCCGTGACCAGCCCCACATATCCCGTGCCGACTACCGCTACTCGCATGCTTAAACCTTTCCTTTGCTGACACGTGACAATGTAGGACGCCCGAAAGCGGCGGAACGCCGGTCCTTCCCGCAAATCGTCCGCCGCGGCCCGCCGCGGCGTGAAGACCGTAAGTGCTGCCGAGGCCTCATCCGCAAGGCAACGCCTGGCGTCCCGCAGGCTCTCCCGAAGAGCCTACGCCAACTCGACGGCAACGGCCACTCCCGGGTACGAACCCACCAACACGCCCGCCATCGCGGTCCCTTTTTCCTGCACTCCCGCGACTTCGGCCTTCCCGCCCCGGGCCCGGCGTTCCCCGGGTCCCTCGGGCACGCACGCGTCGCGGCCGACCGCGACCCGCTTTCCTCCTTGGGCGACGCTTCCCGCCCGACTACTTCGGCGTCGCCGTCAAACCAACGTTTGCGAACCGACCCACGCAGGATCCCAATATCCGGCAATCATACGGGACGACGAAAAAAAGGGCGCCCCTGGCGAGGAAAACCACGGGGACCACGCACCGGATTGGGCGGATACGGGCGGCAAGAATGGGGGGCCTGCGAAGAAAAGCGATCGGCCTCGCGACGAACGCCGCCGCCAGACACTCGGCCACCCACGCGAAAAAGAAGCCGCCCGCGACCGATGCTGGCCCTGGTGATGGTTCTGGGGCCAGGTTTTTGGCTGCAGGCAGCGTTGCCGAACCGACGGGGGGTGGCCTCCCGATGACCGACGATGGACGACCGTTCACCGATGGTTGGCCCGGCCGACCAGTCGCCCACATGGCCCCCGGTCGACCTGCGCAATCCGCTGACTTAGGTCGGCGCGCCGCAGCAGCAGCGGAAGCAGCAGCGGAAACGCAGTGCACCCAAGCTTCCGCAACTCGCGGCCTACTCGACTACACCTCGTCCTCGGTTCCCTCGTCCGATCCCGCCCCCTCATCGTCGATGTCGCGGTCCATGTCGTCCTCGGCCGCGCGGTCGGGCGACGGGAAAGACGCGGCCTCGCGGTCGGAGTCCAGCAAAGCCGCTCCGTCCGTTTCTTCCACGGCCACTTCACCGTCCACGGCATCCTCCTTGGGCACGCGGACAATGGCCGTGAGCGCGTCGCTTTCATCCAAGCTCATGATCCGCACGCCCTGCGTGTTGCGGCCCACGAGTCGGATTTCCGCGACACGAATCCGCTGGATCTTGCCACGCTCGGTCATGACCAGCACCTCGTCGTCCTCGTCCACACGGCAGATGCCGATGACGGGACCGTTGCGCGTGGTGGCCTTGATGTCGCGCAACCCCTTGCCGCCGCGGCGTTGCGTGCGGTAGCGAGTCGACGACGTGCTCTCGTCCTCCTCCGCTCCGTCAACGCTGTCGACCGGTTCGGCCGCAGGCTCGCTGGCGACCGCGGGCAGGCTGGTATCCACCACCTGTTCCTCGCCCTCGCCCGGCAGCCCCACCGGTTCTTCGATGGTCTCGGTCGAGTTGGGGCCGAAGTTGGTCCGCTTGCCGTAGCCGTTGCGACAGGCGGTGAGCAGCATGGCTTCGGGATCGGCCACGACCATGCCCACGAGGCGATCGCCCTGGGTCAAGCTGATGCCCTTCACGCCGCTGGTATTGCGTCCCATGGGCCGCGCGTCGGACTCCCGGAACCGGATCGCCATGCCGTTGGCCGTGGAGAGCACGACTTCGTCGCCCGGTTTGACGATGGCGACATCCACCAGTTCGTCGCCCTCACGGAGCTTGATCGCGATGATGCCATCTTTCTTGGGCCGGCTGTAGGCGTCCAGCGGGGTTTTCTTGACCAGCCCATCGGCCGTGGCCATCATCAGGAAGTGTCCGGGCAGGTCGAAGTCGCGTACTGGCCGGCAGTCGGCGATCACCTCGCCTTCGTCCAGGTTCAGCAAGTTGACCACCGCGCGTCCGCGACTGTCCCGGCCGAGCTGCGGCAGTTCGTAGACCTTCTGCCAGTAGACGCGTCCGCGGTTCGTGAAGAACAGCAGGTAAGCGTGCGTGCTGGCCACGAACACATGCTGGATCGGATCTTCCTCCTCGGTCTTGGCGCCCTTGAGCCCCTTGCCGCCCCGGCGCTGCGCGCGGTAGACACTCGCCGGCGTCCGTTTGATGTAGCCCTGGTGGCTGATCGTCACCACCATCGTCTCCTCGGTGATCAGATCCTCCATGTCGAAGTCGCCCAGCTCTTCGCCACTGATCTCCGTGCGACGTCCGTCACTGTATCGCTTCTTGAGCGTCTCCAGGTCCTCGCGGATCAAGGCGTAGACGTTGGCGTCATCCTCCAGGATCCGCAGGTGCTCGCCGATGGCCGCGAGCAGTTCGCGATGTTCCTCGGACAGCTTCTCCTGCTCGAGGTTGACGAGCTGCCCGAGGGTCATGCGGAGAATCGCATCGGCCTGGACCGCGGTCAGCGTGTAGCTGTCGGACGCGCCGCGTTCCTCCTGGAAGCGTTGAAATCCTTCGTCGCCCAGCGCCCGCTCCATCATCGCCGCAGGGCAGGCGACGCCCATCAGCCCCGCCTTCGCCTCCGCCTGCGTGCGCGACGCGCGAATGATGCGAATGATCTCGTCGATGTTCGCCAGCGCCAGCAACAGGCCCTCCACCGTGTGCTTGCGGCGACGAGCTCCGGCAAGCAGGTGCTGCGAGCGACGGCGGATCACCGTCACGCGGTGCCGCAGGAACTCCTCCAGGATCGCCTTGATCGTCATCAACCGCGGCTTGCCATCGACCAACGCCAGCAGGATGATCGAGAACGACTCCTGCAGCGGCGAAAACTGGTACAGCTGGTTCAGCACGACTTCGGGATCGGCGTCGCGCTTGAGGTTGATCACCAGCCGCACCGGCTCCTTCAAGTCGCTCTCGTCACGCAGCTCCGAAATGCCGACGATCCGCCCCTCGGTCACCAACGCCGCGATCCGCTCCACCACGCGATCGCGATACTGCTGGTACGGGATCTCGCTGACCACGATGCGCGATCGCTTGCCGACCTCTTCGATCCGCGCCCGCGCTCGAACTGTGATCGTGCTGCGGCCCGTCATGTAGCCGCGACGGATGCCGCCACGCCCGCAGATGATTCCCCCCGTGGGGAAGTCCGGGCCCTTGATGATCTCCATCACCTCCAGTAGCGACGTGTACGGATTCTCGATCAACCGGATCAGCGCATCGCAAACCTCGACGAGGTTGTGCGGAGGAATCGAAGTCGCCATGCCGACGGCGATGCCGCTGGAACCGTTCACCAGCAGGTTGGGGAAACGCGACGGCAGCACCGTCGGCTCCGTGTTCCGCTCGTCGTAGGTCGGAATGTAGTCGACCGTGTCGAGCTTGAGGTCGTCAAGCATCTGCGCCGAGATCTGCGACAGGCGAGCTTCTGTGTATCGCATGGCAGCGGCCGGCAGCCCCGCGATGGAGCCGAAGTTCCCCTGCTTGTCGATCAGCGGATACCGCATGTTCCATTCCTGGGCCATGCGGACCAGCGTGGGATAGATCACGCTTTCACCGTGCGGATGGTAGTTACCGCTGGTATCGCCCGAAATCTTCGCGCATTTCACGCGGGCCGCGCCCGGACCAAGATTCAGGTCGTTCATGGCCACAAGGATGCGCCGCTGCGAAGGCTTCAGGCCGTCCCGCACGTCCGGCAGCGCGCGGCTGACAATCACGCTCATCGCGTACGTCAGGTAGCTGTCCTTCAGCTCATCCTCAATCGGCAACTCAATCAGCCGGCCATCCGTCATCGGCCCTTCACCCGCCAGCTCGGCATCGCCGAAGCCATTCGGATCCTCGGGACCGCTGTAGTCAGAATCATTGTCGTCAGGATCGTTGGAGTCCGATGCCAAGCTGCAATCCTTTCAAGAAATCAGGACGTTCTGCCAGGAACCCGAAGCGGCTGGAAGCTTCGACTGTTGGAACGTTGGACGGCGAGTAGGTTGGCTGCCGGGAAGGCACCCGACCCGCAGGGCCGACGCCCGGGGCCATACCTCGATGTCATGCCCGGAGTTCGTGCGTCAGGAGTTCGTGTGACAGGCCGCCTGCTGGCCCGAGCCGGCATTCGCCCCGGCCACGGACAAAAACGGCTCACGCATCTCAAGCCGCGGAGGACCACAAACCATCGTTCGATCCAGCGGGCCAGCACCGATCAACGTTCCCAGGCAGACACCCTCCACGATCCGTCGCCAAGCAGGCGAGCCTACCGTGGAAGTACTCGCCTCGGCACTTTCCCGGCCGCGTTCTCCTCTGCCTCACCGGCGACCTCGCAGCGGCCACGGCACGCATCTGCCGCGACTCTCTCCCCGGGCCGCGCAACTGGATCACGAAACAAGTCGCCAGTGTATCATCTTCGGACGCTCGCCACAACCAGCGAAACACGCCGTAAGTCCACACAGATCCTTGCTTTAAGCGACTCCTGGGCACCCTGTGGCACCCCAACAGGAAACCGGGCGACCACGCCCGATGGAGTCGTTCACCGAGCCTCGCCAGGAAGGGGCGATCGTGAACCGGCGCTTCGGCTCAGGCAGCGTGCGACCATCGACCGAGGGCCGAGGGTCAGACCTCCATGGCCCCGGATTTACGTCCGCGGCCCGGTTCACGATGCCACGCGGAAATGCCAGCTCCCCGCCGGAAGGCGTGCGCGAACGCAGATGCCGTTCGGCACTCGGCGTGTGCCGACTACATGTCAGCGGGAGAGCGGCGGAGTGCGCGCCGAAACGACGGCGAGCGGCCTAAGCCGCTCGCAAAAAGACATCGGCGTGATCGATTGACCGGCAAGCGGTCGATCAACCGGCCTTCCACCAGGGGTAGCTGCCGTAGCGAGACAGCTCCAGCCACAACAGAATGCAGGAGACCAGCACGGCGAACAGCGAAATCATCAGCATCACCGTGTAGATGTCGGTGGGCTTCTTTACCGCAGCCGCGCCGACGCCCGCGACTCGCGCTGGCTTCTTCGCCCGCACTGCCTTTTCCTTCGCCGGCTTCGCCGCTTTGGCGGGCTTATCGGATTTCGACTTTGGTTTGAACACGATCGCCCTCTTGGATGGGTGCGTTGCGATAGTTGATGCGACCAACCGCGCGGTCCGGCTTCACGCTCGTAATCTGAGCCCGACCCAGAAACTTGTCCCCGCGCGATACCATCACCGTGTGGCCTTCACGAAGCCCGTCGTCGCCGCCGATCGAGATCTCGATCATGTCCGGCCCCACCGACAGTACCTCGCCGCGCACCTCCGGCGGAATTCCGTCCACGGGCGTCGAGACGGTCAGGTCGTTCGCCGTCAACACCGCCGTCGCTTGCGTATAATCTTCCGTCAACTGCTGCAGACGCTCCTCCAGCCGAGCACGAATGCCCTCGGCCTGGTGCATCTGGTCGGTCAGGTCACGCACTCGGGAGAACTGCTGGTCGCGGTCCTGACGAGCCGTGCGGATCTCCTCCGACAACGCGGTGATCTGAGCCTTCACCTGGTCCAGCTGACGCTGGGCGTTCACCACCGCCTCCGTCTGGGTACGCTGATTCGCCATCAGTTCGCTGTACTGCTGGTTCCGAGCCTCGACCTCCTGCTCCTTCAACTGCACCTGGCTCTCCAACCGCGCCACCGCCAGTCGACGGGACGCCCGCTCGTGAGCCAGTCGCGCCTTATGCTGCTCGATCGTCTCCTGCAGTTTGCCATTCTCGTCCTTCAGACGAGTCAGCTCCGTCTGTCGCTGCTTGGCCAAGTCCTGCCAGTTGCGGTGCGTGGCATAGACCGCCATCGCGAACCCCATGAACAGGATGCTCAGCGCTAACGTCAGGACCGTGAATATCTTGCCGACTAAATTCATCCCAGGCTTCCTCTGACTCCGGACCAGCAACCCGTAAGGCAAGCAACGCAGGCAACTCCAGCCACCCCGAACCTGCCATCCCCTTGGAGAAACCACTCCCTGTATCCGAAGGGCCAGCGGCATACCGGCAGTTTCTGAGTATACCTAGCCCGTTTTCGGACTGTCAACGAAACAGGGAAGAATAGCCCCTCTAGAGAAGCAGGGCAAACCCGGGCAAAAACAGCCCAAGGCCGACGGAACGTTTACCGGTTTCATTTTTGAAACACGTTCATCCGGCTGGAGCGTCCACTCGCGCGAGGATGGGGCCGCGCATCATTCGCGCCGCACATCCCGACTCGAGGCCCTTGGTTCCGCCTGCGGCGCCAGTTAGCCTCCGGCCCCACGGGAAAACGCCTACCGTCCCCGGGTGTACCGCGTCCAGAGCATCCGAAAACGGGACGCGGCACTGGCTGCCAGGATCGAGCGGGAAGGAACTTGGTGCCGCAAGCGATGAATCAACGCCCCCACCTGACGCGCTAACGCTTCCCCCTGGCCGACCAGCGGTTGACTCGCCCCTGTCTGCTCGACCAGCCACCGCAGGCTCTCCTCCCGAAAGCGATACAGGTCCTCTTCTTCGCGAAAGCAGTCCCCCTCGTCATGTGTCCGCAGGTCCTCGTCGAACGGCGCTCCCAACCGTTCCTCCAGCCACGGCCGCTGCTCCAACAGGCCCTAGAGCATCGGTTCAATCACGGACGAATGAATGCGAAAGGCGGGACCTCGTCACGCCCGGAGTCGTGTGACCAGCCAATGATGGTGGATTGGAGGCCAGAAGCCGCTGGACCGTTCACGATTTCCGTAACGGCGATAGCATTCCAAAAACCGCACCGCGTCCATGCTGAGCGACTCGTTCACCTGTTGAATGCGTTTCTTGTCGATCGTGATCCCGACCTGCTGGTAGAAATCGCGAACCACGCAACCGCCGGGAAACTCCTTAGTGGCGAGCGGGAGGATCGAGCGTGGGCGGGTCCCGGCAACTTCCTGCGTCCACCACTGTCCGCAACGCAATCCACGACGGGGTCCGAACCGGCACGGAGAACGGACGACCGGTTACGAAGGGCGAACACCTCCCCGGCGTGCTCCGCAGGCCAACCCTCCAGAGTACCTTGCAAGAGCGGGCCGCCCGCGCCCGATCGCGGGATACTTCGCCGAACAGACCAGCGGTCTTGCCTGTCCGGTCCGCTGCCTCGCCTCCTCCTTACCCCTCTCGCAATCGCTGTCGACCAAGCGGCTACGACAGTTTCTGACGGTCTTGCTTCCTGACGCCAGCCCAGCGAACGAGTGCTGCGGCAGCGGCGAGCAGGTTGGCGAGCAGGCACAGCCCCGGCAGCAGGTCGCCCCGGCGCAGATAGAAGCTCTCAGCCGGGCGTTCCGGCAGCGGCTGCGCGACCTGCACAACTCCCTCGGCCCGGCGTGGCCCGCGACCGCGAGTGCGGCCCGCCGCGTCGATCCATGCCGAGAAGCCCGTGTTGGCGGCGATCAGCATCGGCCGCCGCATCTCCACCGCGCGGAAGACACCGCAGGCCAAGTGCAGGTCCAGTGCGCTAGATCCCCAGAACCAACCATCGTTCGTGATGGTGACCAGCACATCCGGCGCCTTGCCCGATTCCGTCAACCGACGCACATGACGCCTCACCAGATGCGGAACCGTATTCTCGAAACAGATCATCGGCGCCACGCGCGCGTTGCCCACCTCAAATACCTGAGGTGTCGTGCCGGGCGTCAAGCCCTCGGGCATCGGAGTCAATCGGTAGAGCCAGGGGAACCATTCGCCCAGCGGCACATACTCGCCGAACATCACGCGATGCATCTTGTCATAACGGCCGAGCAGCTTGCCATCCTGGCCGAGATAGATGGCCGAGTTGTAGCGGAGCTCGCGTCCCTCCCGCAGATGATTCCACTCCAGCCCGGCCAGCAGCGGCGTTTTCGTCTGCTGCGTCACCCAAGCTCCCCG
>JBIIEC010000531.1:0-3705 GCA_044238045.1 Pirellulaceae bacterium | reverse complement strand
CGATCGGCTACACCTCCGCGCACGTCTGCCGGTGTCCCAGGAGAAGCAAGCATGTCCGCTCTGGAATATGTGAACCCGATCTACAACGCCCTTCGCATCCTGTCGAAGGACCGCACTCCCCGCCAACTGGCGATGGCCGTGGCGCTCGGCATGATGATCGGCTTGCTGCCCAAGGGCAACCTTCTGGCCGCTGGCTTCACCTTCATGCTGCTGACCTTGCGGGTCAACCTGGGCGTCGGCTTGACCACCGCGTTCCTGGTCACGCTCCTAAGCGGAAGCATCGATCCGCTGACTCACGGCATCGGCCTGCGCATGCTGCGGAATCCGACCGTCCATCCGTTCCTTTCCCAACTGCATCAATGGCCCGTCGTCCCCTGGATGTCGCTGAACAACTCGGTCGTGCTCGGCAGCTTCGTCCTTGGCATCGGCCTGTTTTATCCGACCTACCACGGCAGTGAGCGTGCCTTCCAGCGACTCATGCCCGTCCTTCGTTCGCGGCTCGGCAAAGAGGCAGCCGCCGAAACTAGAACTGCGGACACGGCCTCCCAGAAACGGATCGGCACGAGCCCGCAGGCGACACCGGACTCCGAGTATTCCGCAGATTCCGCCCGCTCGGCACCGGCCGATGGCAGCATGGGTTCGTCGGCTGCCCTGGAACGAACGGCCATGGATTCCGCTGCCATGCCTGCCTCGGCACTCGCCTCCGAGTCCGCGTCGCTCGCGCCGGCCGACCTCTTGGCGGCATTGGGGAACACACCCATTCCTGCCCAGTCGTGGGACACGGCCGCCTTGAACCGTCCGCCCGTGATGACCCGCGCAGCGCTGCCCACGCGCAAACTGTCCACGACGACAACCGCCGCCGATCGACTGCGGCGCGCGATGCCGCCTGAACCGCCATCGCTCCACGCGGCAAACTCCGAACCGACCACCACGGCCTCGCCGTTCGCCTCGCTGCTGCCCCCCAGCAGTCCCGCGACCGGTCCCCTGGCCGACGCGCGGGCAAGCGATCCCGCCCGCGAACATCTGGACGCACCGGCGTCCAAGGCCCGGGAGTTCCTCGGCTAGTTCGCGACCGACGATGTCCCTCGATTCGATCGTTCGCCCACGGCGATCCCCAATTACCACCGTTCACCCCAGGCAATCTCCGCCCATGGGCGTTTCGAGTTGGAGGCACGCATGCTGCGTTGGAGTTACCTCGTTCCGCGACTGATCGCCCTGCTGGCGATTACGGCGGCGATCTATTACGGTGCCAATCCGCTGCTCCGCTTCGCGCTGGTTCAAGCGGGGCAGGCAGCGACCGGCGCGAAGGTCGAAATCGGGGCCGTGGACGGCAACCTGCTGCTGGGCGACCTGCGGCTGGAACAACTGGCGGTGGCCGATCCGGAACACCCGGAGCGAAACCTGCTCGAAGTCGGCCGCGCCGCTTTCACGCTCGACCCGCGTTTGGCCCTACATCGCAAACTGGTGATCCGCGAAGGCGCGCTCGAAGAGATCGTGCTCTACACGGAACGGGAAGCCTCCGGGGCGCTGGAAAAGTCCACGGAACCAACCGAGCCTTCGGCCGTCGACCAGGTCGTGGCCGACCTCGAGTCCCGCGGTTCGCAGTGGCTCGACCAGTCGCTCGGCCAGCTCGAAGAGGACGCCCGCGACGACCTGAAAACCGTCCAGCTCGGTCGCGAGTATGCGGAGCGCTGGCCGCGTGAGTATGAAGCGATCGAAGCGCAGGCGAAGCAGA
Source organism: Pirellulaceae bacterium (assembly GCA_044238045.1). Taxonomy (GTDB): domain Bacteria; phylum Planctomycetota; class Planctomycetia; order Pirellulales; family Pirellulaceae; genus CAZUJM01. The sequence goes on along the minus strand of JBIIEC010000531.1, from coordinate 1,970 downwards.
TCGAAGGCGAAGTCCGCCAGATCCGCGACACGATCAAGCAGGTGGCCGACAAACCGCTGGACCACCTCGACAAGATTAAGCCACTCACCGAGTCGATCGACAAGGCGCGCCGCGACTCCACGGAATTGCAAGCCCGCGTCCGACAACTGCATGAGCAGATGAAGCACGACCGCGAGGCGCTCGACATCGCCCGCCAGCACGACCTCGAATATGTGCGGCAGCGATTGCGACTGGACGACCTCGACGGAAACTCCTTGAGCGAATATCTGCTCGGTCCGGTCTGGGGTCCGCGCATCGAAGGCGGACTGCGATGGCTGCAACGCACACGCGAAGAGCTCCAGCAGAACGAATCCGAACAGCTGGCTCGCGCATCGCGTGGCGTGAACGTACTCTTTCCCGGCATCCCCGCCTCCGCCGACGTCGTCGTCCAGAAGCTGAACCTGTCCGGCCGTGGCACGGTCAACGCCCTGCCCTTCACCTTCGTGGGCGCCGCCCATGACCTGACGCACCAGCCTCGCCGCCATAGCACGCCGACCACCATCGCCGTGCGCACCGACGGCGCGATCCAGATGACGGCCCGCGGCACGCTCGACCGCCGCGGCGACCAGCCGACCGATCAGTGGGTCGTCGATGTGCCCGCCTGGAAACAGAATGGCGAAACACTCGGCAAACCCGGCCAGCTCGCCGTCCAGATCGCGCCCGGCACCGCTCGCGTCCACGCCGAACTGGTGATCCGTGACCGGGAACTCCAGGGCAAGATCACCGTCATCCAGGACCAGCTCCAGCTGCAGCCCATCGTGCCGGAACGCTATGCGAAGTTCGTTTCGCCGCAAAACCTGCAGGCCGCGGTCGCGGGAATCCAACAGCTGCAAGCCGAACTGCTGGTGTCAGGCGACATCCTCAAGCCTCGCTACGAACTCCGTTCCAACCTCGGCCCCCAACTGGCCAGCGGCCTCAACCAGGCCGTGCGGCAGGAACTGGCGGCCCGCGAACAGCAGTTGCTCGCCAAAGCCGACTCCGAGGTGAATCAGGAACTGGACAAGCTGCAGGAAAAGCTGGCCGCCGACCACGGCAAGATCCTGGAGCGACTGGAGGTGGGCGACGAGCAGATGCAGCAGATCCGCACGCTGCTGACCGCACGCATCGGCTCGCCAAGCGACCTGCTGAAGCGAGGCAAGAAACTGCTCAAGTAACGAAACAGGGAGCGTCGCGGCGCACGTTCTTTCCCACGCCAGACGCCCCGTAGTATGATGGCATGGCACAAGGAACGCGTCATGCCTCAACCCATCTCCGATCGCTGCCGCATCTGGCTTGCCCTGCCCCGCGAGCCGCGCCACTTCTACGACCTGCTCGGCCTCGCGTTCGGCGAGGCAGACCCGGCACGGATCGTTGCGGCCGCTCGACGCGCGCAGGAAAAGCTCGACCAAGTACCCGACGCCGAGCGAACGGACGAGTGGCGATCGCTCGCGCAGCAGATTCAACTCGCCCACCAGACGCTGACCACCGAGTCGTTGAAGAAGGCTTACGACGGGGATCTGCACGCGCAGGGCGGCGACCAACCCGCGTCGCCGCGTATTGACCTGGGTTTGGGCCCGACCGAGAAACGGTTCACGATTGGCACCTTGAGCGGAGTGCCCGGTGCCGGCAAGACGCCGCGAGCGCTGGGACCGCTGTCCATCCAGGCCGCGCCAGGTAAAACGCCCGCAGCAGCACGCGTCGAGGAGCCGCCTCCAACGACAACGGTCCCCGACGCCCCAGGCGAAACCGCAGGCCCGCGCATCACCCTGCAAGGCGTCTCGTCACTCCCCCCCGCCTGGAAACGCGGCACAACCCCGCCGGAAACGCCCCCCACGGTTGGTAAGCCGGCAGCCGTAAAGCCCACAATCACCAAGCCCACAGTCACCAAGCCCACAGTCACCAAGCCCACAGTCGCCAAGCCCACAGTCACCAAGCCCACAGTCACCAAGCCC
>JBIIEC010000530.1:0-3725 GCA_044238045.1 Pirellulaceae bacterium | reverse complement strand
GTCCACGACCTGCACGCCACCATCCTGCACCTGATGGGCCTGGACCACGAACGGCTGACTTATCGCCACAACGGCCGCGACTTCCGCCTGACCGATGTCGAGGGCCGCGTGATCCGCGACATCGTGACCTAGCGAACACGGGGACTGCCCTAGACCTTCGCCAGTGCGTCGACGGCGGCCTGCAGGCACTGCTTGACGTCGTCGATCGGATTCTGCGGACTCGATTCGTACTCCAGCGAAATCGAACCGTCGGCCGGGAAGTTGATCGCCTTGAGTGCCTTGAACAGGCCCACGAGGTCCAGGAACGAACTGCCGATGATCACGTCGTGCGTCTGGGCCGTCTTCTGCGCGACGTCCTTGATGTGCAGCGCGAACACGCGCGGGCCCAACGCCTTGACCCAGGCAACCGGATCTTCGTTGCTGCGCAGCGTGTGGCCCGTGTCGATACAGGCACCGATGTTCTTGTGCCGGCCCTGCACCGCCTTCTCGATGTCGGTCAGCTTATCATAGCGGTGGCCGGGTCCATGATTATGGATGCAGATCCGCACGTCGTACTCTTCGCACAGCTTGTCGAGGCTGTCGAACGAATCGGGCGCGGGATCGGCCGTGATGTTGCGGATACCTGCCTTGCGGGCAAACTCAAAGATGGCCCGGTTCTTCTCGTGGTCCGCGCTGAAGCCGTTCACGCCGTGGGCTCGCAGTTGGATCTTCGCCTTCTTGAGCGTGTCCAGCATGGCGTTGATCTGGTCCTGGCTGGCATCCAGCGCGAGATGCGCGCTGTAGAACTCGACGTTATGCAGCCCCAGCCCCTCGATGTGGCGGATCGCCTGGTCCACCGGGAACTCCCGCAGCGTGTAGCTCTGGATGCCGATGGGCCACGGGCCGAAATCATGCTCGGCCGCCTGTAGCGACGCGTCGCGCAGCACCCCATCGCCCAACAGCGTCACGCCCGCCGCGACTCCCAACACCTGCCCCATGAATCGACGTCGATCGTCCGTGCTCTTCCGCATGTCACCTGCTCCCATTGAAATCGACCAAAACCAGGAACGCCGCGCGCCAGGTCTCCGCGCACGCCGACCGCACGGTTGTACTCGCCGCTCACGGTCCGCACAATCACCGGTGGCGTCCGGGAAGACGCCCCGGACGCCCGAAAGATCGTCGCCGATGAGCTTCCGCGCGTTCCGCGCAGGCGGACTTCACGCGCGGGCTTCGTACCATGCGGTTCCCGACTCAACTGCGGGAACCTCCGGACGCATCAGGCGTCAGCGTCTTCGGCCTCTTCCAGCCAATCGCTCATCGCCGCATCGACGATCCCCCCGAAGTCGTCCCGGTTACTCGTGGCAGCTGCCAGTTGTTCGAGCACCACGGGTTTCGAGGCGACGGCAGCAACGGCCCGCCGCACGGGCAGCGCGTCCGCATGGCCCTCGTCTTCTGCCTCCAGCGACTCGCCTTCCGCGGCGAGCGCAGCGGCCACCGCATCCAGCGGAGCACCCGCCGCGGGCACGCGGACCTGCACGTATCCGCCCGCCTGGAAGGCGAAGGTAAGGTCCTGCGAGTTGAATTCGCCGTCGCCGTTGTAGTCGCCCTCTTCCCAGTTCGAGTTGAGCGGAACGTTGTCCTCATACTCGTTGATCTGGAAGACCAGGACGAGGTCGCGTGAGTCGAAGACGCGGTCCAGGTCGGTATCGCCTGGAACGGTGCCAAGCACGGTGCGAATCATGTAGTCGCGGTCGTTCGAATCCACCAGCCGATCACCATTCAGATCGTAGTTCGGATCGGGCGATGCCGCACGGATTTGCGTGAACAGCAGATTGATGTCCTTGGCATCGACCACGCCGTTGCCATCGAAGTCGCCCTTGACTCCCGCGAAACGCGCGACCCCCGGCGTGGGCTCCAGTCCCGACCACGAATCGGCGTTGCTGCCGAAGGTCGCCAGGCCTTTCCGCTGCAGCGAGCGTCCCTGGCCATCGGCGGCCGTGGGCCACGGCGCCCGGTCGTCGAACACGAGTTCGTCCTCGATCACGCGAGCGTACTGGCCCGGAGCGCCACCGGCCTGCGTGAGGTCGGGCCGCTGCAGCGTAATCCGCTCCCCATTGCTGGCCATCTGTCCCGTGTAACCACCGAACATGCGGACCGAGCTGTCGATCTTGTAGTGCTTGCGGAACGCGGCCAACTGCTGGGCGTTGTCTGGGTTGGCCGGATTGAAGCTGACCAGCAGCACCGTCTCGCCCGCGTTGATCTGCTCGGTGGGAGCGAAATTAAACGCCACGCCGCCGCGCACCCGCCACTCCTCCAAGCTCACCGCCTTGGCCTGCGGATTGTGGATTTCAATGAACTCCAAGTCGCCCGATGTGAGCAGCGGATAGATCGCCAACGCTTCCGCCGATGGCTCGCCCGGACTGTAGTTCAGTTCGGTGATCTCCACCGGACCGACGCGCGGCGTGGTGTTCAGCGCGCCGAGCTCCGTCTTCAGCAGCGGCGTGAGGCGTCCCGAGCCGTTCGGGATGCGGCCGAACGATTCGCCCACCAGCGAGCTGCCGAAATGGACATCGTCGATGATGCTGCGGACCTTGCCGTCCACGGCGGCAACCAGCCAGAGGTCATCGCCATCGATGCCACTGAGGCCGAATCCGGTGTTTGGATCGGCGTCATACTGCTTATCCGTCACCACCAGATACTGGCCGGGACCGAGCACGGTGTTGGGCGGGAAGGCGTACTTCAGCAGCTGCTGCGAGGAATCGCTGAGGAACCAGCCGCCCAGGTTGACCGGCTGGCTGGACGAGTTGAACAGTTCGATGGCATCCGACTGTCCATCGCGGGCGTTCGAGAGCACCTCGTTGATGACCACGCCAACCGGACCCGCTCCCGCCTTGCCGGGCGTTCCGCCGTACTCGGTGCTTCCTTGCCAAGAATAGTACTTGCCATACTGGTCGGCGGCCGTGAAATTCGCGCTCTTCAGCTCCAAGGTCGCCCCATTGCCGTCCGCCGACTGCGGCCACAGCGACGAATCGCTGTAGGCGAAATCCAGCAGCACATTGCCCAGCGAGTCGCTCATCGTGATCGTCTCTCCGGCGTTGTTCAGCGCACCGCCGGCGAACTCGCCGAGGATCTTGGCGGAGTTGCCATAGCGAGCGAGGAAGGAGGCCTTGTTGCGGACCACGACGCCCAGCTCACCGGGCGCCAGTTCCACGCTGCCGAGGGTCGCGTCGATGCCGGTGAAGGTGACGCCAATCAAGTTGGTGGTCTTCGCGCCGACATTCTTGATCTCGATGAACTCGTAGTCATCGTTGTCCGCCGCCGGATTCGCCGCCAGTTCCTCCTTCGTCGGAGCGTACGGGTTGTAGTTCAGCTCCGTGATGGCCAGCGACGGCGCATCCACCACATAGTTGTACTCCGCGAACGACGTCCACTTCTTGGTCGTCGGATTCAGGCCGCGGGTGGTGACGCGGGTATTCTTATCCACCGTGATCGGCCCCGTGTACTTGATGACCCCGGGCGACGTTTCGGTGCGTTTCGTGGAGACGGCCACCTGGAAGTCCATCAGGAAGTCGTTGCCGTTGGCGGCTTCGTTCAGGGCTTGGATATAGAGGTAGTTCTGGCCTTCCCGGAGATAGCTGGCGGCGACGCTGATGTCGTAGTCGACCCAGCGCGTGGCCTCCTCGTCCGGATGCGACTGCGTCGCCGTGGCGTTGTACGGCAGGGCAGCGATCGGGAAGACCGTGCTA
>JBIIEC010000529.1:0-3726 GCA_044238045.1 Pirellulaceae bacterium | reverse complement strand
CGCATCACCGTGGTGCAGGGGACCGTGCATGTCCCCTTGTCCGGACGTTACACCGTGAATGTGCACTCGAGCGATGGCTTCGCGCTGTCGATCGGGGATGCTCCGTTTCTGGCGGCAGCAGGCGAAGGCCCGGCGGCCGCAGGCGAAGGCCTCGTGGATGCGGTGGATCCGAGAGTGCTGTATTACCCCCTGCTCACGGGCGATGCGGCCACTCGCGGCGTGCTGGACCTGCCCGCAGGCCAGCATGCGTTTCGATTCATGACCTGGTCCAGTCGCGGCGATGCGTTCTGGGAGGTTACCACGGCGCTCGGCGAACACCGGCTGGCGGAAGATGTCGCCTGGCAGGCCGTCGGTGACAGTCGGCTGATCCGTGCCCATGCCCGGTCGGCGATGGTGCAGCTGAGCGAACCGGCGCTGGTGTGGAACGTCGATGCCGCGCGAGGCGGAGCCGTGCAGTCGTCGTTCGAGGCGGCCACCGTCGCGGAAGCTGCCCGGCGTGACGGGACGGACAGCGGCCGATCGGAGGTCGACACCGTGGTGCTGCGCGACGCCGACGGCATCTGCTGCGGGCGGCCCGGCGCGGGGCTGCCCGAAACTTGGGTGGACCTGTTTCCGCTGGAGGCTGCGGGACGCGGGACCCAGGATCAGTTCGCGACCGGCGTGCGTGGCAAGATGAGAGTGGACGACCGCGATGAGGTTCCCGGGGAACTCCACCGCATGACCGTGGCGCTGTTCGCCAACGATGGAGCACACGTGGCGCTCGAAGGTGCCAACTTCTTGTCCGCCTGGCAGGGCGGCGAACTGGTGACGGCGGTCGACGGTTCCGTCCAACTGGCCACGATGCGTGGCCTGCTGGGATCGGTGGCTCTCGGAGTGATCGAACTGCGCGAAGGACAGGCCTACCCATGGGCGGCGTACCACTTCGAACGCGGAGGCGACGCGGGGCTGGAGCTGTGGACGGCCCCGGGCGAGTGGCTCGACGGTTTCGATCCGCGGGTGTTCCTGCCGCTCTCCCGCGATGTCGACTCCATGACGACGCCCGTCAACGTCGGCTGGTCGCTGGTATCCGCGGACGAGCCGCTGGTGCCCGGCGACTACAACGGCGATCGCGTCCTGGATGCGGACGACCTGGATCTGCAGGCGTTGGCGATGGGGCGAGGGGATCTTGCCTACGACGAGGACCGGAATGGCGTGGTCGACGGCGCGGACCGTGGGAAGTGGGTCCGGGAGCGTCTCGGGACGACGGCGGGCGACGCCGACCTGGATGGCGTCTTCGACAGCGGGGATCTGGTCACGCTGTTCCAAGCGGGCGGCTACGAACTGGATCGGGAGGTCGGCTGGCGGGAGGGCGATTTCGACGGCGACCTCCGGTTTCGCTCCGCCGATCTCGTGCTGGCGCTGCAGGAGGGCGGATATGCGGAAGCGGCCGTGGGGCCGACTGGTTTCAGCGTCCCGGAACCAGCGTCGGCCGCTCTCGCCCTGGCCGGCCTCGTGGGGCTGGCTGCCGCCAGACGGTCGGGCAACACGCGGTTGGACGCCTGAGGCGACGTAAGTTGCCTGTTTTATCTCGCCCGCCGTCGTTTTCAGGCCCTGGTTTCCCCGGCGTACAGCGGTTCCGGTGCCGGCTCACCGCCGCGCACCTCTGGGCTATTTGGATACCCTGGGTTTTGCGGGAGGCCTGCGGCGGTTAAGCTGCGTTGTTCTGAGGATGGTTCGGGCCGCCGGTGAGGGCGACTACGGGCGGGCCGGGCCACGGGCCGATAACTTAAATTCGGCTCAGAAACGGGTCTTTCCCTGGTTTGCTGGTTTGCTTATACTGGCCCGTTCGGTATCGAAAGCGTTTGAGATTCTTAGCAGGGTCAAGCCATGAAAGTGCGAGCGAGCGTGAAGCGGATCTGCGAGAACTGCAAGGTAGTTCGTCGCCGCGGCCGCGTGTTTGTGATTTGCAACAATCCCCGACACAAGCAGCGTCAGGGTTAAGGAGAGGCCCGCGTCACCTCCCATGTGACCGGCCGTTTCGGCTCGAAGGATGCTTCGGGCGGAAGGGGAAACGGACCTCACAGGTGGGATGCGTTGAATCGCCGCCTGATTCGGACGCAAGAACTCGGGAAAGAACAGGGCCGTGCTCTGTGTCTGCCCCGATGCGAGAAGCCCGGCAGAAGAGCCCGGCGAGTCGCAGTAGAGACAAGCGAGCGATTCGGCTGGAGATCAGGGGTCTCCTGAGTTGATTGCCAGCTTGCAGTCGCATCGAGCCTGCCGAGTTGGGGAGGCCCGTTGCGATGGGAGAAGTGTGGATTCAGGAAAGGTCCTGCAGGGCGGTCATGATGGCCAAGCCCTGGAGAGAGTGGCCGGTCCGGAAACTGAAATAGAGTGTATGCGAGCGGCATGCTGGCCCTGTGCGTGGTCAGGCGGCCGAAGATTAAGCTGAACCGTAAGTGCCAGCGCGGAGTTTTTGAGCGATGCCTCGTATTCTTGGTGTGGATATTCCGAACGATCGTAAGACGGTCGTCTCCCTGACGTATCTGTACGGCGTGGGAGAGAAGACGGCTCGTGAGTTGTGCCAGAAGACGGGCATTGATCCCGACAAGCGAGCACGCGATCTCGTCGAGGACGAGGTGGCTCGTCTGGCCTCCTTGATGGAACGCGAGTACTCGGTCGAGGGTCCTCTGCGTCGCCAAGTGGCGCAGAACATCTCTCGTCTGCGGGACATCGGTTGCTATCGAGGCATCCGCCATCGCCGCGGCTTGCCGGTGCGCGGCCAGCGAACGCGGACGAACGCTCGCACGCGCAAGGGTCCCAAGAAGACGGTCGCCGGAAAGAAGGGCGTCAAGGACCTGCGTTAGTCTTTGCTTGGCTTGCCGGCCCAGTTGAGGGCGGGTGTCGCGAAGGCATCCGGCGCGGCATGGCTGGCGAAGCAAGAGTGCAGTGTCCTGGTCGCGGCGGATCCACGGGAGTGGTCGTTCGTCGTCGGCATTCGCGGCAGATCGACCGCTGCGATAAGCGGACGGTCGCGATACCCAGGCGGGACACAATCGAACAGGAGCTCGTTCGCCGAGTTGGCAGGGCGAGCGAGTCACGGGGGGTGGTGGCCGTAATGAATGAGGCGGCCGGGCCCGTGCGAGGTTTTAACAGTTTCGGGTGAGTTGGGAGGTAATGGGTCGTGGCGAAGGCAGCAGCATCGGTTAAGAAGCGAAAGGCTCGTCGTAATGTGACGGTGGCCGTGGTCCATATCCGGGCCACGTTCAACAACACGACGGTGACGATCACCGACACGAAGGGCGACACGCTGTGCTGGGCGAGCGCGGGCACCTGCGGTTTCAAGGGAAGCCGCAAGAGCACTCCGTTCGCCGGTCAGTGCGCGGCTCAGCAGGCCGCGGAGAAGGCCGTGAAGTTTGGCGTCAAGGATGTGGATGTGCGAGTCAACGGTCCGGGGTCGGGTCGCGAGAGCGCGATCACCGCGCTGCAGGCCGCCGGCTTGAATGTGAAGTCGCTGGAAGACTGCACGCCGATTCCGCACAACGGCTGCCGTCCTCCGAAGAAGCGTCGAGTCTAGCAGCGGCCTTGCGCGTCCGTCGCTCGACCCGCAGGCATGCCCTCGCCGCGTTCTCCGTCGTTCAGCCGCATCCCCAACGCTCCAGCCCCTTTTGAGTGTTGGGTCGCAGGCGGCGACTGCCGGGACTCGCACGGTGGGGAAGTTGCCCGAGTGGGGAACTTGGAGCGGAAGGT
>JBIIEC010000528.1:0-3728 GCA_044238045.1 Pirellulaceae bacterium | reverse complement strand
GGATCACATAGTCGCGATACCGCCAAGCGTACGGCTTCTCGCCATCGCGTTCGTAGCCGTTGGACTGCGCGTAGCGCACGACATCCAGCCAGTGGCGTCCCCAACGCTCGCCGTACTGGGGTCGCGTCAGCAGTTCGTCGACCAGCTCACCGAAGGCCGCTTCGCTGTCGGCCGCATCGGACGCAGACAGTCGCGCGGACCAATGGTCCATCTCCTCCGCGCTTGGTGGCAGGCCGATCAGGTTGAAGAAGGCGCGGCGTACCAAGGCCCTTGGCGTTGCCCGACCGTTCGCCTCCATGCCCTCCGCCCGCAGACGTGCTTCGATGAAACGGTCCAGCGGCTGCGTCTGCGCGTTGGCGCGAGCTTCGCGCGAACCGGTCGGCGGATGGTCGGGCAATTCCGGACGCCTTACCGGCTGGAAAGCCCAGTGCTGGCGATCCTCGTCGGTCACCGTGGCCGTGCGACGCACGGGCGCCGCCTCGTTTCCCTCTCCGGGCCACGGCGCGCCGCGGCGGATCCATTCCTCCAGCAGTGCGACCTTCTCCGCCGGCAAGCGGCCGGCGGGCGGCATCTCAAGCCCTTCGTAGCGGACGGCCGCCATCAGCAGACTGGCCGCCGAATCGCCAGCAACCACCACCGCTCCCGACTCACCGCCCGCACGCAAGGCCGCAGCCGAGTCCAACCGCAGACCGCCCTTCGGCTTTTCCGCACCGTGGCACGCCTGGCAATGCTCCACCAGCAACGGCCGGATAGACGTCTCGAAGAACTGCAGGTCCTCGGGACGCACCGCATCCACCGCCGCATCCTCGGCGATCACGGCCGACGCGCGCAGCAGCACCACGATCCCCAGGATCACCCACCACGGCGTCCACTTCGTGCCCATCATCCGCATCGACGGCTCCAGAAAATGAAACCTGCCCGTTTGCCTCCCCTTCCGTTGTACTCGACGCCCCAGCGCATTCCTACATCGCCTGCCACGGGGCTGGCGGTTTCGCGCTAATTTGGCTGCATACGACGACTACTCTGCTAGGCCCTTGAAGCGCCGGGCGATACCATGGCGCTCCAAGTCTCTGTCCCGACTCATTACGCTCGCGCACCAAGGAGCTACCTCATGGATCCCCAACCTGCCCTGCCGCTTGCTCCCCTGATTCGCGTCGGCATCGAAGAGTTACGGCGCCGCTGGGGCTGGTTCCTGGCGCTCGGCGTGCTGCTGATCGCACTGGGTGCTTTCGCACTTGGCCACTCGCTGATGGCCACGCTGTCCACCATGCTGGTGCTCGGCACCCTGCTGATGTTCGCGGGCGTGTCGCAGATCGTCCAGTCGTTCGGCGTCCGCGAGTGGGGCGGTTTTTTCCTGGGGCTGTTGAGCGGCATCCTGTACGCGGTGTGCGGGCTGTTCATCTGGCGGCATCCGGTGGAGTCGGCGGTCGAGTTGACGTTGCTGGTGGCCCTGTTCCTGGTGTTCACCGGCATCTTCCGCATCTGCATCGCCGTGGCCGTCCGCTTCCCGAACTGGCCCTGGATCCTGCTGCATGGCATCGTGAGCACGCTGCTGGGCATCTCCATCTGGAACGGATGGCCGTCCAGCGGCCTGCAGGTGATCGGCATCTTTCTGGGCATCGACATGATCTTCCACGGCTGGTCGCTGGTAATGCTCGGACTGACCGCCCGGCGACTGCCGCCACTCGGTTCGCGGACGGAGTGACGCGTCCCGGGTAGCCCGGTGTTGCCAGGGCGTCCCAGTGACCCGGTGTCGTCACCCCTGCGTGGCCACGGGCGTATCGAGCGAAAAAAAGCAGCTGGAGGAAGAGTGCATGGCGCGAGGTTTTCTGACGGTGGTGGGGCTGGCCTACTGGGCACTGGCGTTCTGGTGCATCATGTCGCCTGCCGCGACAGCGCAGGCTGTAGGCTTCACGCTGCATCCGGGAACGGGCCAGTCGGAATACCTGACCGTCTATGGCGGACTGCAGTTGGGACTGGGCCTGCTCTTTTTCGCTCCCTGGTATCGTCCTGACTGGACCGAAGCGGTGCTGGGGGGATGCTTGCTGATCCACTCCTGCCTGGTTGTCTTTCGCTCGCTGGGGTTCCTGGCCTTTCGCGGCTTTTCGACAACCACCTATGGCGTAGCGGTTGTCGAGTGGCTGCTGCTGCTGTTGAGCGTCTGGTGCTACCTCCAATTCCGGCGTCGGTCGGCTCCCGGCAAGCAGGGCGGCGACATCCGGGTCCTGTAACGATCGATTCCACGCGGGAGAGATTCTTCGCATGCGAGCAACCGTCGAGCGTCCACGGGCTTTCGGGTGTGCATGGAGGTGGCCGAGGGGCCTGCTGCGAACGTTGCTGGCAGGCGTGCTGGCCGCTGCCGCGCTGGCGACCGGGCTGCCGGCGCCTCGGGCGTTGGCCGAAGAAGGCGATGGCTTCCTGCGCGACTACGCGGCGACGTTCCGTTACACGCTGGGACATCCGACCGGCTTCCGCGTCACGCGCGACGGTGACGCGGTGTTGTACGTGCGATCGGGTCCGCGTTCCTTCGTGCGGGACCTGTACGAACTGGATACAGCGACCGGCCAGGAACGCAAACTGGCCTCCGCGGAACAGCTGCTGGCCGGCGGCCAGGAGCAGCTGTCGGTCGAGGAACTCGCGCGTCGCGAGCGGATGCGGATGGCCGCGCGAGGCATCGCCGACTTCCAGCTCAACCACGATGGACGCCAGGTGCTCGTGCCGCTCTCCGGGTCGCTCTATGTGCTCCAGCGCGCGACCGGCGCCGTGCGCGAGTATCGCAGCGACGCAGGCTTTCCGGTCGATCCCCAGTTTTCGCCCGCTGGCGACAAGCTCGCGTGCGTGCGCGACGGCAACCTGCGGGTCATCGACCTCGCGTCGGGCAGCGAGCGACCGCTGACGCACGACGCATCGTCCACGCTCTCGCATGGCACGGCGGAGTTCGTGGCGCAGGAAGAGATGAACCGCATGCACGGCTACTGGTGGTCGCCCGACGGGCGGCACATCGCCTGCCAAGAGACCGATACGTCGCAGGTCGAAGTCTGGCAGATCGCCGACCCGACGCGTCCGGACAAGGCGCCGAACGAGTGGCGTTATCCGCGGCCGGGGCGCAACAACGCCCGCGTGCGCCTCGCCGTGCGGCCGGTGGACGGAGGCGAACCGACCTGGGTGGCCTGGGATCACGAGCGGTATCCGTACCTGGCCTCCGTGCAGTGGAAAGCCAACGCGCCGCTGACGATTCTCGTGCAGAACCGCGAGCAGACCGAACAGGTGCTGTACGCCGTGGACGCGCAGTCGGGCGAAGTGCGGCCGCTGCTGGTCGAGACGGACGAAGCGTGGTTGAACCTGGACGACTCCATGCCGCGTTGGCTGTCCGATGGACGTCACTTCCTGTGGAGTTCCGAACGCTTGGGACACTGGCAGGTCGAACTGCGGACGAGCGATGGAACGCTCGTGCGTCCATTGACGGAGCCCGCGCTGAACTATCGCCGACTGCTGGGAGTGGACGAGGCGAACGATGCGCTGATCGTGGCGGCCGGCGAGGATCCGACGGAGACCCATCTCTATCGCGTCGCGTTGTCCGGGAAGACCACGGCGCCGCGCCGCATCACGGAAACCGACGGCATCCACGCGGCCGTATTCGCGGAGTCGGGGCGTGTGGAGGTTCGCAGCTCCAGCTCGCTCGCGGGGCCGGTCGTGCACGAAGTGTTTCGCGTCGCGGCGGAGTCCTC
>JBIIEC010000527.1:0-3729 GCA_044238045.1 Pirellulaceae bacterium | reverse complement strand
CGTGGACCCGGCCGCCTGCAATCGCGCGGCCATCGAGACGCTCGTCAAGGCCGGCGCGTTCGACGCCTTTGGAGCTCGCCGCGCCCAGTTGATGGCCGTGCTGGATCGCGCACTGCAGGCGGGAGCTTCGGCGCTGGCCGATCGACGGTCCGGACAGAAAAGCCTCTTCGGCGACATGGAGGAGGCCAGCCCGGCCGCCGTCAACCTTTCCCTGCCCGATGTGCCGGAATGGCCCGAGCGGGACAAACTGCTGGCGGAAAAAGAGGTGCTCGGATTCTACCTCAGCAGCCATCCGCTGGAGGAACATCGAACGGTCTTCGAGACGTTCTGCTCGTCATCCACCGAACTGGCCGGCATGGCCGATCGCGCGGAAGTCATGCTGGGCGGCATGATCTCGTCGATCAAGATCGCCCATGTGCGCAAGCTGCGGCCGGGAGCGACCGCGACCAAGTACGCGAACTTCGACCTGGAAGACCTCGATGGCATCACCCGCTGCATCCTCTGGCCGGATGACTACGCCCTCTGTGGCGACCTCGTCCAGGCGGACAACATCCTGGCGGTCCGCGGCGTCATCGACCGCCGCGGCGGCGGCGATGAGATCAACTTCATTGTCAACGAGCTGATCCCGCTGGAGGACTTGGGTGCGCGGTTCACACGCGGCATCGCCGTCCGCGTGCTGGAGGAGAAGCACGGCGAGCGGGCGCTGACGGCGCTGCGGGAGATCGTGCGCGCCTACCCGGGCCCGTGCGAACTGCAGATAGTGCTCGGACTGGCCGACGGCACCCGCGTGCAGTTGAAGTCAGGAAAGATGAGCGTCGAGGTGAACGCCGAGATGCGGCAGCGGATCGACGAACTGCTGGGCCCGGGCAACCTCAAGATGCTGGCGGGCCCCAGCGGCAAGGGCAAACGGCCCGCAGGCGGACGACCCACCCAAAGGGGTCAGGCCTCTTTGACGTAGTCTTCGGCCCCACAGCACCCGGGGAGATTCCTCTGCATCAAAGAGGCATGACCCCTTTGACTTGGCTGGCTAGATCCAACGACAAGCGGAGTTGTCCCGTGAAAAGGAAGAATGACCAACCGTTGACCAAGCTCGCGGACGCCGCCTTCGAGCAAGCAGCCCGGAAGGTGATTGAGCGTGCCAAGGCCACGAACACGCCAGTGATCGTCTGGAAAAATGCCGCAGTAACGGAAGTGGAACCGGTTCCTTCAGGTGAGCCATCTGATTTGCAGCAATCGAAAGGGGTCAGGACTCTTTGATGTAGTCTCTGGCCACACAGCACCCGGGGGGATTCGTCTGCAGCAAAGAGGCCTGACCCCTTTGACTCTGCTCATTGAATCCTCTTGCAGCGTGCCTCCTTCTTGGGGCACGCTTTTTTTGCGTCCCATCCCCAAGGGGTTAGGCCTCTTTGACATAGTCCGCTTCCACACGGCACCCAGGGGGATTCGGCTACATGTAAAGAGGCCTGACCCCTTTGAATTAACTCGCAGGCGGACGACCCAACCCGAGGGGTCAGGCCTCCTTGACTTAGTCCGCTTCGGTACGGCACCCGAGGGGATTTTACTAGATCAAAGGGGTCTGACCCCTTTGAATCCACCGAGGACTGTCAGGTAAAAATTTCCTAGGGTGCCTATTGTGTCCAGGCGGTGTATTGATTACGGCCGAGTTTGCTGCTCGGACCGCCACAAGCCCGCTCGCATGATGGAGGGTTTGAGGAGGTCGGCAGAGCCTATGACCTCGGGTTGCCGGGGCGTTTTCAGATCACTTTGAAAATTCAGCGGGGGAGATCGTTCGATGAGTAGTTCCATGTTGCGAGCGGCCCGACGGCGCCGCCGATTGGTGGTCGAGAAGTATCTTGCGGCCGGAGTTGGAGTTGCTGCGCTGGCCTCATCGGCCGAGGCGTCGATCGTGACCATCAGTATCACCAGTCCCAACATCAGCGGCGTCAACGGCGGCTTGGCGCCTGGCGGCACAGCTACGTTCAACAACTGGCCGGTCGCTGGTGGCGGGAGGCTGGAGATCTACAACGACCACCAGGACGGCAATGACTACTACTTTGGACTGGACGGCGACTCTCTCAACTCCGGCGCTAATCCGTTGCAGTTTGCCGTGAACAGCACCTCGGTCATGGCGAATCCCACGAATTTTTCCGCGGGATCGCTTATCTCCGGCACCTCGACTTTCAGTGCGTCTTCTGACAAGACCGCGTTTCGTTACGACCAAAACAGGGGGACGTACGTCAACGTGAATAACGTGTCGCCCGCGTTCGGCCCGAACAGCTACATGGGCTTCCGGTTCTCCTCGAACAGTGGAACGGACTGGAACTACGGCTGGTTGAAGGTGACGTGGGACGGAGTGAGTCAGTGGCAGGTCTTGGGCGCGGCGTACGAGACCACCGCGAACACCCCCATCGCGGCGGGTGCGACGGGGGGCGCGGTTCCGGAGCCTGGCAGCGGCGCGATGGTGGCTTTGCTGATGGGCGGCACGGCGCTGAACCAGTGGCGCAAGAATCGCCGCGAATCGGCCGAGGGAGCTTCCGGGGAAAACGCGGAACTGGCCTCTTAGCAGGCCTCCAGCCCCAGGGGCTTGGCCCCCATTGAATCTTCTTGCAGCGTGCCTCCTCCCCGGGAGGCACGCTTTTTTTTGAGCTATGCAAAGGGGGCAGGCCTCTTGGGTATAGTCTGCTTCCACTGAGCGGTCAGGGTGATTCATCTGCAACCAAGAGGCCTGACCCCTGAGCATATTTCCGGCCGTTGTCTCGTTCCCCAATCCAGCCCGATAATCGACTCATGGCCAAAAAACGACTGCTTCTCGTAGGGTGGGACTCCGCCGATTGGAAGATCATTCATCCGCTGATGGACCGGGGCGGGATGCAGGGGTTGGAGCGTCTGGTGGATACGGGCGTGAGTGGCAACCTGACGACGCTGGAGCCGCAGTTGTCGCCGATGCTCTGGACGTCGATCGCCACGGGGAAGATGGCCTATCACCATGGCGTGCCTGGATTCACGGAAGTGGACCCGCGCAGCGAGTCGATCGTGCCCGTTTCAGCGGCGACTCGCAAATGTCGCACGGTCTGGGAAATGCTGGCGGACCATGGGCTCAGGAGCCACATCGTCAACTGGTTTGCGACGCAGGGCGGGGCAAGATGGTTTCGAACATGTACGGCCATACGCCGCAGGTGGCTCCCGAATCGGATCCCGCCGACTGGCCTCCGCCGCCACCGGGCACCTACTGGCCACCGGAACTGGCCGAGCTGCTCAACGGCGAGCGAGTCAGCCCGTACAAGCTCGATCCGGATCAAGTGCTGCGGCTTTTCGTGCCGCAGGCGCATCGCGTGGACCAAGCCAAGGACCAGCGTATCTGGCATCTGGCGCGGCGACTGGCCGAAGCGTTTTCGGCCCATCACGCGGCCGTGCGGCTGATGGAACTGGACCCCGACTGGGACTTTTTCGCCGTCTACTATCGGACGATCGACGAGGTCTGCCACCAGTTCATGCACTACCATCCGCCGAAGATGCAGGGGATCACCGACGAGGATTTCGAGATCTACCAGCATGTCGTCACCCAGATCTATTTCGTGCACGACCTGATGCTGCAGCGGCTGATGCAGTTGGCGGGGCCGGACACATCGATCATGCTGGTCTCGGACCATGGTTTTCACAGCGATCACCTGCGTCCGAAGTTTACGCCTCGCGTGCCGGCGGGCATCACCATCTGGCACCGGCCGCAAG
>JBIIEC010000135.1:0-12856 GCA_044238045.1 Pirellulaceae bacterium | reverse complement strand
GAGGTCAAGCCGAGCACCTGGACCTTCTACCAGCATACCCGCAGGCGGCTGCTGGCCTACTTCGGCGAGGATCGCAAGTTATCGACGATCACGCCGGCAGATGCCCGTGCCTTTCGGACCTGGCTGGAGGGGACCAACCATCGGGACAAGCCGCGTCAGGGACAAGCTGCCAAGGGCCTTGCCCTGAACACTGTGCGTCGCCGGACGAGTCTCTGTCGGCAGATCTTCAAGCAGGCTGTCGACGATGGCCTCATCTCCCGCAACCCGTTCCAGGGCCTTGCCGCCACGGTTCGATCGAACAAGGAACGCCAGCACTACGTCCCTGCCGAGGATTTTGACCGTGTGCTCGCGGCCACCGATTGTCCGCGTTGGCGGGCGCTGCTCTGCCTCGCTCGCCACGCGGGCCTCAGGATTCCCAGCGAGGTCACGGTGCTGCGATGGCAGCATGTCGACTGGGAGAAGCGGCTGCTCACCATTGCGGAGTCGCCCAAGACGGCGCACCACGCCTGTCGAGCCAAACGCATCGTGCCGATGTCCGACCAGTTGGTGGTGGAGTTGCAGGCACTGCGGAGGTTGGCGAGCGTCGATGCGGGCGGAGCGCCGACGGATGCCGACCAGGTTTTTCCCGACATCAACTCGGCCAGCAATCTGCGGACGACGTTGATGAAGATCATCCGTCGGGCAGGCGTCAAGCAGTGGCCCAAGCTGTGGCAGAACCTGCGTGCCTCGGCCGCCACGGACTTCGCCCGTGCGTTGCCAGCGCATGTCGCTTCGGCCATCTGCGGACATTCCCAGCAGGTAGCCCAGGAGCACTACTGGACGGTGACGCAGGCCGACTTGACGATCGCCTCCTCGATTTTCGGTCCCCGTGAACCGAAGTCGTCGGCCGGATCGGGACCGAAGGAAGACGCGGAGGATGGCCTTGAAGACAACATCGCGGAGGCAGAAAACGGAGACCGAAAAGGCGAAGCAAAAGCCGAAGCAGTAAGCGTCCGCAAGGCCTCGCAAACGGCTGCAAGCGACGATACCGAAAATGCAAAAACCTCGGGAAACACGTGTTTTCCCGAGGTTTTTGCAGATTTCCGATGGGCGATGAGGGACTCGAACCCCCGACATCCACTTTGTAAGAGTGGCGCTCTAACCAACTGAGCTAATCGCCCCGTGTCTCGTGCATGTCTTGCACGGCACTCGCTTCGTGCACTGCGCGTCCGGGTGATCGAGTAGGCCGCTCGGCTCACTCGGATCGCTCAGGAATCTAAACCTTCGGGGGTGTTGGTGTCAATCCGGGGTGGGCTCCGCGGCACCCGGGGGCCTGTGATCGAAGGGCTTCAGGAGGTCCGGCAGCCATCGCGTCGCGGGGCCGGTCAGCAGGCGGCCGCCTGACTGTTCCGCCAGTCGTGTGAATGGGGTCGGGGATAGGTTGATCTCCATCACTCGCCCGCCTGCTCGCAGGCATTCCAACGCCGCCGTCAGCGGCAGGTTGGTCGCGCCGGAGGTTCCGATCACCACGAGCAACTCCGCGTCTCGCGCCTTCGTCAAGGCCCGCGTGGCGTCGTAGTTCCGGTCGTCATAGCACTCGTCGAACCACAGGACATGCGGCCGCGACCAGCTTCCGCACGCTGGACAGCGCAGGCACGATCGCTCACGCTCGTCCAGCATTGCGTCACGGCAGGCCGTGCGGTCGGTCAACTCCGCGGGGATCCTCCACCGCTCCACACCGCACTCCCGGCTGCATCGCATCCAGCCTAGGTCGCCGTGGATCGCCGACGTACGCTCCGGCGAACTGCCCGCTCGCGCATGCAAGCCGTCGACGTTCTGCGTCACCAGGTGGAAGCGATCGCCCAGCAACGCTTCCCATCGCGCCAGGATGCGGTGGCCATCGTTCGGCTCGGCCACGCGATATTGACGCGCGCGGTACAAGTACCAACGCCATACTTCGTCAGGCGCCGCCGCGAACGTGCTCCAGGTCGCCATCTGCTGCGGCGTGTACTCGCGCGAGTTCACGGTCCAGTAACCCTCCGTGCCTCGGAAGGTCGGCAGTCCGCTCTCCGCCGACAGTCCCGCGCCCGTCAACGCCACTACCGTCCCTCCGCTTCGTCGCAGCGCGTCGGCGAAGTCGTTCCACCACGCGGGAAGTCCTTCCGAGGGCGGTGTCGAAGGGGCGCTGGAGATCGTCATTTGTGTATACTCGGAGGACCCGTCGGCGGAAGTGTACTGGGCATCCGGGGCATCTTGAGCATCCAGGGCGTGCGAGGCACTCGTTGTTATGGGAGGGTTCTTCCGCGACGGAAACCAGGGGCAGTCGACCGTGCGCGAGTTTCGCAGTTATGCCATCGTGCCCGCCGCCGGGCAATCCCGCCGCATGAAGCAGCCCAAGCTGCTGCTGCCCTGGAACGGTTCCACGGTGCTGCAGCAGGTGCTCGCCGCCTGGAGACGCAGTGCGGTCGACCAGATCTTCGTCGTTGCGCGAGCCGATGACGTCTTAACGCACGAAGCGGCCGCCGGCCCACGCACGACCGTTGTGCGGCCCGTCAGCGATCCGCCCGACATGAAGGCGTCCGTGCTCGCGGCACTCCAACAGATCGAAAGCGATTGCCATCCGGTCGATCACGATGCGTGGCTTCTCGCGCCGGCCGATCTGCCGTTCCTCTCGTCCGGTGTGATCGATCGTCTCTTGAAGACCCACGCGACCGCTGATCCCTGTATCCTAGTTCCGCACCTCGCCGGCCATCGGGGCCATCCGGTGCTGCTCCCCTGGTTTCTCGCCAGCGCAGTACCGTCGCTGACGCCGCAGCAAGGCATCCGCGATCTGCTGACGCGGCATCGCTGGCTGTCCGTCGACATCGAACCGAGTTTCATTCTCCACCCCATGTTCGGGGATTGTAACGGCATTTTGACGGATGCCGACGCGACTCTGGCTGAGGCTGTCTGGCGGTTTCGTTGCGATCTCGATACGCCCGACCAGTATCGTCAAGCTATCCTGTCGCAGACGCGCGAACGGTCGAGCCGCGAGTAACTCGATATCGGGCAGGTTCGTCAAGGACTCGATGCATCGCTCGGTTCATTCTTTGAACTGGGCAGGTGCCGTGCGATCGGATATTGGCCAGTTCGCTGTCCCGGCGGCACGCCCGGCGGATATTTTTTCGGCGTGGTGGATAAGTTTCTCGGAGGCGCGATTAAAGTAGAGCCGACTCTGATTCAATTGTTTGTGAGGTGTGACGCCGATGGACGTCTGGCAGTATTTGAATCCCTTGGATGTTCCTGCGTGTGCTCGTCGCTTCCAGACGGCGGAGCCATTTCCGAACATCTGCATGGACAACTTCCTGAAGCCGGAATTCGCCGAGCAGGTGCTGCGTGATTTTCCTTCGTTTGAACAGGCGAAGGGCGTTGGCAAGGAGTTCCGGGCAGTCAATGAGCGCGGCAAGGTCCAGGTCACGGACTCCAGCACCTTCCGCGGCGGTGTTCGCTCGCTGAATGACCTGCTGGCCTGTGCAGAGTTCCTCCAGCTGATGTCGGAGATCACGGGCATCAGCGGCCTGCTTGCGGATGCGTCGCTTGCGGGAGGCGGACTGCACCAGACCGGGCCGCGCGGGCATCTGGATGTCCATCTGGATTTTAACTTCATCACGGATCGCCAGCTGCATCGTCGCCTCAACATCATCCTGTTCCTCAATCCGGGGTGGAAGCCGGAGTGGGGCGGGTGTCTGGAGTTGTGGGATAAGAAGGTGCGGCACTGCCACCATCGACTCGCCCCGATCTTCAATCGGTGCATTGTCTTCGAGACGAACGAAATCAGCTTCCATGGAGTGACGGCTGTCACCTGTCCGGTGACCGAGAGTCGCAAGAGTTTCGCGGCCTACTACTACACGCACTACGCGGGCAGCGACATCCACGAGCTGAGCCACTCCACGATCTTTCGAGCCCGACCGGATGAACACTGGAAACGCTGGGTTGCGATGCCCGTGGAGAACCTGCGGCGGTCGCTGGCCGATGGCAAGCGGACCGTCAAGCAAGCCATCAAGCGGGTGGTTGGGTGAGGTGGATCTCCGCGCATCCTGCTGGCGGGGATCGGTCGTTTCCTAGCGAAGGGCTTCGCCGTGGTGCATTATCGGTCGCTTGATGGCCTTCGCGGAATCGCCGTGCTCCTGGTGGTGCTGTTCCACTACGGCTACTGCTTTCCCGGTTGGGCCGGCGTGCAGCTCTTTTTCGTTCTCTCGGGGTTCCTCATCACGCGAGGCCTCGTCGAGACGCGCACGCAGGGGGCCGCTCGGTATTTCGGGCGGTTCTACTGGCGACGCACGCTGCGGATCTTCCCCCTCAACTACCTGGCGATCGGCGTGGCGGCGCTAACGTACCTGCTGTGGCAGGTCCCCGCACGGTTCGACGCGAGCTGGCCGTGGCTGGCGAGCTATACGACGAACTTCCTGCGGATGACGGCCGCGGATGTTTCGACGTGCTTCATTCATTTCTGGTCGCTGGCTGTCGAGGAGCAGTTCTATCTGGTCTGGCCGGCGGTCGTCTATCTGCTGACACCGGTCCAATTTCGGCGGTTGGTGGTGGCGCTGATTGTGTCTGGCCCTGTGATCCGCGCCACGCTGGCCGCCTGCTTGCGTCGTTGGGGTTATACGGATGTCTTGCTGGGACAGGCGATCTATGTGAATCCGCTGGCCAGCCTGGACGCGTTCGCGATGGGCGCGCTGCTGGTGGTGGCGCCGGAATGGGGACGCTCGGTGCGCCGGTGGACCCTGCTGGCATGCCTGCTGGCGGCGGCCGTGGTCGGCGTCGCGCATGTGCTGGTGATGCACCGGCAGGGCGGCGTGTTCTGGCCTGCGTTCGGGTATGACATGTACCTGTCACGGAACCACGCCTATCTGTGGGGCTACAGCTGGCTCAACGTGGTCTGCTTCGTGGCGGTGGCTTATTGCGTGGCGTCGCCCGAGAAGAAGCCGCTGTTGGAACATCCGTGGCTGATGTACCTCGGGAAGATCTCGTACGGCATCTATGTGATCCATTTTCCGCTGCTGGTGGTGAAGAACCATTGGTTTGGCGAAGCACCGCGTGTGCTGGATCCGTGGCATGGCCTGTTGTTTCTGGTTTACGCGGCAGTGACGCTGGGGCTGGCGACGCTGAGTTTCTACGGCTTGGAGTCGCCCATCCTGAAGTGGAAGGACCGCGTTTTCGGCGCGTCGAACCGGCCAGCGCGGGTGGCCACTGGCGAGGCGTCGCAATTCGATTCGGTGTAGTCCTCGCACAGATGCGACTGCGGTGGGCTCAGGGGCCTCGCCAGCGTCTGGATGACGTGGCGGCGTCGCTGGTGTGACCAGGATGGTGGTGCTCCCCAGGCCCTCTGGCGAAGGGGGCTCCGGTCGGTATGCTTTAGTGGGGCAGAAACCACTCAGGCACGACGGGGCAGCGGACATGGCAGAGCTTGGGGTGAACATCGATCACGTGGCGACGGTGCGGCAGGCACGGCGGACGTATGAGCCCGATCCGGTCTGGGCGGCCGCTCTGGCGGAACTTGGCGGCGCGGATGGCATCACGCTTCACTTGCGGGAGGACCGCCGGCACATCGTCGATCGCGACCTGCGGGTGATGCGGGAGACGGTGACGGTCAATCTGAACCTGGAGTTGGCCTGCGATCCAGGCATCCTGGCGTTGGCTTGCGAGGTGCGGCCCGACCAGGCGACGCTGGTGCCTGAGCGGCGCGAGGAGGTGACGACCGAGGGCGGCTTGGACCTGGTCGGCAACCGAGATACGGTGACGCGCGCGGTAAAGCAGCTGCAGGACGCGGGCATCGTCGTCAGCATGTTCCTCGATCCCGACCCACGCCAGATCGACGCCGCCGCCGAGATGGGTGCGGAAGCCGTGGAACTGCACACGGGCCAGTATGCGCTCGTCAAGGGACAGGCTCGCGCTCAGGAACTGCAGCGTCTTGTCGACAGCGGCCGCTACATCCAGGAACGGGGCATGATCCTGCACGCGGGACACGGGCTGAACTACCAGAACGTCGTGCCGATCGCGCGAATCCCGGGCATGCACGAGCTGAATATCGGTCACAGCATCGTGGCCCGGGCCATCATGGTCGGCATGCAGGCGGCCGTGCGGGAGATGAAAAACCTGATCATCGAGTAGGCTCATTCTGCCGCGCGGCGAACGCGTTGGCCGTTCCTCACCAGAGCCATCATCCTCAGCAGCAGCAGCGTGCCGGCCAATCCGGCACCCACGAGAACCACCGAGTGCATCGCGGTCGGCCTATCGTCAGGGTCTGCCGGAAGCCGTTGCTGGATCAGCCATCGGTGCGCGCGATGTTCTCGCAAGGCTGCCGTCCAGCAATCGTGGTCGGGCGCATCGATCACCGTCCAGCGGGTGGGGCGTCCCGACTGACGCAGTTCGGTCAGTCGCTGACCCACGCGCGCGAGCAGTGGATTGCCGTCGGCCGTCGACTGCACTGCCCACACCGCGGGAGCGGGCTTGCCGGGCGCGGTGAGACGCCGCGTGTCGGTCGTGGCGAGACTGAGCAGCGCGGCGAACCGGCCTGGATGGCGCCGGGCATACTCCCATGCGGCCGTAGCGCCCTGGGAGATCCCGGCGAGACTGATGCGCCGCGTGTCCACCGGCTGGTGTGCCAGCACGTGCGCAAGCATCGCATCCACGTCGCGCAGCGGATCTGCCGTGGCCTTGTCCTCCTCGTAAGACGACGCGCGGGCGACCCAGGGCGGCGTGCCGCAGGGGAACTGCGGCGCGAGGATCCAGGCCGGGAACTCCTGTCGCCCATCGCCGCTGCCCAAAATCAACTCCAGCCACGCCAACTGGTCACTTTGGTTATCCCCCGACTCGCCGCGCCCATGAAACCAGATGAGCAGCGGCAAGGCCCGCGACGTGAGGTGACCGCTCGACGGCGCGCAAGACTGCGTGTACGGATCGTAGAGTCGGTAGGCCAGCGTTCGGCCGGCGTGCTTGAAGTGGTGGTGCTGGAAGCGCGCCTCGACGTCGGGCAGCACACGGGCAGGCGCGGCTGCGTCGCACGCGGCGTCCAGTAGACCGGCCAGCAGCATTGCAGCGGCGAAGACAAGGGAGCATGGGTGCGGCATCGGAAGAGCCTCGAGTGACGGGGCGATCAGGGGACGGCGGGGCGCGACGCGTCCGCGGCGGCAGTTCGCGAGTCATCGCGGTTGCCGTGTTGGCGGTGAACGTGGGATGCGATCTGGAAATCCTGCGTGCGCACGGAGCCGTCGGCCATGGTGGTGTTCCAGCCGGTGGGGTGTGCGCTGCCGAAGCTGTTGCGCAGATCAAGGCCTGGTGTGTCGCGGTGGGGCGGCAGTCGAGTGGAGCGACAGTTGTCGTTGTTGAAGCCCGCGAAGAGGCATTCGTTGTCGCCCCAATCCTCGCCCGTCGTGTAGTGCCGTGCGTCGAGATACTTCTCGCCGAACAGGTAGGTGTGCGAAGCGCCGTCGCGCAGTTGCCGCTGGCGCACCTGGCTGCGACCATGGATCACGCCCGTGAATGGGCGAAGGTCGGGCCATGCGAAGTCGGGATGGTCGCCTTCGGTGAGCGATCGCGGACCTGGCCAGCGAAAAGAGAACTCGGTAAGGCCCGAGTCTCCGGCGTTGGCGGCGTAGTCGGTCTTGAGGCCGATTGGCAGGTCGAACGGGAACTGGCCATCGCGCGTGCGGGGCCTTCGGTTCCAGCGGTAGGGATAGGCGACAGCCGTGCGTCGGGAGGGACAGGTAAAGGCCGGCGCATCGACGGCGCGGCAGCGAGTGGCGATGGCCTCGAAGCGCTCCTGTGCCGGCAGGTCGCGTCCGGCATCGCGGAGGTCCGGGGCGTCGAGGTAGTCGAGTAGGTTGAAGGTCCAGGCGCCGGGCTGGTCGGGGCCCGTGCCACGCTCCGGATCGCCGATCCAGTCGAAGTGCCATCCGCCGGATGGGAACGCGTTATGGGCTTCGTGGTGCGCCAACGCGGCCGCTCCCAGTCGCTGCATCTGACGCACGCAAACCAACCGCCGAGCCGATTCGCGGGCGGCTGACAGGGCGGGAAGCAGGATTTGCACCAGCATTCCGAGCAGGCCGACCGCAATCAGAGCCTCCACGATCGTGCAGCCGCGGCGTATCCTGAGTGACCGAGGTGTGTCGCAATTCATGAAGTGCTCCTGCGGATTCCTGGGAATCGTAAGTGGTGCCCGAAACGTGTCGGGGCCTACGCCCTGGGGCCCAAAGTTGCCCAGTGTTGGCGGCGAGATGCAGATTGTGTAACGACGGGCGCGGATTCTTCCAAACCCCCACGCGACTTCGAAAACGGCTTGGATCGCCGGGTGACAGTCGCCTGGCATCCTTCGCATGCCCCCAATCGCAACTGGATATGATCCGTGCTGCTGGCCGGTTGGCCTGGAACAAACCGTTGGACTATCTTCAATGGGCCGAATCGTTCGCTTACGGGGCCAGCAGCCGTTACCATGAGGGACCGCTTGGGGTGTTCGAACGTCGGTGGGGAACGGGCAGTGATCCACTTTGCCCAGCCGCGTCCGCGATGTTTTCGTTTTCGAGCGGCGCCGGTTTTTCGATCCACGCATCGCATTCCGGTGGTGGTGTAAGCAGGCTTGGGTATCAAGAGGCAGAGTGAGGTAGCAGCCATGGTTCTGTCACGGTGGTTGGAACGCGTGTCGGTGCATCTGGTGCTGGGCTCGGTCGTGGTTGCTTGGACGTGCCAAGTCGCAGCAGCCGCTCCGCAGGAGCCGGCCGAGGTGGCGACGGAGGCGGAATCGCCGCTGGGCTCCACCGCGACGCTTGAGGAGGTCGCGCCGCAGACTTCAGCATCGACCGAGCCGACACGCGACGCGGCGCTCGCGGCCGAGGACGAGCAGGCGAAGCCGCTGGTCATACATCCCGCAGCGGAGCCAGGCCTGCCCATGCGGTACCGCATGTGGCCCTCTCTGGATTCGCTGAAGCCGGGCAGGGCCGAGGTGCATTTCTTTCGTGCGTTGGGCATGGCGCAGGCGATCGACCCAGCGACTCAAGCAAAGGTGACGTCCTACCTCGACCAGGAACTGACTCCCCAGATACTCAACGAGATCCGTCAATTCCTCGCTCAGAATGACCAGCTATTGGCAGAAGTCAGGCGGATGGCGTTGTGCGAGGAGCAGGTGCTGGACCTGCGGATTCGCGATCTGTCGGGTATCGACGCCTACAGCCTTCCCCTGTCGGAAGTGCAGGCCGCACGAGGGTTGGCTCGCCTGATCCAATTGCAACTGCTCGTGAAAATCCAGGATGGCGATTTCGCGGGGGCCATGGAGGCTTGGCAGATGGGCTTCCGACTGGCGGCGCTGGTGGGGAACGGGGAGACGTTGATTCAACATCTGGTGGGGAATGCGATTGCCGCGGTGATGCTGGAGGCCGTGGAGCAGGCGATCGTGCGACCGGACTGCCCGAACCTCTATTGGGCGCTGGCGTCGTTGCCCCGGCCGCTGAATGACATCCGCAAGGGAATTGCAACCGAAAGCCAGTTCGCGACACGCGTCCTGCCTTCGATCGACGAGGCTGGCAAAGGCGTGCTGACGCCGGAGCAGTGGCGTGATCGGCTGCTGGGCGACCTCGGACGCCTGCAGCAACTGGGAGGCGGGCAGGAGGCCGGAGGTGCCTCGGTGTTCAGCCGGTCGCTCTTCCTGTCGCTGTTGGTCCATTCGGAGAGCGAGATGCGACAGCGGCTGTTGTCGCGCGGCTGGACGGAGGCCCAGGTGGAGAAAATGTCCGTCTACGAGAAGGCCTGCGTCGATGCGGTCGAGGAGATCCAGTACTGGCGCGATCGACTCTTCAGTCCGCTGTTGCTGCCCGATGCGCAGGCAGGGCCGATACTGGCGGAACGCCAGGAGGAGATGAATCGGTGGCTGCAGGTCAACCGAAGTCGCTCGCTGGGGGCCGTTGCCGTGTCGCTTCTGTTTCCTCCGGTCATGGCGGCGCATACGAGTCACCTGTCGGTCGAGTACCGCGTGAACCGGTGGATGACCGTGGAGGCGTTGCGCATGCAGGCAGCTCAGGCAGACGGCCAACTGCCCGACAACTTGAAGTCACTCACCGAAGTCCCCGCGCCGGACGATCCTTTTGCGTCACAGCCCTTTGAATATCATGTCGAACGGTCTGCGGAGAAGCAAACGGTCACGTTGTCCGGCAAGGCGCCGAGCAACTATCCGGAGAAGCTGCGGACGCTCCAGCTGGTGTTGCCCGCGCCGACGCCGAAGTCGGAGACAAAATGACGAGGGCGGGCGATAGCTCGGCGCCGGCCTACGAGGAATGGGGCGAGAGTGGTGAGGGTTCGCGGCGTTCGACAGGCAATGAAAGAGGTGCTGCATGGGGTGGGTGGTCCGATTCGTGGGCCTGCTGGTCCTGGGTGGAACGTCGCTGGCGATGGCCCAGGAGCAGGAGCGACAGACGCCGAGCGACTTCGCGGTGGTGCGAAAGTATCTCGATGAGGACTCGTGCGTGGTCGCTCATCTGGACTTCGCCCTGTTCAAGCTGTGGTCGTTGGAAACGATGCAGAAGAACGCGGCTGATTGGCTGCGGATGGAAGTGCGGCCGGAGTTCCGGCTGCAACTGTTGAAACTGCAGAAACTGCTCGTGCAGAGCGGTGCGTCGAGGGCGTATGTCCTGGCGGGGAATCCGGCGCGAGCGATGGTCGTGGGGCCGCTGTTGGTAATTCCGGCGGGCGATCCCGAGGCCGCAAGGCAGACGCTGGTGGACGCGGGAGTGCTGCAACTGCTGGAGGGACTCGTGGGGCCTGGCAATGCGACCGCGCGGATTGACCAGTCCTGCGTGCTGCTGGGGGACCACGCGGTCGTCGAGCGCGCGTTGGAGCATCCGGATCGAGGCAGTGAGCCGCTTCAGCGGATGGCGGCGATGGACGGCGTCCTGGGCGTCACCTTCGTTCCTTCCTCCACGCTGCGAGAGATCGCCGAAGGCATGTGGAACGCCTCGGTTCAGGCGGAGCCTCAACGGCCGCGCGACTTCGAGCCGTTGTTGGGACTGCAGTCGTTGGTGTTTTCCGTTCGAGACATGCAAGGCCCGGTTGCGCTGGATGCCGCCTTCGAACGTCCGGAGCAGGCGGCGAAGGTCGCGGAACTGCTGCGGGCGCCGTTGGGCCAGCTGTTCGGCGCGGAAGCCAATCCGTTGTTTCCGACCGCGCGGGAAAACCTCGTGGTGGCAAAGTTCGAACTGCGGCCTGAAGTGATCGCATTGCTGGCGCGAGCGCAGGATGCCTTGCGTGGCCCGGCGGAACGCGCGCAGGACATGAACTCCATGAAACAGATCTCGCTGGCGATGCGTAACTACGAGACGGCGAGAAAGCGACTACCACCGCAGGCGCTGTCGGATAAATACGGCCGGAAGCTGTTGAGCTGGCGCGTGCTGCTGCTGCCCTATCTCGGCGAGCAGGCGTTGTACGATCAGTTCCACCTCGACGAGCCGTGGGACAGTCCGCACAACCGCACACTGATTCCGCGGATGCCAGCAGTCTACCGCTCCGCATCCGCCGTCGAAACAGTCCAGGGCATGACGCCGTTTGTGGCGCCGCTTACGAAGAACAGCCTGATGGGACGCCCCGGTCGATCGCTGACGTTCCAAGAGGTAACGGACGGTACCAGCAGCACCGTGTGGCTCGTTCGCCTGCCCGATGCGCAAATCGCGGTGTGGACGCGGCCGGAGGACTGGCGAGTTCCGCAGGAGAACGCCTTGAGCACGTTGCGGCAGGGTGACGACTCGTTCCTAGGTGCTCGCGTGGACGGTTCGGTGCAGGTCTTCGACGGAAAGCTGACGAACGAAACGTTCCAAGGTCTGCTGAGCGTGGATGGCGGCGAACCGATCGAAGGGGACTGACAACGCTGGGGCGTCATGCTGCGCGGCGTAGCTTTCTGTACCCGGGGACTATGGAAGATGCCCCGGGCGTGTGGGGTGACTCGCCTTTTCGCTGCGTATTCAGACGCTGCGTGTTCGTATCGTGTCGCGGTTGCGACTTGTTGCGAGTTCTTTCTAATGTGTACCGGCGGCAGTTGCCGAACGCGATTCCTCCGCGGCGACTCCCGGCTGGTAGTGCGAATAGATGTAGACCGGGATCTGCAGGTCGCCCAGGTGTTTCTCGATCAAGGCTTCCACGTCGGGCCAAGCCAGTCCACCGGTCCCGGTGGCGAGGCGGGGCAGGGCGAGGCTCTGGATCGGTTGCTTCTCCACGGCGTGGCGGAGACGTTTCAGGCAATGGTTCACATGTGCCAGGGTAGCCCGTCCGGCATGGGAACCGTGTTCGAATGAACCGTCCTGGGTGAGCAGATTGAAGATCCGCACGCCGAAGCCGCCCCATTCCCAGACTTCACCCGGATGAGGATGCACCTGGTGCGCGTAGTGTCGATAGTCCTTGGCCATGGCGGGCCACTTCTCTCGCAGCGCGAGGGCCAATCCCTCGTCAAAGGTCTCGTTCGGGGAGATGCCGTGCGCCACGGCTTGGGCATTGCTGAGCAGGATGTCGCCGCGTACTGAATGGATCATGGCTTTCCTCATTCTAAAGACGGCTGGCGCTGAAACGGCTGAATGAGCCTCGCGTTCCGCAACGTGGGGCTGCTGCATGCTCGCAGCGAAGGGGTTCACGGGTCCGTCGTTGCCGCGAAACGATGCCGGGTTGCGCCCGGAGATCGACTGGCGAGCAGGCTACGTCTTCTACTGGTTGCAAACCGCATGCCGCGATGGATTTCGCGAATCGAGCGTGCGGTGCCGCCTCATTTTCAAGGATAGACGCGGGGTCCTACGTGCTGGACTGTGCGGGTCGGCACGTTCGCGGCGCAGGCGGCACTGCGGACCATTGGTAGAGGCAAAGGGTGATC
>JBIIEC010000134.1:0-12865 GCA_044238045.1 Pirellulaceae bacterium | reverse complement strand
CTCGGCGGCAAACTGCAGATTGAATCGACTCCTGGCAGCGGCGTGACCGCTCGAGTCGAACTGCCCCGCCTGGAGGAAAAGCCGGGACGCTGAACTCACGGGTTGCGGAGGCTGGTTGCGGAGGCTGGTTGCGGAGGCTGGTTGCGGAGGCTGGTTGCGGAGGCTGGTTGCGGAGGCTCGACGTCTGGGCGGACGCGGCGTTTGGGCGGGCCCGAGCGATTTTCGAGCGTCACGTCACTCGGGTGCCCGCTTCCGCAGTTTTCTCTGCAGCGAACGACGATGGATGTTCAGTCGCCGGGCGGCTTCCGAAATATTGCCGTCGCAGTCCGAGAGCACGCGATGGATATGTTCCCACTCGGCCCGCGCCAGGGAAGGCACCTCCGGGCTGTCCGGCGGTGGAACTTCAGGGATCTCGACCTTGGATCGCTGGAAAGCCATCAATACGTCGTCCGCGTCGGCCGGCTTGGGCAGGAAATTGACGGCTCCCAGTTTCACGGCATCCACGGCCGTGGCGATACTGCCGAACCCGGAGAGCACCAGTACGCGGATTCCGGGTAGGATCTGCATCAGGTCACGCAGCAGCTCCAAGCCGGACTGGCCGGGCATGCGGAGATCGACGACGGCCAGGTCGGCGGGCGCTTCCCGCGCCAGTTGCATGGCTTCGTCATAGTTGGCCGCTGTCCGCACCTGCAGACCCCGCTCGCGCAGGGCACGGGCCAGTCGCTCGCGGAAGAGCGGGCTGTCGTCGGCGAGGATCATCGACAGACCGGTCACCGGAGCGGCGTCTGCGACGGAAGGCGTAGGGTCGCTGGTCATGTAAAGACCTCTCTACAAGTCAGAACCGCAGGGCTGCCAAGTGTCCCGGTACGGGGACTGCCTGATTGCTCAATCTAGTTGGTTATTTTCCCCTGAGTAGCAGGCCGGGCAAGAACC
Organism: Pirellulaceae bacterium; assembly: GCA_044238045.1. Lineage (GTDB taxonomy): Bacteria > Planctomycetota > Planctomycetia > Pirellulales > Pirellulaceae > CAZUJM01. The sequence goes on along the minus strand of JBIIEC010000134.1, from coordinate 11,932 downwards.
CGAGGGGGTGCGTCGCTCTGTCAGGGCCGACCGGGGATCTTGGCCCAGACGTCCGGTCGCTGCTTGGCGGGCTTGGTAGTGCCTTGTCTCGTTAATCGCGACCCGTGCCTAAATCGATTGGCTGGTTCGGTTTGGTTCACGCGACAGGACGCGCTGGAGCAACGCGGGGTTGAGTCCTTGGTGGGCACGAGCGTGTGTGTTTGGGTAATTTGTGGCGGTGTCGCGGTGGTCCCGAGTAGTGCTTGCGGATCGTATTTTGGCCAGAACGCTGTTCCCCCCGTCGCGGGCGGGATATTCTGTAGGCTCGTGAGAAAAACCGCTTACGGCTGGGTCTGTCACGCAAAGCTGACTACGATAGATCTTCGTAACACCGCGAGCAGACTGGCGTCCACGTTGTCCGCTGCGCGGTCGGCCTGGGCTAGGGTTATCGCGTGCGACCTGCGGTGGCGGGTTCGCCGACTGCGGCCGATCGATCGTGTCGAGTCTGTCCGAAGAGGGTGTCCGCCTCGAACTGAAAACGCCTGAGCGAGTAGCGATGACGTCACTGCTGACCTGGGGATTCGAATCTGGCGAGTACGAGCGTTTGCTCGGCGGCCTGACCTTTGCCGTACCGGCAAAGGTGGTGGCGGCCGACGACGAACGCGCGTTGCTGGGAACGGCCCGGGAACTGAATGCGGCCGTGATGATCGTCTACTGGCGGAAGAACCCCGGCGCCGCCGACTTGGAGCTGCTGCGACGATTGCAGGAGGCGAAGCTGGCCACGATTGTGGTCACGGCGACGGAGGCCGGGGCGGAAGCCAAGATTGCGGCTTTGGAAGCGGGAGCCGTGGACTGCGTGGACGCTGCCTTGGGCAGGGCGCGAGTTCAGTTGCTGGTGGATCTCTTTCTGGAACGCCAGAAGGTCTACGAGCAGCATGTGACGGAGCAGACGCGGAAGCTGAATGCAGAGGGGCTGGTTTTTCAGTCCGAATTGATACAAAACCTCCTGTCACAACTGACTCGTGTTTCCTCGCTGAACAGCACGATCCTGCTGACAGGGGAGACAGGAGTGGGCAAGACAACGCTGGCTCGGTGGGTGCACAACCAGTCGAGTCGGCGGGATGAGCCGTTTTTGGACGTGGCCTGCGCGGCGTTGCCGTCGACGCTGATTGAGAGCGAACTGTTTGGTCATGTGCGGGGCGCGTTTACCAGCGCCGATCGCGACCAGCGAGGCAAGCTGCGGGCGGCCGGCTGTGGGACGCTGCTGCTGGACGAAGTGGACTGCCTGCCGATTGATGTGCAGGCCAAGCTGCTGCGTGCGGTGGAGCAGCGTCTTTTCGAGCCGGTGGGCTCTTCGAAATCCGAAAAACTGCTGGCCCGCCTCGTCGTGGCCAGCAACCGGCCTCTGGATCAGGAGGTCGCGGCTGGCCGGTTCCGCTCCGACCTCTACTATCGCCTGAGTGTGCTCGAATTCCGTGTGCCGCCGCTGCGTGAGCGTCTGGATGCGGTGCTGTCGATGGCGGAGGCGTTCGTGCGGCAGTTTGCCGCCAGCCACGGACGCTCGGTCACGGGAATTTCGGTGGCTGCCAGCCAAGCTCTGCTGGACTACAGCTGGCCCGGAAACATTCGCGAACTTCGCAATGCCATGGACCATGCGGTGGCTCTGTCGACGGGATCCCAATTGCAGTGGTCGGACCTTCCGGAGGCGGTGCGCCGCGGAGGAGCGGCTGCGGCGGTTGCCGTAACTGCGGGACACGCAAGCCCGGCTCTGCCTCTGGCGTCGCAGCCTGCAGGGCCTCTGGTCGCTGGGCCCCAGGTGTCGGGAGCTGGTTGCCTGGAATCCAACGAGTTATCCGGGGCGACGGCTCGCCTGGCAGGGGGCAATCAGCTGCAGGCGATTCGCGAAAAGGCGGAACGCGACCTGCTGCTGGCGACGCTCGCTCGCAACAACAATAACCGCAGCAAGACGGCTGCGGAGCTAGGAATCAGCCGCGTCACGCTCTACAAGCGGCTGGAGCGTCTGGGCATTGGACCTGGACCGCTGGATCAGATGGCCGCCGGCGGCGTCTCCTGAGAGGCGGACCTGTTCCCGCCGCGGAATCTCCGCGGATTCTCGTCCTGCCGCGATCCCGGTCCCTCTCGACGGCCATGCTGCGGAGCACTCGTTTCGGTGGGCTGGCGGTGGCCCTTTTGCGCAGCAGCCCTCCTCCGTCGAGCGAGTGCGGCCGGAGCGGCCAACCGGGCGTCTTTTGACCAGTTGCCTTGCGTCAAGGCTCTGCGGGCCGCCGTTCTTGCCCCCTGCCTCGCGATATCTTGGGGAGGCTCACCGCAAACGTTTCGCGGCTTGCCCGCCAAACTCAGTACTGTGGAGGCGAAGTGTGTCATTTTCTCGCGCTTTTGGTCCCACAATGAGCGGATTGAGCCCGCGGCCCGTGACATTTTGCCGCCCCCGGGAAGAGGCGTTGCTCGCTTTTGCTAACTTCCACGTTTCTTCTCAATTGCTGCCTGCACCCCCCGCGTCGACGCTGGGAATGCGGGTAGTACGCTCTGGATGGACTTCTGGACAGTTGTTTGCGGGTTGCTGTAAGCCTATTTCGCTTGGCGCAAACCAGAGTTGTAAATGCATGGTTTACAGTGTCAGCCGCAGAAGGCCATTGGGGCGATCCTTGCCGTGTTGGGAAACTTGAACGGTCTTCCGCTATTTGTGGGGTTTTTGGGACATCGGACCTCCGGCTTTCGGGAATTATTCGCTCTGGCACGGCATCTGCTTTCTTTAGGAGCCCATCAGCCGGTTGCGACAGGCAGCCTGCGGAAGTTTTCTAGGGTCTCAAACTGAATTTTGGGGAGTTGCAAGTCATGAAGAATCTGGTGAAGCGTTTTGTGGGTCTGGTTCGCAACGAAGAGGGTGCGAGCTTGGTCGAGTACGGTCTGCTGGTGGGTCTGATCGCGGTCGTCTGCATCGGCGCGGTGACGCTGGTCGGTGGCAGCGTGGAAGGCTTGTTCAACCAGGTCGCGACGGCTCTGTAACGGAGGGTTCGCCCTGACCGGCGAACCGGCCGCGATCTGTGTTTCGTGTTTTTTAGTTTCTCAGTCTGAATCTGTTTCGTTGGGAGTTGCAGGACATGAAGAATCTGGTGAAGCGTTTTGCGGGTCTGGTTCGCAACGAAGAGGGTGCGAGCTTGGTCGAGTACGGTCTGTTGGTGGGTCTGATCGCGGTCGTCTGCATCGGCGCGGTGACGCTGGTCGGTGGCAGCGTGGAAGGCCTGTTCAACCAGGTCGCGACGGCCCTGTAACGGAGGGTTCGCCCTGACCGGCGAACGTACCGTTTTCCCGGGGAGCCGCTTTTTCAAGGTTCCGCGGGGCAGATCTGGCTTCACAGCGTTCTTCGGCGGCACAACGGTCACGTGCTGGCCGCCGGGACGCTCGGTCGGGCTGCGAAAAGTAACTCAGGGATGGGGACGGTTGTCTGCGTGAGGTGGACGCGCGTCTTCCATGCCGGTGTGCACAGGCCTCGGCTGGTTGACCAATTTTCGGGCAGTGAATTGCTCTTCGAAATGAAATAGGACCTGGCATGGATTCGAATCCTTCAATACCGATTGTCGCCGCCTGCCTGGCCGCGCTGGCAATCGCATTTTGGGATGCGAAGCTCTTCAGGATTCCGAACGTGGTGACGTTCCCGCTGCTTCTGGGCGGGGTTGCCTATCACTTCTGGGCTGATGGCTGGCCGGGTCTGGTGTTCTCTGTCGCGGGTGTCGTGGTCGGAGGCACGTTGTTGCTGGGCCCTTACCTTTTGGGCGGCATCGGAGCGGGCGACGTGAAGTTGCTGGCTGCGATGGGAGCGTGGCTCCAAACTCGCCTCGTTCTGTTGATTTTCGGCTACAGCGGTCTGCTGCTGTGCGCCGTCGCCGTCTATCGCCTCTCTCGCAACGAGGCTTGGATGCGTTCCATGCTGTTGAATTTTCGCATCGCGAAATGCCAGCTGTTGTCGCTGGGCCGGAGTCTGGTCGCACAGGACACGGTGGAAGAGGTGCGGGAATGTGAGGCTCGGAATGAACGGCTGATTCCGTTTGGCGTATGCTTCGCCATCGGACTGTGTGGCTGGGCCATCTTGGAATTTCTGAAGTCGAGGTCCTGATAGCGGACTTGAACCGTTGCCGGGTTCCGCCATGATGAGAGCGGCCGGGCGGTTGAATTCTCGCGGGGGCATCGTCCGGCCTAGCCGAGTCGTTTCCGACATTGCCTTGCGTTTCCAGGGTCACCGACGATGAATATCCGACCGCTTTTGATTACGCTGCTGGGGCTTGCCTGTGGCGGTTTCGCTGTAATGGGCATCCGGCAGATGAACAGCAATTCGGCTCAGAACGCCGCGGCCGTGCCGATGCTGAAGGTTGTCGACGTGGTGATGGCGCGGACGGCGATTCCGCGTGGCCACGAGGTGCAGGCCGACATGCTGTCGGTGGAGAAGTGGCCCGAGAACATGGTGCCGGAAGGGTCGATGCAGACGATCGAAGGAGCCGTGGGGCGGGTAACTCTGTCGCAGGTCTTCAAGGGCGAGCCGATGCTGCAGGGCAAGATGGCGGCGCCGGGAGCCGGGCGAGGCACGGGCAACCTGATCAAGCCTGGCATGCGAGCCTACAGCATCCAGTCGGTGAATGCCGCAGGCATCGTGGCGGGCCTCATTGTGCCGGGCGACCGAGTGGACGTGATCCTGACCGTGCAGTCGTCCTCTGCGGACCCCACGGGAGGCGGGACGAGTTCGACGCTGCTGCAGAATGTCGAAATCCTCGCCATCGATCAGGACCTCGATCCCAAAGCCGAAAACCGCTCGGACCCGAAACTCAGCACGGTGACGCTGCTGGTGACGCCGAAACAGGCCTCGCTGCTCGGTTTGGGCCAGAAAGCGGGTGTGCTGTCGCTGACCTTGCGGAATCCCGAAGATATTCTCGAAGCGGACACGGAGCCGGTGACGCTGGCCGATGTCCGTTTGCGGGAGGAAGGGATGAGCGAGGAGGTCGGTGAAGGAGCCGATTCCGGGGCGGCCGGGGAATCGGATCAGGCGGGGGATTCGCGCGAGGATGCGGCGGCGGATGACGATTCGGAAGACGCCTCGGCTCGTGGCTCGAAGTCCGCGCCGGGCGACGAACGAGGTTCCTCGAAGAAGCCGAAGCGGTCGCGCCCTTCCTTGGATCAGGACGGTCCATCGGGTACCTCGGAGGAAGAGGAAAGACCGGTGATCCGCTTGAGCACGATTCGGACCCTGCGGGGTTCCAGTTCGGGCGTGGTCGCGATCTCCGCGGGGACCAACTGAGCATGAACAGTCTTACGGCGATCGTCGGTTCGGACGACGCGGCCTTTGGCGCCGCAGTCCGGGAACTGCTGGTCCAGGCAGGAATTGCCTGCGATTTCCGTAGCGTATTGCCGCTGGAGCTACTGGTCGACCGGGCCATTCTGGAACGGCCCTACATCGTGGTGCTGCGCCAGCCGGACTCGCTGGCGGAGACGGTTTCGCTGGTTCGCGAAGTGTGTGCGGCGGGCGTGGCCTGCGCGGTGGCGATCGGGCCGGCGGAGGATTCGCGGCGGATCATGTCCGTGATGCAGGCGGGAGCCCAGGAGTACGTCGACGAAGGCATCTGGCAGACGGCGTTGCGAGAGGCGTTGATCCGCATCCGGGTTCGCCATGATGCGATGACCCGTTCCCGCGAGTCGGCGCGGATTATCAGCGTGGTGGGGGCTAGTGGCGGCGCGGGAGCGACGCTGGTGGCCGCGAACGTGGCCACGGCGCTGGCCAACCAGCATGGACCGCTGCTGCTGATGGATCTGCGTCTCGAAGCCGGCGACCTCAACGCCTTCCTTGATGTCGATCCCCAGTTCACCCTGGCTGATCTCTGCGAGAACATCGATCGGCTCGACGAGAGTGTCTTCGAACAGCTGCTCACCCCGCACCCCAGTGGCGTCCAGTTGCTGGCCGCTCCCGGCGATTTCGAAGCTCAATCGACCATTACCGCCAAGGGGTTTCGCCGGGCGCTCGCGTTGGGGCGCTGGCGTTATCCGTACATCGTGATGGACCTGGGCTGCCTGCACTACCAGATTCAGCAGGAAGCGGCCGTGCAGTCGGACATCGTGGCCGTAGTGCTGCGGCTGGATTTTCCCTCGATCCGCAACGCCCGCCGACTGGCCGAGCGACTGGCGGTGCTGGGCGTAGATCCGAGCCGGATCCGCTACGTGGTGAATCGCTACGGTGAAGCCCGCCAGATGGCTCCCTCGCACGCCCAGGAGGCTTTGGGAGCAAAACTGCATGCGTTCCTGCCGGACGAACCGGCGACGGTGAACATGGCCATCAACGCGGGCCAGCCGGTGGTGACCTGCAAGCCGCGGAGTCGGCTGTCGAAGCGACTGCTGGAGCTGTCCACGAGCCTCAATGGAAGGCATGTGGAATGACCGGGCCTCTGGAGCCTCCGATGGTTCCCGAAAGGGGTGACCCGGAAGCGCAGGGGCTGGCGATGCACGCGGAGCCTCCGGCCGATTCGGGCGACTCCCCGCCCAACTCCCCTTCCCGAGCTCAGTTCCTGGACTGGCTGGAGCGAGCGGTGGTGTTGGTGGCCTATGCCCAGATGGTCTATCGCCTGGGAGCGACGGCGCTGGAGACGGGCAGCCTGAACTCCCTGCTGCTGCTGCCGTCCGAGGGGCTGGTGGTGGCTCTGATCCTCATCCGCCGTCCAGCCCGCGAATGCTCCACACGCTGGGTTGACTGGTGCACGGCCCTGGCCGGCACGCTGCTTCCGACCACGGTCATCGCCACGGGGCGGGCAGGATTTCCGGCTCTCACGGGCTTCGCCGTCTTTCTCACCTTCGTCGGGCTTGTGGTCCAGATCCATGCCAAACTTTCGCTGGGCAGGTCCCTGGGGTTGGTCGCCGCCAATCGAGGGATTTGCGCCAGCGGTCCGTACGCCCTGGTCCGTCACCCGATGTACCTCGGCTACTGGCTGGCCCAGTGTGCCTTCCTGCTCGCCCACCGTTCCCTTTGGAACGCCGTGGTCCTCGTCGCCTCCTGGGTCTTCCAGATCCTGAGGATCGCGGCGGAGGAGCGGTTGTTGGCACGCGATCCGGAGTATCGGGACTACCAGCGGCGGGTTCCTTATCGACTGTTCCCCGGAGTTCTCTAGAATTGGGGGCAGCCGGGGAACGCCCGGGCGTGCTGGGGCCCCAAGTTGAACTCACGCGTGGAACTGGCCCGGGGATTGCTCCGTACGGCGAACCGAGCATCCCACCGACGGGAGCGACACGCGGAATCCGAACACAGACAGGAACGGTATGCACTGGTTGCGATCAAAAAAGGCTGATGGCTCGGATCCGTCCAATCCGCAAGACGAAGCGGGCGTGAGTCCCGTCAACGCCGCGCCTCCGGCGGTTGCCAAGGATCCCACGGCCGAATGGCTGGAGAGCCTGAAGAAGAGTTCCGACGAGCGGCTCGTGGCGGTCAAGCGGCAGCTGCACCAGCAGGTGATCGCGGGACTCGACCTGGCGGCGGTCGGGAAGTTCAACCAGGACGAGTTGCGGGCCGAAGTGCGGAAGCAGGCCGAAGTGGTCTGCCGCGTCCGCAAGGACCTGCTGCTGAACAAGGAGGAACGCGAGCGGATCGTCAACGAGGTGATGGACGAGGCCTTCGGTCTGGGACCGCTGGAACCGTTGATGACCGACCCGGACGTATCCGACATTCTGATCAATGGTCCGAAGGTGATCTACGTGGAGCGGCGCGGCCGGCTGGTGCGGACGCCGATCACGTTCCACGACGATCGACACTTGGTGCAGATCGTGCAGCGGATCGCGGCCGAAGTTGGCCGCCGCGTGGACGAGACGAATCCGATGGTGGACGCGCGGCTGGCCGACGGCAGCCGTCTCAACGCGGTCATCGCGCCGCTGGCCCTCGATGGAGCCCTGGTTTCCATCCGGCGATTCGGCGCCAAGCCGCTGATGATCGAGCGGTTGGTGGCGACGCAGTCGATCACCAACGAGATGGTGCAGTTCTTGCAGGCTGCCGTGACGGCGCGGGCCAATATCCTTGTCTCCGGCGGTACCGGCTCGGGCAAGACCACGCTGCTGAACTGCTTGTCGGGTTCGATTCCGGAGAGCGAGCGTGTGGCGACGATCGAGGACGCGGCGGAACTGCGTCTGCAGCAGCCGCACGTGGTCCGCATGGAGACGCGGACCGCGAATGTCGAAGGCCAGGGCGCGGTGACGACCCGCGATCTGGTCCGCAACGCCCTGCGTATGCGTCCCGACCGGATTCTGATCGGCGAATGCCGTGGTCCGGAGGCGTTGGACATGCTGCAGGCCATGAATACGGGCCACGAAGGAAGCCTCACCACGATCCACGCCAATACGACCCGCGATGCCATCAGCCGCCTCGAAATGATGGTCGGCATGGCCGGGTTCGACATGCCCATCTGGGTTATCCGCAAGCAGATCGCCTCCGCCATCCACCTGGTGCTCCAGGTCTCGCGCCTCATGGGTGGCGTGCGCAAGGTGACCCGCATCTCGGAAGTGACGGGCATGGAAGGCGATGTGATCAGCATGCACGACCTGTTCGAGTTCCGGCAGACGGGCCTCGATGCGAATCGCGTGGCCAAAGGCGCCTTCTGGGCCACGGGCGTGCGGCCGTACATCATGGAGCGGATCGAGGCCTACGGTGAAAGCCTGCCCTCGGACCTGTTCGAGAAACGCCTGCTGATGCGCTGCGACGGGAGGGTGGACGCATGATGACGTCGCTCTGGCTGGCCATGGCCTTCATCGGTGCCTTCGCGGTGGTGGTGGGCATCAACCTCGCCATCTCGCAGTTTCTCGAGGAACGCGAGAAGGCGCGGCGGCTGCGCGTGGAGCAGGAATCGCGTCGGCGGCAGGCCGCGCGGGCTCGCCAGTCGATGGCCAATCGCGATGTCTACGAGATGGCCGTGGAGGGCCTGATTGACCCCGAGGACCTGGGTTCGCCGCTGGAGCGATTCCGCCGCTTCGTGGGCCAGTCGGGCCTCGATGTCACGGCCGAGCAGATCGTTCTGATCGCGTCGTTCGGCGCCTTGATCCTGGGTGGCGGCCTGGGGTACCTGCGGAAAAGCGTCTCGTTGGGAGTGTTCGTCGGGCTGCTGGTCTCCGTGCTGCCGATGGCCTTCGTGGCCATCGCGCGGCAGCAGCGCCGAAACAAGATGCTGACCCAGCTGCCCGACGCCTATGAAATGATGGCCCGCGTGCTGCGGTCCGGGCAGACGATGTCCCAGGCCATGCGCGGCGTGGCCGATGAGTTTCCCGCGCCGCTGGCCGATGAGTTCGCTTACTGCTGGGAGCAGCAGAACCTGGGACTCTCCGCCGAAGCGTCGCTCAAGGATCTCGGTCGACGCACGGCACTGCTGGAAATCCAGATCTTCGTGGTCGCCCTGACCATCCATCGGCAGACGGGCGGTAACCTCTCCCACCTGCTGGGCAAGCTCTCGAACGTGATGCGCGAGCGTGACAAGATCCGCAGCAAGATCTCGGCGCTCACGGCGGAAGGCAAGATGCAGGCCTACGTGCTGGCCGCCATGCCGATCGCCCTGGGCACGTTCGTGTCGATCACGAACCCCGAATACATGTCGACGCTCTGGCAGTATCCGCAGCTGCTGGTGCTGACCGCGGTCCTTGAGATCCTGGGTGTGGTCTGGATGCGGAAAATCTGCAACTTCGATTTTTAGGCACTTCCTCCACGGCCGAAGGCGCATCGATCCATGAACGTTCCCTGGCCCCTCTATTTCGCGATTGGCAGCCTGCTTACGCTGGCGATCCTGCTGCTCGGCGGGTTCCGCACGCGCGCGGACGAGCGGATCAGCGAAATGGCCGGTGGCAAGCCGACTCCTCCCGGTTCGCCGCCTCCTCCCGGACCGCGGACGGCGGCCAAACTGGACGCCGATGTGCGGCGGCGGCTGGCAAAGGAAAAGAAGCAGGATGAACTGCGCGACCGGCTGATGCAGGCCGGTTTCTACAACCCGCGGATGGCACTGCTGTTCACGATCTTCCGCGTGTTGGTGCTGGTCCTGCCCGTGCTCATCGGCTGGGGAGTCTCGAACTACTTCGGCAAGCCGCTCGCCATCTGCCTGATGATCGGATTCGTCACCGGCGTGGCCGGCACGCTCGCGCCCTCGTTCATGCTCGACTTCCGCAAGGCGGCGCGGCAGCAGAAGATCCGCCGTGCTCTGCCCGACGCGCTCGACGTGCTGAATGTCTGCCTGGAGGGCGGCATGAGCCTCCCCGGCGCGCTCTCCCGCGTCTCCAAGGAACTCGCCGGCGCCCACCCGGCCCTCGCCCTGGAACTGTCCATCGTCGATCGCGAGACCCGCATGGGACGTGGGGTCTCGGAGTCGCTCAAGGGATTCGCCGATCGCTTCGACCTCGCCGAACTCCGCAGCCTCGCCTCCGTCGTCGGACAGGCGGAGCGGTACGGAGCCAGCGTCGCCAACGCGCTCGATGTCTACGCCGAGACGATGCGTTACAAACGCAGCCAGTCGGCCGAGGAGCGGGCCCAGAAGGCGGTTATTAAGGTAATTTTCCCCACGATGTTCTGTATCTTCCCGGCCATGTTCGTCGTGATCATGGGGCCCGCGGCCATCAACATTTACAAGACGCTGGTGCTGAAACAGCCCTGATCGTGCGGCCCGATACGCCTGACGCGCGCGGGAACCGCACACCTGACCCGCCCGCGCACGGGCTGGGCCCGCTTCACAGAGCCTTCGCCTGTTCGGCACGAGGATTGCACTGGCGGAGGGGCTGCGCGGGAGGGGCGTCAAGGCGAGTTCGCGGTTTAAATCGATGCACGCCTGCCCCGGGGGCGGGTTGGTTTCTGGCAAGTGTTCGGAAGGCAGGCGATCATGGCGAGGCGGGGCAGACGACGGGGAGCGGCGATGGTCGAAATGGCCATTCTGTTGCCGACGCTGCTCGTCATCATGCTCGGAGCCATCGATTTCGGCCGCTTCGCCTACTACTACATCGCCACCAGCAACGCGGCCGGCGTGGCGGTTCGGTTCGGCAGCATGCACCCCTACACGGCCGCTTCGGCCGCCCAGTGGACCACCGAGGTGATGGACGCGGCTCGCGATGACATGCAGGGAGTTGTCGGGTACGACGCCTCCAAGCTGACGATCCAGCAGCCGACAGTCACCAGCGAGTCGGTGTCGTACTACCAGTTGGAGCGGGTGAATATCCAGCTGACCTACCAATTCGTGACGATCGTACCCTGGCCGGGCATTCCCGCCAACTTGACCATTGTTCGTCGAGCTTCGTCGAGGATCGTGCGATGACCGACCGGCGGCATGCGCGAGAGGGGGGAGTGGAGGGATTCGAGCTTCCGGCGAACGACGCGCGGCGCCCGGCCCGGCATCGTGGCCCGCGTCGGCGGTCACGCGATCGCGGTGCGACGCTGGTGGAGTTCAGTTTGACCTTGAGCCTGTTCCTGACCATCGTCATGGGCGTGCTGGATATTGGGCTGGCCGTGTTCCGGTACCACCAGTTGACCGATGCTGCGAGATACCTGTCGCGGAAGGCGGCGGTCCACGGCTCGCAGGCGTCGACGCTGGGAGTCTGGGGAGCCTCGACGTTGCAGGGGTCCAACGGGCCGAGCACTCCGGTCGGACTGCTGCTCAGCCAGCGCATGGTGGGAGTGCCGACGGGGACCGTGCAGTACACCATGTTCTGGCCGGATGGGGGAAACGTCGCCTACCACAACGATCGCGTCGGCGTGGGGCTGCAGATGTCGTACACGCCGCTGCTGACATCGCTGGTCGGCATCGGCCCTTTCACCATGTCCACCTCGTCGATCGTACCCATCGCCCATTGAGGTGACGCGAACGGCGACATGGGTGCGGCAGCCGAGGGTGGGCGACGAACGAATACGTGGGCGGCGAACGAAAAGTGACGATCGAAAAGGATCGAGTGT
>JBIIEC010000133.1:0-12936 GCA_044238045.1 Pirellulaceae bacterium | reverse complement strand
GAGACGATCGGGGACAAGGCGGGTCTGTATTTTGCCGGCGATCACCTCGCCTGGTACCCCGATGCGCCGCTGCCCGCTCCGTGGAACGTTCCCGCCGACCTCGCGACACTTGGCTCCCATCAGTTCGACGTGACGTTGCTGGATACCCTCTCCCCGCGTCCCCAGCTGACCCACGAAGACTCGGAATGTTTCTACCGCCTGCTGGCGACAGCGCGCCGACTGAGGCTGGCGGGCGACCGGAACTTTGGCACAGCCGCCGAACTGCCGATTGAATCGCTGCTCTCCAAACCGGCCGACCTCCGCTCCCAGATCTTCCGCGTCGTCGGCACGGCGCGCCGGGCCTTGCGAATCGCCGTGGAAGATCCCCAGGATCGACAGCGACTGGGCATCCACCATTACTACGAAGTTGAGTGCATGGTGGCGACGCGCCGTGAACTGGTCGATCGCGACTCCGGGATCGCCTACGGGTCGTTCCCCGTGACCATCTGCCTCCCCGAACTGCCGGAATCCATTCCCCAAGGCGACCAGATTCGCGTCGACATCGAGGCCACCGGCATCTTCTTGAAACTGTGGTCGTTCCAAAACGACTACCTCACCTCGACCAGATCCGCGGACGAAGCCACCGCGCAGGCGAAGAAAGAAGCGAACGAGAAAACGGGTACCGCCGTGCGGCAGTTGGCGCCGCTGTTGATTGGCATCCAGATTCGACCTCTTTCGCCCCCGACGGTGACTCGGCAGGGTTGGTCCTCCTGGGCTCTGCTGGGGATCCTTGCTCTGGCGTTGGCCAGCGCTGCTGGCTTGTGGTTCGTCAATCGCCCAGGCGACCAGCGATACCAACAATGGCGAAAGAGACGCGAACGCTTGGATCGTTGGCAGAACCAGCCCGGGAAAGATATCGGTCCACCCGACGACTCCCGCACCCCGCACGCATGAGCCCGACCGACTCTCGCCTCCAAGCGGAGGTCGAGAGTCTGCAGCAGTGCCTTCTCTTCCAGGCACATCGATCCGTGTGCGGTGCCTGCGGCGACGCACGGTGTCCCCCGGAGTCTACGCCAGGTGCGAGTTCACGCTCGCCCACTGGTCCAGGGGCGGCAGGATCCCCATCTGGATCACCTCATCTCGCAACTTCACAAGGTGCCCGTAGGAGGTCTTGAGATCCTGCAGTTCGTCGCTCGTGCCCACGGGCATCGAGTAGTGCACTCCACCCGCATCTACCTTGGTCTCCATGGCCATCATGATGTGACGGAACTCTCCCTGGTTCACATAGGTGCCAACGGGCCACGGGTACGGCTCGGAAGTGATCGCGCTGCGCACCATCAGCAACGACTGGTGGGCCGGGCTCTGGAACGAGCTGCGTCCTCGCAGGTCGATGATGCGTTTGCCACCCTGGCAGACCTTCTGCTTGATGACGTCCCAGGTTTCCTGGGGCAGGGCAGGGGTACCGATCAGATCGAGCAGCGGTTTGCCATCCACCTTGGCCGTGCTCGCGAAGACAGCCATCTGCTCGCCATGGCCACCGTACGTGCGGCATCCGGTCACAGCATCCTGTGGCACTCCGAAGTGCTGGCTAAGAGCCGTCTGCAAGCGGGTGCTGTCCAGCGCCGCCAGGGTAGCCACGCGACTAGGGGCGATCCCTGCGTGAACCAGCGTCGTCAGGCCCGTGATGTCAGCCGGGTTGAAGATCACGACGACAAGCTTGACCTGCGGGCAGAATTCGCGGATATCGCGTCCCAACTGCGCGGCGATCTCGGCGTTGCCTTTCAGGAGATCCTCACGCGTCATGCCTTCCTTGCGCGGTGCTCCGCCCGACGAGATGATGTAGGACGCGCCCTGCAACGCCTCCCGGATGTCCGTGGTCCAGGTCAGGCGGGCCCCGGGGAAGCCGCAATGAAAGACCTCTTCCGCAGCTCCTTCCAGTCCCTTGGCGAACGGATCATAGGCGCAGACATGGGGAGTCAGCTGCATCGTCAAAGCGGCCTGCAGCATGTTGGAACCGATGGCCCCTGCCGCCCCCAGAATCACCAGCTTATCCTGCGTCAAATAGCTCATTCTTGGCTCCCTTAACTCTCTTACTCAACCAGCGAAGAAGACGGCCAGCGTTCATCGCCCTACAGATTCACCTCTTGCGCGTCCCGACCGCACGCGGGCCGACCGACCGTTCAGGGCCGGGTGCCAGCGGTGCATGATAGCCACTCGGCACAGGTCAGGATACGGGGGCAAAACAGCCCCCCAGCCGCGGCAATCGCCTGCAAGAACTCGTCTTGCCCCCAGGGGGACGCATCGCTATCGTTCGCCCCCGGATCGCCGGGCCCCGCGCCCACCGGCCTGTACCTGCACTACCGCCATGAGCCCTCACTTCGCGACCGCTTCCCAGCAAGGAACACGCGTATGCATTCCTCAAGCCACTTTCTCCGACCGAGTCGGTTCCACCATGTCCTGGCCTGGGCGCTCACCTGCCTGCTGAGCGTCACGCCCGGATGTGTCGGCACACTGGCCAACCTGATGCATGTGGCCCACGGAAACCTGATGCCGGCGAGTTACACTGGCCTGAAAGAGAAACGGATCGCCGTTGTCTGCGTCTCCAACAGCGAAGCCTTCGGTCCCACCACAGCTTCCATTCAATTGGCCCGGCAGGTGGGACAACTCCTCGAAACCAACATCGACAAGGCCCAGATCATCGACCCGCAGCGCATCGCCGACTGGATCGACCGCAACGACTGGGACTACATCAACTACCCCGAAGTGGGCAAGGGCGTGAACGCCGACATGGTCGTGGCCATCGACCTTGACTCCTTCAGCCTCAACGATGGCAAGACGCTTTACCGCGGCCGCGCCGATGTGAAGGTCGTCGTCTACGACATGACCAATGGCGGCAAGGAGGTCTTCGCCTACACGCCAACCCAGGTCGTCTTCCCCGAAAACTCCGCACTGCACGCGACCGACATGACCGAGGAAGCCTTCCGACGGCAGTTCCTGAACGTCCTTGCTTCTCGAATCGGGCGTCAGTTCTACTCGTACGACGCCAAGGAAGATTTCGCGCGCGACGCGTCGGTCGTTCATTCGTCCTGAGCGTGCTGGGCGCACGGTACGCCCTGAATGCGGGCGCGTCCTGAGTTTGGGGAGCCGCCAGCGAGCGGCTGCCCGGTTCGCGATTCAGAGCTTCGGCAACGGACGCTTCTTGGCCGGACGCTCGAGCATCCGGCGTTGTTCATCCGAGGGCGGCGGTGGCGGCGGAGGATTGTTGTCGGCGACGGCCGCGACAGTTGGAGCCACCGGCGTGAACTGCTCGCTCCACTGCCAACTGAGCGGCGCGGATAGCTCGCGTTCGGCAAGCAGTGCCCACGGCGTCCCGGGGTGGTCCTTGATCACGCGTGCCAAGTACTCCCGCGCCTTCGCTGCGTCCCGCTCGTGCCGACTTCCCGCCGTCACTTCATCCGCGGGCTCCAACTGCCAGGTGTTTTTTTCCGCATCCTGAAACTTGAGCCCCTGCTTGGCCTGGGCCAGCATCAGGTTATAGGTCTCCGTACGGACCTTGGCCGCGAGCACCCGTCCCATCGCCAGGTCGTACCCTGCCTCCCAACGCGGCTCGGTTTCACGATCGCGGTCTGCCTCGCCACGAGCCAGCACCTCATGCAGACGCGCCAGGAGAGGCTCTCGTCGCGCGGCCTCCTTCTGCGCTTCGGTCAAGGCCTGGGCGAAGGTGGCCTCGTCACGGAACACAAACCGCCGTCGGGGATTTTCCAGGGGAGTCACCAGCGACATCTCCGCGGCCTCCACCAGGGCAGCGCGAGCCCGGTTCGCCTTCACGCGCCGGTCGTACTCCTTCGCCGACACATAGTCCGGCCGATATCGCCTCATGATGTCCGGGTCGAAGAAGGCCTGCAGGAAAGCCGAGTAGTTCGCGATCTCTCCGCGTCCCACGCTTTGACCGACACGACGGTTCGGATGCACGGTGAAATAGATGCCTCCCGTCTCGTAGCAAAGTCGCGTCAACGCAAAGGGTCCGTATCCCGAATCGATCGGAGGCTCCGCATCCAGGGGCTCATGGAACTCGACGTTGACCCCCTCCGGCCGCAGCGACTCCGGCCCCTGGTCCACCCGCCCCCACAGGACCGACTGGTCGTAGTCGGGATCGGGATCGACGTACTTCACGAACGTCTCACGGCGGCCGAACGGCGCGGGAACTCCCACGACGTACACGGGAATCGCCCGCCTGCGAAGCAGGTCGACCGTCGCGTCAAGCTGCTCCTGGTCACTGCCCGCCTCGTCGGAGAAGACGACGAAGAGCACATTGCGCCGTGGCGTCGTCGCGTAGCGTCGAAAACGCTGCTCGGCCATCCGCAGCGCCGTGAACACCATCTCCTCGCCCGAGTCGTCCTGCTCGATCCCGTTGACCGCTTCCTCAAGACTCGAAACCAGATCGGTAGGCCGCTCCACCGGGAACTGCACGTCGCGCCCGAAACTCACCACTCCCGCGAGCAGACGCCGCCCCGGAGCATCCGCATTCACCCCGGCAGCCCCCAACTCCTCGTAGATGCGATGAAACCGTTCGCGGATCGCCGCCCGCTGGCTCGTCAAGCTGCCCGAGCGGTCGAAGAACCAGACCACCAGCGTCGGCCGTTCCTCCAGAGAGAGCAGGATTTCCTGGGTGATCTGGTCAACCGCCCCGTCCGCGCCCGATACCGCAGCCCCCGCCATGCCCTTGATCGACTTGCTGAGATCGGTCGACGGACCCGTCATGGCCTCGACCATCTCCCGATACTCGATCTGCCCGAAGTCCTGCGGTTCCTGCTCCTCGACGATCGCCGGAGGCTCCTCGGGCAGCACAACTCCCCCGGGCGCATCATCGAACACGCCGCCAACCGCCGAGCCACCCGCGACATCCTTGATCACGAGTTCAGCCTTGAACTCCGGCAGCGACTCGTGATTCACTTCTTCCAGCGTCTCCGGTGGCGTCGAAACGACCATCAACGCCGGCAGCCGCTTGGTGACCTCCTTCGTGACCAGGCCGATCACCAGCAGCAAGACCAGATGGACAACCAGACTGACCAGCCACGCCCGCACGGGCGACGACTGCGTCTTCATGCCCAGATCCTCCAGCGAGATGTTCATACGCGACTACTCCCTCGGCTTCCTGCCTTGACCTGCGTCTGCCCTGGCGTTCCAAGCCTGCGAATTCGCACCGTTATCCCGCACCGCAATCCCGCGGGACTTCCCGCCAGGCGAACTGCAAAGCCAGCCGCTTCAGCGGACTTCCGCGATGGAAAATGACGCTCCCGCCTGCGACTTATTCTGGGTGCTTCGCCGGGCAAATCAAGGTCATACCCACACAGATGTGCGCCGCTTCAAGGGCCGCGCAGTCCCGCCCCCCCCGATCCGACCGTCAATCCGGGGCAAGTCCTGGGTCGGTGTCGGCAGTCCGCGCTGCCGCCTCTTCCCATCGGTAGGAGCGTGGCGAACTGGGAAGAGTACTCAGCCGATTTCCGCAATTCACCGGGATTTATCGGTGAACTTCCCCGCGGCGGACGCTCATGGTTTCCCGCAAGAAACGAGAGCAGGCGAACTCAGGGCCGCTGCAGTGGGATGCGAATCTTGACTCCCAGGGGAAGCAGGTCGGGGCGGACGAGCAGATCCCGGTTCGCCTCGAAGATCTCCAAATAGCGGGCTTCACTGCCCAGATAGCGAGCGGAAAGATCTTTTAACGTATCCCCGTCCACGATGCGATGCATGACGGGCGCCCCTTTGCCCGGCCCGACAGGCAGATACCTGGGAGCACCGGCCGGCGATGAAGTTCCGGTCGTGACAGCGGCCGTCCTCGCGACCTTCGACGCCCCTGCGGGCAGGGGAGAAAGTTGACCGGTGACCGTTCCCGTCGGCGCCAGAACCGACGGCAGCTGCCCGGCGGGAGGCATCGGTTTCAGGAAGCTTCCGTCGGGGAGAAACGCGGCGGAGGGAGCCCGCGCCGCGGATTCACCCCTGCTATCCATCTCCGCAGCTGCGGGCGTCGGCGCCGCTTGCCCCGAAGCTTTGACCGGTTGCTCACGAACGTTTGAAGTGAGAAACAGATCGTTCGCTTTTCGCAACCGGAGTTCGTCAGCTTTGTCGGCTGCCGTGGCGTCCGAGGGACGCGGGCGATGCGAGTGAACGAACAGGACCATCCCGACCAGAATGGCCATCAGCACCAACGGTACCCGCAGCGGATTGACCATGTGCTATCGGCTCCATGCAGACTTGAAAGCCCCTCCATGGAACCGCTCCTCGATCCCGCATCCAGTCGGAACCGTGCCTCATCCATTTTCGGATGCGCCCCGCCGGTGGGTCGCCCCAAAACACTGCTCGGCAAACCTTTCGCCATTCCGGCAGCGTGTGGCGCGGAATGCCCGTACCGGGCGAACTTCGGGAATCCTGATGGTTGCGTTGACTTCGACAGTTGGTAAAAACAGAAAAGAACATGTACGGAGCCGAAAGTTCACCGGCGATCATTCCTTCGACGCATCCCGTAGAGTTCCGCGAACAGAGCTTCTTTCCCGGATCGATTCCCCTGGAGCCCACCATGCGCTGCCCCTCTCTTAGGAACCTGCTGGCCGCAGGCCTCCTGCTCGTGACTCCCCTCCAGGCGCGGTCGGAGTCGATTGCGTTTCTGGTCAGCGAACTGCCCTCCCAAGTCGTTCACGGCGATTCCTATGTGATCACCATCGACGACAATGATGCCACGCGACTTGCCCAGGCACGGGCAATCGCCGCCTGGGTCGCGGCGGGCGAACCAGTCAAGAATGAACCAATGGACCGCATCATCGTCACCTCGATCGCGGCCGGAGCGAATGGGATCAACCGTGACTTCCTCGCGCGCGGCTTACCGGAATGGAGTTGGCATCCGGTGGGAACGCCCGAGTTCGCGGGTTTCACTGCCGAGATTCTGGACGGCTGGCCCACCTTCGTGGAAGAAGACGTGCCGGGATGGATCGCCAACACGCGTGGGAGGCTTGGGTTTTGGAGCTACACCGTGACGCGAGAGCTGGGGCCGACGTCCCAGATCCCGGAACCCGCCAGCCTGACGCTGCTGGGCACTGCTTTCGCAGGGCTGCTGCTCCTGCGATCACGACGATAACCAGCCGCGACGTGCGCGAGACCTCAGCTCGGGCTGCAGCCATTGCCTCCGGCGAAGATCCCCACCTCTGCAAACCCAAGACCGGCCGTTCGGTCGCGCAAGACTCCTCCCAACTGCGATGGAGAAGTCATTTTGCTGGCGACACGAGAGCGGGTTTCGGAGCCGCCGCCTCGGCCGCAACTCCGATGACTGCGGCAGCCGGGGATCCGACCTTCCCCACTGCCTAGACGGCGGCTTTTTCGACCGGCTTGGGGGCATCCATACCCGAGGGATTGATCCAGAGCAGCATCGGGGCCGCAATGTACACCGAGCTGTAGGTACCGGCCACCACGCCCACCAGCATGGCGAAGGCGAACGAGTGTACGCCCTGGCCTCCCATCGCGTACAGGATGACAATCGAAATCAACGTGGTCCCCGCAGTGAGGATCGTGCGGCTCATCGTCTGGTTCACGGCGGCGTTGATCATGCCCACCGTCAACTGCGGACTCTTGCCCTTGATCTCGCGGATGCGGTCGAAGATCACGATGGTATCGTTGATCGAGTATCCGATCACCGTCAGGATCGCCGCCAACACAGGCAGGCTGATCTTGAACTCGTCGACCATGAGGAACCCGAGATAATCCTTCAGCCAGTAACTCAACGCGATCGCTCCCACGGTGACCAGCACGTCGTGCACCAGGGCCACCACCGCCGCGAAACCCCAGCTGATCCTTTCGAAACGGAACCAGACGTAGCCGATGATCGCCAGGAAGCTCAGGAACACGGCCACCAACCCCGTACGGGTCTTGTCGCCAGCCACGGAGCTACCGATCTGGTTCGCCGACAACCACACGGGCTGGGCGTTCAGCTGGGTCTGGAGAGAACTCAGCAGCTCCTTCGCCTGCGGCAGCTCGAGCGAAGTCTTCACGGTCCACGTTTTGAAGCCGAGACTGCTGCGTCCATCCCAGTCGGGATTCTCCACCACCACGGCGGGCTCCACCATCTTCAGGTTCCGAGCGGTCTCCTTGAGCATGCCCTCCAGCGTTTCGGCATTCAGGCGTTCGTCGAAGGTCAGATCCGACTGACTCTTGAGACCGCTGGCATCCGCAGCGCCCGCATCCGCAGCCACGGCCGTCGGCTCGGTGGAAGACAGCGAATGCATCTGCAGGGCAGGCCCAAAGTACTTCACCAGCGACTGCTGCACCGCCTCGATGGCCGTCGCCGCACTCGTCTGCTCCTTACCCTGGGGCAGGGACGAATCGATCCGGTAGATGCGCTCGCCACCATGCTCCTCGGAGACCACTTCCGTCACCGCCACATCCTGGGCGACACCGTCCTTGCGGAGTTGATCCACCTTCTCGCGAACCGCGGCGATGCCGATTTTGTCCTTCAGCAGCATCTGCACGGAGGTTCCGCCGAGGAAGTCGATGTCGAAGATCTGGTTGCCTCGAATGGCGAGGGCCCCGAGCCCGATGGCGATCAAGATCAAGGAGAGGGCCGTGGCCGGCTTGGCGAGCCTAAAGAAGTCGACACGGAGGTCCTTGAAGAACTGCATCATGTGAAGCGTCCTGAATCGCAAAGCCTTCTCCGCGACATCAAAGACAACATGCGAACAGAACACGGCCGTGAAGATGCTGGTCATGATGCCGAGAATCAGCGTGACCGCAAAGGACTTGAGCTGCTCGTTTCCAACCCAGTAGAGCACGAGCGCCGTGATGGCCGTTGTCAGGTTCGAGTCCAAGATGGTGCCAAAAGCACGCGAGAAGCCGTTTCGAATGGCCGTGCGAATACCGGCGCCAGCCTTGAGTTCCTCGCGAATACGTTCAAAGATCAGCACGTTCGCGTCCACCGACATGCCCACCGTGAGCACCATGCCCGCCATGCCTGGCAGCGAGAAAGCGGCGCCGATGAAGATCATCAGGGCCAGCGTGAACACCAGGTTCAACGCCACGGCCATCGCCGCCACCCAACCGGCGAAGCGGTAGTAGATGATCATGAAGACCACGACGGCGATCAGGGAGATCGTGATCGCGGTCTTGCCCTGCTTGATCGTATCATTTCCAAGCAGCGGGCTGATGCTGTCCTGGCTGATCGGCTCCTCCTGCAGCACCGCGGGCAAACGGCCAGCGCGGAGGACGTTCACCAGCAGATCCACTTCCTCGTCGGAGAAGTCCCCCTCGATGATGCCGCTGCTGGTGATCGTCGAGTTGATGCGAGGCGACGAGATCAGTTCGTCGTCCATCACGATGCCCAGCAGCGAGTAGTGGTTGGCAGTCGTGTCGGGCAGGTTGGTCGACGTCAGCGTGCCCATGAGTTCGGCGCCGCGAGCCGTCATGTCAAAGAATACGGCCGGACTGATACCTTCATAGCCCTTGCGAACATTCGCCAGATGGCTGCCCTGCAGGGCCAAGTCCGGATCGATGACCATCAACACTTCTTTGCGTCCACGGACGACGCGCGACTTGGCCTGCGGCGGATCAGCACGGTACTCCGGCGTCTTACCTTCTTCGACGGTCCCCTTGATGGCCAGCTTCACCCACTGCCCCACGGTTTTTCCGTTCGCGTCCCGCACCTCATACTGCCCAGCCTGGGCCGGTTCGTCGGCCAAACGCCAGATGTTGCCATGGTCCCGCTCGTTGGCCACGATCAAGAACTTCAAGAAACCGCCCGTCGTGATGAGCTTCTTGACCCGTTCCACTTCCTGGGCGGTGACGTCGGGAACAATGATTTCGACCTGGTCGTCGCCATAGCGGCGGACGACGATCTCCTGAACACCACCGGGATTGATACGGCGACTGAGTGCCTGCACCAGTCCCGGCATATCGACCGAGTCGGCGGCCACTCCCGCAGCACCCGCCGGAACGTCCGTCTGCGCGGCCGCGTTTTGCTGCGTAAGCGTCTTGTCCACCTCGTAAATCAGGATCGCTCCCCCTTTGAGGTCGATTCCTTGCTTCGGAGGCCAACTGGTCCAAAGAATCAGGGCAGCGATACCAACACAGACCGCGATCAAGCTGACTCGCCAGCCTGCCTCGGGCATTCGCAGGGACCTGCTTACATAGGCTCCCAGCAGAAGCGCCAACGCCAGGATCGCCAGCAGGACCAATACCACCTGATAGGATTCCATTTTCGCTCTCGTCTCTTCTACAACTTCAACTGCTTGAAAGGGACCGACTGCTTCAGGGGACCGCCCGTTTGGAAGGGGCGGGGACCGAGGGGATCTTTCGCATTCCGTGCATCAAGGACTCAGCATCAAGGACTCAACGGCAGCCAGCAGGCCGACCCATCAGCCAGGCGAGTTGCCGTCAAACAACCTTGGGGGTCACGCATCCTTCGACTCACTCGCTGCGTCCGCCCCCAGTACGCGGACGATCGAACTGCGGAGCACATGGATGCGGGTGTTGTTGTTCTCATCCACGCGAACTACGACTTCATCGGAATCCTTGGCGGCGTTTACCACGAGCCCAAGGATACCGCCTGCCGTCACGACCCGGTCGTTCTTCTTGAGGTTCTTGAGCATCTGGTCCAGGTCGCGCGCCTTGCGTCGCTCGGGGACCACCAGCAAGAAGTAGAAGAGCACCCCGATCAGCAGGAAAGGCGTCATCAGCCAGAGCGATTCAGCGGGCCCGGCGGGTCCACCAGGAGCGGCGGGCGCGGCCTGGGCCAACACGGATAAGAATGACAATCGGTCGAGCATGGATGGGACTCGCGGAATGGCTCCGACAGGGACACCCCGAGGCGTGTTCGTGGGGAACCGCCCCGGACAACCATATCCAGACTGGCCACCTTGAGACACGCCGGCAGCACTCGAGCTCTGGCAAGCCAGACTCTCGAATCGCAGCACGACGACAGGGGCCTGTCGATATGAAGGGCTGTATGTTAAGCCCTTATGTACCAACGGGCAAGACACGTTAGGAGGGCTCCGCCGCAGCGTTGGCCGCCGGCGTCTCACCGCCGCCTCCCGCAATCCCCCAGGCTGCCAGCTTGGAACGATGAAAGGCCTCGAACTCACCGCGTTCAATGGCTTCACGAGCCTGGCACAGAAGACGCTGGTAGTACGTCAGGTTGTGAATGGAGAGAAGAATCGGGCCCAGCATCTCATCCGCCTGGAAGAGGTGTCGCAGGTAGGCCCGACTCCGCTGGCAAGCGGGGCAAGGGCAGTCCTCCTCCAAGGGGCGACGGTCGTCACGATGGACCTGATTACGAAGACGCAGCACGCCATGGTCAGTGAAGGCCAAGGCGTTGCGGCCGTTCCGAGTGGGCATGACGCAGTCAAACAGATCGATGCCGCGACGCACGGCCTCCAGCAAATCCTGGGGCCGCCCCACTCCCATCAGGTAGCGAGGCCGATCCGCAGGCAGCGAGGGGCAAGTAGCCTCGAGGATGCGATACATCTCCGCCGGCGGCTCACCGACGCTCAAGCCCCCCACGGCGTAGCCGTCGAAATCGAGCCGCACCAGAGCTTCAGCGCAGTCGCGGCGGAGATCTTCCCAGAGCCCCCCCTGCACGATCGCGAACTGAGCCTGACCGTCCCGCGACTGCTGGCGACAGCGATCGGCCCAGCGCACAGAACGCCAGCAGGCATCCTCGACCACCGACCGGGAATTGGGCAGGGCCACGACATGGTCCAGCACCATCGCCACATCGCTGCCGAGTGCCTGCTGGATCTGCATCGCAAACTCCGGCGTCAGATCCAGCAGACTGCCGTCGATATGCGATCGAAAACGGACCCCTTGCTCAGTTACGCGAGCCCGATCAGCAAGGGAGAACACCTGAAAACCACCACTGTCGGTGAGGATGGGTCGGTCCCACCCCATGAACTCATGAAGCCCCCCCAGCCGCGCGACCAATTCGTGGCCTGGCCGCAACGCCAGGTGATAGGTGTTGCAGAGCGCCATCTCGGCGCCGGTCGCCCTCAACTGGGCAACCTCCACACCCTTGACGGTGGCCTGGGTACCCACAGGCATGAATGCCGGAGTCTGCACATCGCCGTGAGGAGTTGAAAAGACCCCTCGTCGAGCGTGCGTACCTGCAGAGACGCCCAGTAACCGAAAGTGGAAACCGGGCGAGGGAAGGGCACCCGCGGTCGATTCAGCAAGCATCAGTCGCCACGCAGCTTCAAACCATGCTGAGTCAGCTTCTCGCGGACTTCATTTAGGCTGGTGACGCCGAAGTTCTTGCACTCCAGCAGGTCGTCGCCCGTCTTGCGCAGTAGCTCACCGATCGTGCTGATGCCCAGGCGAACCATGCACTTGCGGGCTCGGACCGACAGGTTGAGGTCCGAGATCGGACGCTCCAGAAGCGCCTGCTCGTCGGGCGACATACTCTCGAAATCCAAGGACGGCTCGGGCTCCGAACGCTCGTGCGCGAACTGCCCCAACTCCAGGCCCTTCGAACGCAGCATCTCGCGAATTTCCACCAGGGAAGTCTCGCCGAAATTCTTGCTCGAAAGCAGGTCCTGCTCCGAGCATCGCGTGAGATCGCCAAGCGTGGTGATCCCCATCTTCTGCAGGCAGTTGCGACTCCGCACGGACAACTCGAAATCGGAAACGGGAATTCCCAGCACCTGCGAGAGGCGGTCGCGTTTCTTCTGGGCTTCCTCATCGTAGTACATGTCACCCGAGGCCTGGGCATCCAGCATGAACAACCGAGCGCGATTGTGATCGGGGAACGAGTCCAAGATCCGCTGGTAGCATCGCTGGGCCCGGTCATAGCGTTCGCGGTCCTCGTAGAGGATTCCGAGATTCAACAGGGCCCCGACATGGCTGGGAAACCGGGTGGTCGCCCGCTGGTAGAGCTCAAGCGCCAGATCGTCATTGCCGCGGCGGTCGTTTTCCAAGGCCAAGCCGAAG
>JBIIEC010000526.1:0-3748 GCA_044238045.1 Pirellulaceae bacterium | reverse complement strand
GGCTTCGTATTCTGGTAGTCGAGTTCGCTCTCCATCTGCCCCGGTGGCATCCGCCGGGCCTCGATCTCGTCAATGGCAACTTCCAACCAATCGACGGCGTCTTCGTAGGTGAGCAGATTGAACGGGCCGGCCTGGTTCGGACTGTGGCACTTCTGGCAATTGGCATGCAGGAAGGGAAGGATGTCCCTGAAGAAGGTGGGCGCGTGTGTGTTTGCGGTGTCCGTCGAGACGCCCGGCCGTTCCGGACGGTCAAGCGGGCAGCCGACGGGCTGGGTCCGCGGTTCGCGGATCTCGCGGTTGGCGAGGAGATCCCGGATGGCGTTGGCGAGTTCCGGATCGGCATCGCCGAGGGTGATCACACCGCGGACCTTGTAACGGTCGTCAATCCGGCCCGCGTAGCGAACCTTGCGCTCTCGGTCCACCAGCAACACCTCCGGCGTGACCGTTGCGCCGAGGGCCTCCGCCAGCGTGAAGCTGGTGTCGAGATGAAGGGGGAACGTGATGCGGAACTTCGTGCGATAGTCGTCGGTCTCCAGGGGAGCGTCGTTTTCGCAGATCACGCCCACGAACCGGATGCCCCGGTCGTTGAACTCGCGGGCGAGCTTCTCCAGCACCGGAGCGTACTCCTGGGAGAGCAGGCAACGGGGATGGAGGAACGCGAAGCAGACCGCGCGGCCATCGGCGCCGAGCAGTTCATCAAAACCTCGCGGCGTTCCGTCGCTCGTCGACACCACCAGGCGACTCGCGGACAACGGTTCCTCCGGCAAGGCGGCCGGCTCCTCCGCCGATCCGCAGACGGCGCAGAGCATCACGAACGCGACCGTGAGCAGGACGCGTGTCGATCGAAGTAGTCGCCAGCCGAGCAGGCGTTTTGCCGCGCCGCCGAAGGAGGACACGAACCGATTGCGCGACACGGCTTGAGCCCGCGACGCGACCAGGATGTTCCGGCGAGTCGCTTCCTCAGGCAGGGCGACGCTTGGGTTCACGTCG
Source organism: Pirellulaceae bacterium (assembly GCA_044238045.1). GTDB lineage: Bacteria > Planctomycetota > Planctomycetia > Pirellulales > Pirellulaceae > CAZUJM01. The sequence continues at coordinate 2,758 of JBIIEC010000526.1, read as the reverse complement.
CGCTTTTGTATCTGCTTTCCGCTCATCGCAAGCATCTCCCGCCCCCGAGGGGCTGCCGATCATGAGGTCCGTGCCCCCGTCAGAATTCGATTGCAGGCGTCTTCCTCAGACGCGCCGGTTGCGGCCTTGGGCGATTCGCTCCTGCCAGATGAGGATCGCGATCGTCACTGCGGTCGCCACCGCGATCTGTCCGATGAGCGCCGCGTACGGGATCCCGAGGGCCGGGTCGTAGACGCCGAGGTTCTGCCAGAACACGGGCACGCCGTGCCCCTCGCTGCGGCAGCCTCGATGGGCCCAGTAGAGCGGCGAGAAGAGCATGGCCAGCAGTTTTAACACGCCCCCCTTGATCGGCAAGATCGTGGCTCCCAGCAGGATCTGGGGAGTGATCAGCAACGGCACGGTGAGGACGCCTTTGTCCGTCGAGCGGACGCAGCCCGAGACAATCAAGCCCATGGCCGCGCAGGCCAGGGCCCCCAGCCAGTTGTAACTCGCCGATAGCAGCGGCGAGCGACGATAGAGGTCGACCGGTGTCTCGCCTCCGAACGCCTCCCGCAGCAGGAAACCCAACTCGACCGTTGCCCGGAAGATTGCCACCTGCGCCAACAGCACGATGGCTAGAGCCGCGATCTTGGCTACGACGTAAGCGACGAACCGCAGGCCGTGACGACGTTCCAGGTCGAGCATCGGCCGCTCTTTGACGATCTCCCGGAAACCGCTTACAAACCCCAGGATCACCATGCAAATGCTCATCAGCGACAGCCACTTGAAAGTGCCGCCCGGATCGGGGATCTCCCGATCAGGCGCCAGGGGCACGGCGTCGGTCAACGCGCTGCTAATGAGACGTTCCGTGGACGGTTGTTGCAGGTGTTCCAGCATCTTGGGCTGGCTGTCGAGAAAGACGCGAATCTGTCCAGGAATGCTGGCGTTCACCTCGGCCACCGTCTCCTTCGAGATCGCTTCCCGCACCTCTCCCCATACGTCCGCCAGCACCTTCTTCTCGCCTGGGTCGAGCATCCTCGTCAGCATGATCGGGTTTTCAAAGCGAGTGGTCGCGAAGCCGGCCAGGACAACGATGCCGAGGACCAGCGGCAGCAGCATGGCCATGCGCATGCCCACTCGGTCGCGCCAGATCGTTTCGAGTTCACGGCAGGTGAACGTGATGAACTGGTGAAGCTGTCCTGGAGTATTCAGCTCCGCGAGTTTGGCCACCTCCGGACGACGCTCCGCGAGGAACGCCGTCGCCGCCGCATGGGCCCGGTCTTCCGCATCACGCTCCCGCCAACGCGCCGACCAGTAGCCGGCGGGCTTGTCCTCAATCGCCAGGTAGACATCGGCCAGTCGAGGGACGTCGAAATGGACCAACGCTTCGACGCGCGTGCCGAACCAGACGATCTCGCCATGGCCCAGGATCAATAGCTTGTCCGCTTGGTCCACGTTGCCGAGGTGATGGGTAACCGTGATGACAGTGGTGCCGGCCCGCGCCCGGTCCCGCAGCAGTCCCATGATGCGAGTCTCCGTGGCAGGATCGAGGCTGGAAGTGGCCTCGTCGACCACAAGCAGACCGGGAGCGGCGAGCAGTTCGGCGGCCAACCCCGCCCGCTTGGCTTCGCCCCCGGAGAGGTTGCCGATCATCGAGTGCCGCGCGGCCGCCAAGCCCAGGTCGTGGATCACGCGGTCGATGGCCGCCGACCGATCCTCGACGCTCATTTTTGCTGACAACCGGACCTCCGACGCGTAATGCAACGCCCGCTCGACGGTGAGAGCCGCCGGATTGATATCGCGCTGGGGTACATATCCGATCGCACCGCGCAGGGATTCGGCCTCACGAAACACGTCATGACCGCCCACCAGCAGCCGACCAGCGCTCACCTGCCGCTCCCCCAGGATCGTTCGCACCAAGGTGCTCTTGCCCGACCCGCTGGGGCCAAGCACACAGATGAACTCGCCCGGTTCGATGCGGAAGTGAAGATCCTGAAGAAGCGTTTTTTGCCCAGCCTTTCCCCGATCCTGGGGAACCGACACCTGGACGCCCTCAGCGACCACCGAAAGGCCCCGATTGGAGGATGTTGCCATGCGCAGAAGACTCCTGAAGCGGGCTGTGCTGTTCCGTCGGCCGGGAGTTTAGCTTATCCCATCTAACCCAAAAATCGGTCGGAACACGGGACCTCTTCCGCAGGCTCTCCGTCCTGGGGGCAAACGGTGCGTCGGTCGGGATTTGAATGGGGGGGGCTGTGTAGGGAGAGGGTGGTTTGGGGTTAATGGGTGGTTGGTGCGCGGGGTGGTTGGGGGCGGGGGTGGTTGGGGCGGGCGGGACGCCCGCGCTCCGGGTTATATCGACGGCTGGTCTTACGGTTACGATCAGTCATTAGAAAGGACAGGAGATGAGCACACGTCGATACTGGTGCTTGGGTGTGTTGGCGGCTCTGGGGGGGGCGTTGGTGATGGGGCGACCTCTGGTGGCTGACGAGGCCGCAGCGCCGCGCGAACTGGCGGCGGCGCTCATCGAACGCGTTCTCCGCGACGATAACGATGCGGTCGATCCGGCGCAGCGCATCGCGCAGCTAGACATGGCAGCCAAGCAGGTAGGGGAAGCCGTGCCTGCGAATGTCATGGTGGCGGCGCAGTTGGCGGGAACGCGGGAGAGCATCGCGGCCGCCCAAGGAGATGCCGATCCGGGTCGCGCCGTCGCCGCCTGGCGTAAGTCGCTCGCTGAGGCTCGCAAAACGCTGGTCTTCGAACCGCTCATCGAGGCTCCCCT
>JBIIEC010000132.1:0-12939 GCA_044238045.1 Pirellulaceae bacterium | reverse complement strand
ACTTCTTCAAGTTTGCTGAAGCCAAGCCCCACGGCGAAGACCTGCGCATTGCGTCGAGTGCGGGCGAGCCGCTGGCTCACCAGGTGGAATCGTGGGACGCCGAGCGGGGCAATGCGAGTGTGTGGGTGCGTGTGCCGCGGATCCAGGGCAACGCGCGCCAGGAACTGAAGCTCTACTGGGGCAACGCCGGCGCGGCGAGCGAATCGAAGGGCGAGGCGGTGTTCAACGAATCGAACGGCTACCTGGCCGTCTGGCACATGAACGATCCGGTCCGCGACGAGACCCGCTCGTTGAGCAGCACCGACACGGGCTCGACAAGCATCGACGGCGTGATCGGCACGGCTCGGCACTTCGACCTCGGCCAGGGAATCTTCGCGGGCGAGGAGATCTCGAACCTGCCCACCGGCGCAAGTTCGCACAGCACCGAATTGTGGTTCCGCCCTGCGAAGACCAACGCAACGCTCATCGGCTGGGGGAACGAAGAAGCGCAGGGCAAGGTGGTGATGCAGTACCGAAGTCCGCCGCACCTCGCGATGGACTGTTATTTTTCGGGCGGCAACGTGACGGGCACTCGCCGGGCAGGGATGGGCGAGTGGACGCAAGTTGTGCACACGTACCGGGAAGGCGAAGCGAAGCTGTATGTGAACGGCACGCTGGACGCGGCGAACCTCGGCCAGGGCGGGCCGCTCCAGATCAAACGTCCCGCGCGCCTGTTCCTCGGCGGCTGGTATGGCAACTACGACTTCGTCGGTGACCTCGATGAGGTGCGGGTCTCGAAGGTCGCGCGGTCGGCGGAGTGGATCCGGCTACAGCATGCGAACCAGCAGCCGCACCAGTTGCTGGCGGGAGTGATTGTCCAGCCGGGGGACGACTTCTCGCTGTCCGCGGAACGCCTCGAAGTGGACGAAGGCCAGGAGGCGACGATCACGGCGAACGCCGGCGGCGCGCAGCAACTGCGGTGGACGCTGGAGCGTGACGGCCAGCAGACAGTGGTGGCCACCGATCGTTTCTCGCATACGTTCCGGGCCGGACGCGTGGCTGGCGGGGCGCAGGCAGCGCGGCTCACCGTCCAAGCCATCTATCCGCTCGAAGTGCGCACGCGGTCGATCGACATTACGATCCGGGACGTCATGCCGGAACCCCGGTTCACGCTGGACGTGCCTCCGCATTGGGACGGGCGAGAAACGATCGAAGTCGTGCCGAGGATCTCGAACCTCGCCGCGATGCAAGCCCAAGGAGTGGGAGCCATCCGGGTAGCATGGACCGTGGAAGACATCGCCGTCGTGAAGCGAATCGAAGCGGACAGGCTGGTGCTGAAGAGAGCCCAGGGGAACGGACGGCTGCAGATCACCGCTTCGATCGACAACGGCGGCGAACCGACCGTGCAGACCGTGTCCATCGACGTCGAGCAGCCGCCCCCGTCCCAAGACGCCTGGATCGCGCGACCGCTCGACGCCCACGAACAACCCGAGGACAACCAGTTCATTGCGCGCGACCGAGCGAAGCGGGGCGAACCAGCGGGGCAGGGCGGGGAGCATGGATCGCTGGTCTATGCGGGGACGCTGGCCGACGAGGCCAACGAGGCCGACAAGCCCGACGAGGTGTTCCTGCGTGTCTTCGCCGACGACCAACCGTACGCGACCGAAACCGCCACGCTGGCCGGCGATCGGAAGTATGCGTTGTCGGTGAAGCTGAACGCGGGGCTTGTCCGATACCGCACCGAGTTTGGTACGAAGCGAGGCGATCGGGAGACGGTGCTGCATACGGCGAAGAACATCGTCTGCGGTGACGCGTACCTGATCCAGGGCCAGTCGAACGCGGTAGCGACCGACTTCGGACCCGACCCGCCGCCGGAACCCAGCGAATGGGTACGCACGTTCGGCGCGACGGCTGGCGATCCGGATGGTGCGCGACGCGAGCGATGGGCCAACGCGACAGCGCGCGGTCCCGAAGGTCGAGCGGAGATCGGCTACTGGGGCCTGGAACTGGGGCGGCGGCTGGTCGAGAGCGAACAGGTCCCGATCTGCATCCTCAACGGCGCGGTCGGCGGCACGCGGATCGACCAGCACCAGCGGAACGATGCCGATCCGACCGACGTCCGTTCGATCTACGGCCGGCTGCTGTGGCGGGTCCAGCAGGCGAAGCTGACGCATGGGATCCGAGCGATCATCTGGCATCAAGGCGAGAACGACCAGGGAGCCGACGGTCCGACGGGAGGCTATGGCTACGAGACCTACCGACAGTACTTCGTGGATCTCGCCGCGAGCTGGAAGGAGGACTATCCGAACGTGGAGCACTACTATGCGTTCCAGATCTGGCCGAAGGCTTGCGCGATGGGAGTGGACGGTTCCGACAACCGGCTGCGCGAAGTGCAGCGGACGTTGCCCAGGCTGTTCTCGAACCTGAGCGTCCTGTCGACACTCGGCATCCAACCGCCGGGCGGCTGCCACTACCCCGCCGCTGGTTATGCCGAGTTTGCCCGTCACCTGCATCCGATGATGAGGCACCATCTGTACCATCGTCATGTCGAATCGTTCGACCCACCGAACCTGCAGCATGCGTACTTCACGTCACCGGAATGCGACGCCTTGGTTTTGGAGTTCGACCAGAATATGACATGGTCCGATGCGCTGGTCAGTCAGTTTCACCTCGAGGGCGAGGCCCAGCAGGTCATCGCGGGTTCAGCGAACGGCAACCGTATCACGCTGAAGCTGAGGGCTCCGACGAAGTCCCGCACCGTAACGTATCTCGACAGCGCCAACTGGAGCCCGGACAACCTGCTCTACGGCCAAAACGGCCTGGCAGCCCTGACCTTCTGCGAAGTGCCCATGGACCGCGGCCGTCCCGGCCGCACTAGATCCAACGCCGCGTCCCGGCCGCACTAGACCAAGAGCCAGTCCGGCCCGCACCAAAAGAAGCGGGCAGATCAAAGGGGTCAGGCCTCTTTGAATTCGCCGGAAGTCATCGCCAGTGAACCGCACTCGCAGCCAAAAAGCACAAAGCTCGATTCGTACCTGAATACTCTTTATTGCAGTGTCGGCACTTTAGACCAACCCAAGGCACAGCAGCACCATCTTTATTAAAGAAGGCAATGCGACCGCAGTGAGGACATCGAAGGGCTAGACGCATTAGTACACCAAAGGCGAGAACTAACGCAAACCCGATCGCGTTGCTCCAAGGGGATTCTTGCCACGTAATTACGAGTCCACAAACTACAAAAAAGGCGACCATAATCGCACTTTTATTTCTTAGCGTCATCTAGCCTCACGTTTATGGCGAGTTAGCTTGGGATTCAGCCTACTCCGGTGTTCGGGTTACTCCGCTTGTGCGCAGTTTCCGTCCGCAGCGCTCTGAACGGGCCAGATCAAAGGGGTCAGGCCTTTTTGATTCGGCGTGGTGCCTGAAAACGCGAACCAATCAAAGAGGCCTGCCCCCTTTGAATTCTCCAGTGGATTCATTGCGGGACGCTGCCAGGGCGATAGGGATCCGGCGTGCCCATCGGAATCAGCGGTTGCTGGTTCACGCTCCGTTCGAACTCGCTCACGATCTTCAGGACCGGACCGACGACCCACGAGTCGGGTGTGGGCTTCTCCTCGCGTGGGTCGGTGTAGAGGTTGTAGATCGTCGGCACGGGGTTCCTGACCGGCGGGTCAAACATGGTGTCTTGCCGGTAGAAGTGCAGCTTCCAATTGCGCCACTTGACCGCCTGCAGTCGATCGGCGCACCAGATCGGGAACCCCTCGCGGGCCGACTTTTCCGTCTTGCCGAGGAAGAAGTCCGACTGGTCGATACTGTCGAAGGGTCTGTCGGCGGGCACTTTCGCGCCGCCGAGTCGAGCAAGCGTGGCAAACAGGTCCACACCGTGGACGATCTCATTGCTCTCGCGGCCGGCAGCGACCTTGCCGGGCCAGCGGATCATGAATGGCACGCGGATACCGCCCTCGAGTGCGGTGAAGTATTGACCGCGCCACGGACCGGCCCAACCGTCCCAAGGACGTATATACTCGGGGCCATTGTCACTGGTGAAGATCACGATGGTGTTGTCGCGGACGCCAGTCCGATCAACCGCATCGAGAATCCGACCGACGTTGGCGTCCATTTCAGTGAGTACGTCCGCCCAGTCCCCGTTGCCGGTCCGACCTTTAAAGGCCGGATTCGGTTCGGTGGGAAGGTGCGGCTGCGTGAGCGCCACGTAGGCCAAGAACGGCTTGCCAGCACCGGCTTGCCTGTCGATGAACGAAACCGCCCGGCGGGTAATCTCCGCGTCGATCAGGCGACGTTGTGTCAGGTCGTACACCCCCAGCGCACGGCTCTTCGTGCCCTTGTGGCCTTCCATCATCTGCTCGGCAGGCATGATGCCCTCGGACCAACCAGGCGCAGATGGCCAGAGTGCCTCGTCGGTTGTCCGCGGAATGCCGAACCATTCGTCGAAGCCCTGATCGTTGGGCAGACGCCCATCGTGGCTGCCGAGGTGCCACTTGCCATAGTAGCCGGTCGCGTAGCCAGCCTCGGACAGGGCCTCGCCGATGGTCACTTCCCACTGTGTCAATCCGTCGGCGACACCTCCGAAGGGCACGGAATGTGTTCCCGAACGAATCGCCCAACGACCTGTCATGAGGCTCGACCGACTGGGCGTGCACTGAGTCTCCATGTTGAAGTTCAGGCAGCGCATGCCTTCCTTGGCCAGCGAGTCAATACGTGGCGTGGGTGCCCCACGCGTGACGCCGCCACCGTAAGCGCCGACCTCACCGTACCCGAGATTGTCTGTGAGGATGAACACGATGTTCACCCTGCTCGCCTGACCGATGACGTCTGCAGGCATCGACCAAACAGCCGCTGCCAGGCCCAGGATGAACGATATGCGTCTCATGATTGAATGCACCGTCACTTCTTTTCAACCGCCGATCGCCAGCGAAGAACCGCGTTCCCTCAGCGGTCGCGATGGGATAAACCACAGTTTCTGGATGACCTGTCGCAGCATGAGGCGGCTTGCTTGGATTGGATTGGATTGGATTGGATTGGATTGGATTGTCGAAAGCACCATTCCTTGCCAGAAGCGAGCCGAACGTGGACAAGAGTATCAGCGAACCGTGTCGTTTTCCACCCTCCCCCGGAAATGGCCAAGAAAAGGTGTCAGGACTCTTTTTGGAGTCTTACCTTTTCGAGAAGCCTCACGCGGCCCCCGAAAAGAGTCCTGACACCTTTTCCATCCCCGGCTTCCGATCGACGGCCGCGTGGCGAACGGCTTCCAGATCGCGTTCGAGAGCCGTTTCCGGAGATTGAATGCCAATCAGCACGACGTTCCGGTCGTGGTACCGCTGGTACCATCGCCGGTACACTTCAAAATTCGCCTGGCAATTCTGACATTGGAACGCGTAAAAATGGACAACCACGGCCAGATCAAAGGGGTCAGGTCTCTTTGATTCGGCTTGGTATCCGAAAACGCGTACCCATCAAAGAAGCCTGCCCCCTTTGAATTCACCTGTCCCCGTGGCGAGCCTCGTTCCAGTTGCGCTGACCCTGAAGAGCGGAGACCGGTAGCGACAACGTTTCAACGCCCCGGGCTGCACGGCCCCGCGATCCAGCGTCCGGCGACACTGCGTTTCGGCCCAACCGGCCCCTTTCACGAAGCAGTCCAAACCAATCCGCCAGCGGCGGCCGCAAGCAGCATTTGGCCGTTCGCCGTGCCCCGCTCTGGCAGCCCGCGTGCGCGCACGGCTATCGCCCGGGCAGGGTAGTACTCTTCCACAAAACGGAACGACCTCCATGGGGATATCCACAGAAGCAAAAGTCGCGTCTCTTGTGCCATCATGGGGTTCCGTAGAAAATGAAGGAGCCGGCGTTGAGCGCCGGAGCGACCGTCCCGACGGCCAGCCCGCCAGCCCCTCTCGGCTAAGAAAAGCAAAGGTTTATCAGATGCCCTGGCCTGTTTGGTTGTTTCAGTCAGCTCTGGACCCGGGCAAGCGTCCAAAGCATTCACACACTCGACGGCGTCCAAGAGGACTGGGCGTGGAGTCGCTGGAAACCAGGGCCGTGCTTGCGACCTTCACGGTCACGACGGCGGCCGACTCGGGCGCCGGCTCGCTTCGTGAAGCCGTGTCGCTTGCCGCGGAGCACACCGGCGAGGACACGATCGAGTTCGCACCGGAGATGGCAGGCCAGACGATCAAGCTGACCACGCCCTTCGGCGTTACCAAGCGGCAGTTGATCCAGGTCGAGGAGGAGCTGTTCCATGAGTACCAGCTCGAGGGAATCTACGCTGCGGGACGGCGGACAGCCTTGGAGATCCACGATCAGACGCTCACCATCGACGGCGCAAAGGCTCCTGGCTTGACCATTTCCGGCAACGGCGCGCAGCGTATCCTGCTGGTCACTCCCACCGGCCATCTTTCGCTGCGCAATCTGACCTTCGCGGGCGGCGCGGTGTTGGGCGACGGCCCGGCCCGCATAGACCTTGGAGGGCAGCCCGGCCGGGGTGGCGCGGTCATGGTCTTCAAGGGCTCGCTCCAGATCACCGGCTGCACCTTCCACGGCAACTCCGTGGTGGGAGGCGACCGGGGCGGAAGTGGCGAGGGTGGAGCCGTCTACGCGGAACGCGCCACCACCACGATTGTCAACAGCACGTTCACGGACAATCACGCGCTGCCAGGTACGGGAACGGCGCCTTGGACGCCGCCCAACACCCGCCCCCTACCCGGCAACGGACTGGGTGGCGCGGTCTTTCAACGCAACGGCTTGCTTCAAGTCCTTCAATCCACGATTTCCGCGAATGCTGCCGAAAAAGGCACGGGCATCTACAGCCTGGGAGACAATCGCCTCAACCTGCCGAACGTCCATGACAACACGGCCACCGTCGTGGTTAACAACTCCATTCTCGGGGGACAAGACGCGAGCCGCTCCGATTATGAGGTGGACAGGATCAACTACGGAAAGTTCACGGCCGGCGGTTCGGGCAACATCATTCGCAATGGACGCGTCTTCTGCCATCCCCGGGATACAGCCTGCAGGCAGGCGTACGCCGACTCAGTGGCCTCGACCGCTGATCCCATGCTCGGCCCTCTCACGGACAACGGGGGTCCCACCAAGACCATGTTGCCCCATGTCAAGCGGCTGCAGGACATTACCGACGAGCGACTGGTTCTGACCAACGGCACGAGCGTAACGACCGACACCGCATGGCACGAGTCCCTCGTACCCTTCTACTCAAGTGTCAGGTTCACCTATTTGGCGGAGGCCCCTGCTGAGCTTGGTTGCTCGACGATCGCTTCATGCGTCGCCTTCGGCACACTCAAGGGCGGATACTCACTCGTCCTCCAGAATGACCCGCAGGGCCTCAACGCGGGCGACACGCCCTACGCCAGCCAGGGGCTGTCCGCCATCACCCCCAGCGTCGCCATCGCGTTTGAAATCGCCCGTCACAATCCGCTGGCGAGTCTCTACATCAACGGTCAACGATTTGGCGGTGAGGTACGCACGGGCTACTGGGTGAATAATGAGAATCCAGTTTCCAGAAGACGGGTGGAGCGTCCAGTTTTCGACACGGCCAACTTCATCGTTGGTCATCCGATCGACGTGACCATACGTTTCGTGCCGGCCATCAACACGATCTCCGTCACGATGAAGGACCTGGTCACCGAGTTGACAGCGGTGCAGCACTTCGTCAACACGGACTACACCCTTGCCATCGGCAACACCGGCTACCTGGGGTTTACCGGTTCCTCCACGGCCGTCCAGACGATTTCGAACTGGAGTTTCAAACACTCCTCCGCGAACCTCAACGATCCTCCGGAAACGGGATTTGGTCCCGAGGGCATGCTTTGGGTCGAGGGCGGCGTATCCAGCCCCGCGTTGGGACGCGGAGACGCCGGAGTCGTCGAACTGCCTTCGTCCGACCAGCGCGGAAGACCTCGCCTCTCTTCGGAGGGGATCATCGATATTGGCGCGGTTCAATTGACGCGTGGCACGGACCTTCCGGGCGGACCGGTGAATCCCGAGTCGATCGATCCACGTCTGGACCGACAGGCTCGACTGGCTATCGCCACGGTGCAACAGCGTCAGGGACTTTTCGTCGAGGTCGATGATGCCTATCGGCAACTGGTCGACCGAGTACCGCTCCAACGCGTTGTCCAGGATCAGTGGATGTCGCGCGAGCACCGCACGAGGCAGGTCCGGGAGTTTTACCAGCAATACCTGGGGCGCGACGCGGATGCGGCGGGACTGAACCACTGGGTAAACCTGCTGATGGCCGGATACTCCCAGCAGTTCGTCCAGAAGCGCATCCTGACCTCGACGGAGTTCGCGAACCGGACGGGAGGCGGCGAAAGGACGGTGCGGGCCCTGCATTCGCTTCTGATCGGGCGCGACGCGAGCCAACTGGAACTCATCGCTTCGCTGGCCCAACTCAGGTCCCGTGGCATGTCGGCCGTGGTCGATTCACTGTTGGGTTCACGGGAGCATCGGACCTTGCTGGTCAAGTCGGTGTTTCAATCCTATCTCTACCGAGCTCCCAGGATGTCCGAACTGAACCTGGGCCTCGCAGGCCTGCTGCAACTCCAGTCGCAGCCGCTGGCCGTGGAGATGGTCGCCGCGGAACTACTGGCCACCGACATCAAACGCCTTACCCCCGACTCTCCTGAGTGGGTCATGCCGGAATTGCAATGCGGTTCGTGCTGGGCGTTCAGCTAGTGGCCAAGAAAAGGTGTCAGGACTCTTTTTGGAGTCTTCCCTTTTCGAGAAGCCTCACGCGGCCCCGGAAAAGAGTCCTGACACCTTTTCCATCCCCAACGGCAACGTCACTCGGCCAGAGCCGTCTCGATGGCCGCCTCGATTTCCCTGTCGCCGGTGGCGCCCTGCCAATTCAACTCGCCCTGCCACCATCGTCGAAGGTAACCGCGGAGTAGGAAAAGGTGTCAGGACTCTTTTCGGGGGTTGACCTCTCCGAGACGCCACGAGTCGCCCGTCAGTTCCTGAACGACACGCGGCCCCGAAAAGAGTCCTGACACCTTTTCCTTGCCCGGTACCCCGATCGTTTGGGTTTGGGTAGGTCTTCAGAAGGTGCTCGACGAACTGCAGCACCAACTCGGAAATGGTGATCTCATCTCGGGAGCATGTCTCACGCGGTACTACAGCAGGAACACGGCCAGCTGCCGAGGCATGCCCCGGTAACGGACGCCTGTCAGCGTCGAGAGGTTGCCGACCATTGGCAAGCCAAGCCGCGATCGTCTCGTGATTCAACCGCTCGCTGTCGGGCTGTCCGAACGGCCCCAGATAGAAATCCCGGAGTAGGAAAAGGGGTCAGGACCCTTTTCGGGGGCTGCCCTCTCTGAGACGACACGCGGCCCCGAAAAGAGTCCTTTTTCTTGCCTGCTGACTCCGCTCCATCAGCACGCCGACATACCACCCGTTACCCAAACCTTATTCTCATGATCTCTGGCCAGGAAATGGGGGCGTTCCAGGGTTGCTACGAGGAACAAACCAACCTTGCGGAAGGTGTTCTACTCGCTGTTTCAATCAGTGCATAAAAACACGGTACCCCTGAAGTGTCCGGAAACACTTTTTGGGTATAGGTAAACATATGCCCAGGCGGCAAGCGTTTGAATCACTTCGTTAAATCTAGGTCGAACTCAGCCCAAGATTGGCCCGACGATCCGAGCACACTGCGGCTTTCGCCGTCAACATAGACTTCTACATCCTCCGGTGAAAGCAAGCTAAGCCGATACCTGCCTGGAGGCAGCGTCAGTTTGTGCGCCTCGCCATCAATGCTGCATTTGATACAAGCTATTGGTTCTCCGTTCCCGTCCCAAATAGACACCTTGGACTCGCCAAAAAGCACCACCTTTACGATGGACTTAGCAGTCTTTTTTTCCTTTTGAGCTAGCGGCTTACGTACCGCACTGTCTACGGACTGATCGTACGTGAATTGAGTCAAGCCATGCCGTGATACAGCCAGATTTCGGTGGAGTCGCAGTATTTCATTTTTTTCACACTTTTTGATGATTTGTTCCGAATGTGTTGACACAAGACACTGTTGAAATCGATCACGGAGTAACGAGAGCATTTTTACTTGCTGTTCTGGGTGCATATATACGTCCGGTTCATCTAACACCACAATGCTCTCGCGTGGCGTCCTGGCTAAAAACCAGATAATCTGCAACCACATCTGCAAGCCATGGCCAAAATTGGCTGCTTCGGCCACAAAGCCGTCATCCATTAGCATTAAGGATAAATCATCCTCATACTGCGCGTCGTGCGCGATAAACTCCGATACCCTAATGCCTTGCCAAGTCTGCTGAAAAAGATCACGGAAGCTTTCAAAGTGCTCCTTGAGAAATCGAATCTGATTCCTGAAGTGACGAGATGAAAGATGCGTGTCGATACACTTCCGCACATACTCAGTTCGCAGCACCCGCTCGTAGTCTTCAAGTGGGCGTATTTGCGGTAGTATCGCGACGGGAGGAAACTCGCACTCCCTTGCCTTGCTACGTGAATCAACCAAACGGTTCTTTGGCGTTGTCGCCTCCGCAAACAAAATACCGCCGGTGCCAATGAAAATCTCCACCTTTGCTCCGCTTGAAAACTCCGCTTGAATGGTCGCTGGTGGATCTTCATACCGGAAGAAAAGCGTTTCTGGCTTTCTCTGCTGGTCGTCGATCGGTGGCGAAATGCCGAATCCATCTCCATCAATCCAACGAGGGCGCTTGCTGAACTTGCCTGAAGCAAATTTTGAAATCACGTTCGACAGTATGCGGATAGCTTCGAACGCTGAGGATTTCCCGGCATTGTTTCTCCCGATTACAACAGAGAACCGGCGAAACTCAATCCGCTGATCTTGGAAGCCCTTGAAGTTTATTAACCGAATAGTGTTTAACATAGTCTTTTCTCCACGAATGCCAAAAAGCTCTGCAGTAGGGCACTTGCTGACTTTCCTGATGGCTCGATCGCTGCTTTTACGACAGATCGGCTTTATTTTATATCATTCGTTGCAGTGTGCTTAGCGTCCCACGTGTTAACGATGAAGATGTCGACGGATTGGGCGAGGCTTTTCATGCGATCGGTGAACGAGTTGTCATGGACGCATTGGATCTTGGTCCCGTCGAAGGCTTGCTCAGCGAGTTGGCGAAAGCGCCGTGCGATGCGTTCGGTTAGGGAGTAGACTGCGATGCTTTTGCCTGCCAGTAGACTGCGAATGCCTGGGGCGTCGTCTATGGTTGACTCCTCGGAGTAGGAAAAGGTGTCAGGACTCTTTTCGGGGCCGCGTGTCGTTCAGGAACTGACGGGCGACTCGTGGCGTCTCAGCGAGGGAAGCCCCGAAAAGAGTCCTGACACCTTTTCCTTGCCAGATCGTTCACCTCCCGATCCGTCAGCCCCAGTTCGTCCTGCACTTCATAAGCGTGCACCAGGGGCAGAAGCGTCTGCGGGAGCAGCACTTGCGACGGCTTCACCAAGGCCGCCTCCTGTGCGGACATCGAGGCTTGCATCACCAGCCAAAGGCACAGGCATCGGACCAGGTGGACCATGAGAGTAGGAAAAGGTGTCAGGACTCTTTTCGAGGGCTGCCCTCTCTGAGACGACACGCGGCCCCGAAAAGAGTCCTGACACCTTTTCCTTGCCCGCAACCGTCCCGCACTAGTGATCGAGCGTTGCCGTAAGTCCTTACGCTGACAAAAGAAAGAAGCCGTTGTCAGCGTCTGACATCGGCTTCTTGAAGAGTGGGCGATACTGGACTCGAACCAGTGACCTCTTGCATGTCAAGCAAGCACTCTAACCAACTGAGCTAATCGCCCTCCTCACCGCTCCAGACCGGCGAGCAGTCGGGGACTGCCCAGGCGGTTGTGGCGAGGTTGGACCGGGGATTATAGCGACCCGGCCTTGCCAAGGCTATCGGCCGTGGCCCGAATCTCTCTCCAGCGACCTTCACCCGCGGCAACCCAGTCGACCGCCAGGGCCGACAGGATGGGGCGATTGCGCAAAATAGGCCACAACCTGCCTCACGGTACGCTCGGTCTCCACCCCATCCATGCATCAAGCCTTTGCGAAAGCGGCGGGTCAACGACGCTCGGACAAAGACGCCAGCCCGACGCGCCCCCCTCGCGATGAAAGGCTCGTCAAACCCGGCCGACAACCCGGCTCACAACCCCCGCTGACAACCGGGCCGCGAACCTCGGTTGGGCTCGTGCGCTCTTGTTTTGAAGCATCGCTGTCCGATACACTCGGATCGGCTGCGTCGTCCCTGCTGCCGCCCTGCTCGGGGGGTTCCTCGGCGGAAACCGCTGGTCTCCGCGCGAGCCCGCTGCGTGGCGGGGAACCCAACCGCCGTCGATGGCCTGTCGGGTATCGACGGGTCGGCTCTCGGGCCGTGCGACGCTGCCGCCGCGTGCTCCGGGCCGCCTTTGGGTCGTCCTTTGTATCGATGACCAGGCTCGTGTCGCCGCCCTCCCTCTTCCATGGACTCCGCTGTCCCTCATGCTGAAAGTCACCCTTCCCGACGGTTCCGAAAAAGAGTTCGCTTCCCCGGTCAGTTCCCGCGATGTGGCGGCGTCGATCGGACCGGGTCTCGCCAAGGCCGCTGTGGCCGGTGAGGTCGATGGCCGCATCATCAGCCTCGACCAGGCGTTGCCCGCCGAGGGTGCCGTCCGCATGCGGCTATTGACGCGCAAGGACCCGGAAACGCTCGGAGTGCTCCGGCACAGCTGCGCCCACATCATGGCTCGTGCCGTCATGCGGCTCTTCCCCGGCGTGCAGCTCGCCTTCGGCCCCACCGTCGAGGGCGGCTACTACTATGACTTCGACCTGGACCACAAGCTCACCGAGGAGGACTTCCCGGCCATCGAAGCCGAGATGAAGCGGATCATTGCGTTGGACGAGCCGTTCGAGCGGATCGAGCGGTCGCGCGACGAAGCGCTGCAGATCTGCCAGGACATGGACCAGAAGTACAAGGTC
>JBIIEC010000525.1:0-3749 GCA_044238045.1 Pirellulaceae bacterium | reverse complement strand
CCCGCCGCAGGCCCTCCGACGTGCTCAGGTCGAGTCCCCCGCGAGCGTCCGGTCCGTGGTGGCACGACAGACAACGGCGCGTTAGCAGTGGCCCGACCGACTGCTCGAAGTCGACGGCCGCGAACGCGGCACTGCTGGCGAACAGTACCAGGGCGACGACCAAGCCGTGAATGTACGGCAGGAGACGAGCACGACGACCGGGTGGGAGCCGTGAAGGCAGGGCGCCTTGGTGGACGCGATGCCGGGTGTTGTAGGACGGCGAGCCGTCGCTCGCCGCGCGCCCATGGAACGGCGTTGGAAGTGAGCGAGCAGGAATCGACGCGTCGACAGCGCGCATCCATCGGCCTTTCGACAGAGAAGGGCATTCCAGAAACAGGAGGGCTGGGGGAGGGCGGGACGGGAGGCGAGGATCGTTGAGGCGAAGTTCCGCTCGCTATCGGTCCGGTGGGTGCGGCGAGACCGTGGGCCATCCGCGCCGCTTCGGGCCGGATGTTCACCTGTGGAAACACCCCGGGTGGCTCTTTTCCGAGAATCACGATACCACGCCCCTTGGGCAGCGGGAAGCATTTTTCCGCAGCAGCAATGCCCCGGGGATCTCCGCAACGCCCAGAAGACGTCGAGGAGCTCCCCGAGAACACCAAGGGACTGTTGTGGAATCGGTTACGGGGTGGTTACACCCGCCGTCGGGGGGCCGTTATAACGTCGGAACGGATGTGCATGGAGGGGGCCCAGGGAATGGCCCGCCCGCGGACCGTTGCGCCTGGGGATCAGCCTCGGACGCGTCCGAGGATCTTTCACTGGTTTTCGTGATCGCCAAGGTGGGATGTGGTTCCTAGCATCAATTGCGTTGGCCAGTTCGACGCGGCCGACGTGCGCACTGGTCAAAACCTGTATGAGGCCGACCGGGTCCAGCCATTTCGCTGGCAGAAATGCCAGGCCCAGACCGATGTCCGTGAAGCCACCGGGTTTCTCTATGGCGTCTGCATGGACTTTGGACTCGCGGCCGAGGAAACCATTCGCGTGCACTGCGAATGCAAGCGATACGCCCAGGGCCGACTGTGTCCTCATGTCTGGGCCGCGATCCTTGAACTCGAGGAAGATTCCGCCTGGGATCGAACGTACGCACGGCTGAAGTGGACGCGTATTCGACGCATGGCGGACGATTCGATCTGGAATCCGCCCAAGGGCCGCAGTGGCAACGTCAAGTCACCGCTCGCGCCGAAGTCCTCGGAGGTTGAACCGACGGTTGCACGGGGCGCGGAAGAACCGGACTGGCAGCGGGCTTTGCAACAGTTCGGCCGAGTAGTGCGACAGGAGGTAAACGCCTGGCCGCTGAGGGCGTCCCCCCAAGACTTGGTCGCGAATCTGCCGCAGCAGTGGTACATCCTGTCGATTGACGAACAGTTCGCGCACTTCGCGCTGCACCTGACGCTCTATCGCAGTAAGCCCGCGGCGGGATCCGCGCCGCGCGCGTCGACTTCCGCGGACGAGCGCGCTGCCAACGACCCCGCCGCGCAATCCGGGTTGCTGCCTGCCTTGCCTGCGTCCAGGTCGTCGTCCGGGCCGGAGTCTGCGCCCGAGAAACTTACGCGGCACGCGCTGATGCCCGAAGAAGTCTCGCGACTGCCCGATGCCCGCGATCGCAAGATCCTCGCGCTGCTGGGAGCGCTTCGCGATTCGCAGGACGGAGGCATGGGTTCCTACGGCAGCTGGCAGCGCCGCGGTAGCTCGGAGTTCGACCTGCCGGCGGAACTGTTCGCGGAGACCCTGCCGCTGCTCTCCGAGACCGGCCGTTTCGCCTGGGCCATGTCGGCCGAAAGCGTACTCGACTGCGTCAACCGGCTGACGTGGGAACCTGGCGAGCCGTGGCGGCTTCTGGTCCGCGTGCAACCGGTGTTCGACGACGCGGGCCTGGGTGGTGTGTTTGCCTATGAGGTGGAGCACCTGCTGGTTCGCAATGGCCAGGAGGCGGCGGTGCGCGATGTGGTGGCCACCGTGGAAGCGGGCCTTGTCGTCTTCCTGCACACGATCGCGCCGATCCGGCCAGAGGACGTGCGGCTGGTCCGGGCCCTGGCGCAGGTCAGCATGGAACTGCGGATTGCGCCGGAGGAACTGGATGGCTTCCTGGATCGCTACGCGGCCCTGCCTTCGGCACCCGAGATCCAGTTCCATCCCAGCATGCGCGTCGCCATGGTAGACGGACATCCCCAGGGAAAGCTGATCGTGACGCCTTCGCGATTGGCGAACCCGCCGATGCTGAACTGCGACTTGAAGTTCCTCTATGCGGGCGTGGAGGTCAGCCCGGTGGAAGGCAGGGCATGGACGTGGGACGGCGCGAACCGCCGCGTGCTGCGGCGAAACGACCAAGCGGAATTGCAACTCGTCGGCGCGTTCGTCAAGTATCCGCTGGAGCAGGTCCGGCACCGGGAACCGACGGCGCCGGGGGACTTCCGCATCTCGCCTCGCTCCTTCCCCGCCATGGCAACCGAGCTGGCGCGGCAGGGATGGCTGGTGGTCGCGGAAGGTCGTCGCTTGCGCATGGCAGCCTCGGAGTTTCCCGTTCACATTCATTCGAGCGGCGTCGACTGGTTCGACATCCACGCCGAGATCGACTTCGATGGCATGAAGGTAACGCTGCCCGCACTCCTGGAGGCCATTCGCAACCGTCAGGATTTCGTCGTCCTGGGAGACGGGTCGCGCGGCATCTTGCCGGAGCATTGGCTGCGCCGCTACGCGGGGCTCGCCGAACTGCTCCACGCTGCCAACACGGGAAAGAAAGCCGGCAAGGGCAAGAAGCAGGAGCCGGAACTGCGCGTGCCTCGCAGCCAGGCGTTGCTGCTGGAAGCGTTGCTCGTCGAGCATTCGCAGGTCGAGACCGATCGCGATTATCGGCGGCTCATCGACCGCCTGCAGACGATCGACAAGATCGAGCCGGAACCGGAGCCGAAGGGCTTCGAGGGGCAGTTGCGTCCATACCAGCGCGAGGGGCTGGGGTGGTTTACCTTCCTCCGTGAAGCGGGATTCAATGGGTGTCTTGCCGATGACATGGGCCTCGGAAAGACCGTCCAGGTGCTCGCACTGCTGCAGTCTCGACGCAACCGGCGGCTCAAGAAAAGCGAGGAACGTCGTCCTTCGCTGGTCGTGGTCCCCAAGAGCCTGGTGTTCAACTGGTTGGAGGAAGCGTCCCGCTTCGCTCCGAAGCTTCGCGTCCTCAACTATACGGGAGCGAACCGCAAGGCACTGATGTTGGGGTTTCCGGGCGCCGATCTGGTCGTGACCACCTACGGGACGATGCGACAGGATATCGAGACGCTGAAGGACCTGGAGTTCGACTATGTGATCCTGGACGAGTCGCGGGCGATCAAGAATGCCGAGTCCCAGGCGGCTCGAGCCGTGCAGTTGCTGAAATCGTCGTATCGACTGGCCATGACCGGCACGCCGGTGGAAAACCATCTCGGGGAGTTATGGTCGCTGTTCCAGTTCCTCAATCCTGGCATGTTCCCTGACGTGGAGGTATTCCGTCGCTGCCATGGCGCGACGGTCGACGCAGTGCAGTCGCTCGAGACGCTTGCCCGCGCGCTGCGCCCGTTCCTGCTGCGACGGACGAAGGAGCAGGTGCTGACGGACCTGCCGGAGAAGACCGAGAAGACGCTGTTCTGCGAAATGTCGAGCCAGCAGCAGCAGCTCTACAACGAGCTGCGCGACCACTACCGACTGCAGCTTTCTAGCACGATCAAGGACGTGGGGCT
>JBIIEC010000524.1:0-3752 GCA_044238045.1 Pirellulaceae bacterium | reverse complement strand
TGGGTCGAGAAGAATTCGGCCTGGGACGAGACGGCCGTCATCCTGACCGCCGACCATGGGCACTTCCTGGTGCTCGAGGACCCGACCGTGCTGCTGAAGCCCGGGGCGGATGCAGCGGAAGAGGCGGATGCGGCGGAAGAGGAAGCGGCGGAAGAGGAAGCGGCGGCGCCTTGATCCCGACCGTAACGTACGACGCGACGAGATCGAGAACGGTTCGGTTCACAAGGAGTCCACGGATGCGCGGTGCGAGCTGGGGTATGTGGCGGGGTTGGCTGGGGCGTGCGGCCGAAGGGCTGCTGGAGTGCGTGGTGGAGGTTCTCTCGTCGCTGCTGAAACTGTCGCTGGTGCTGGTGTGGGGGGTGACCGCAACGGCGCAGGAGACGCCGATCGGCAAGCAGACGCAGAAGGAACTCCGCGTCTCCGACACGCAGACCGTGCCGTACCTGCTGCATCTGCCGGCCGGTTACGACGCGGCGGCCGACAAGAAGTGGCCGCTGATGCTCTTTCTGCATGGCCGCGGCGAGAGCTTCGGGCCGTTGACGCTCGTCGCCAAATGGGGACCGCCGCAGATCGCCAGTACCGACGAGAGCTTTCCCTACATCCTGGTCAGTCCCCAGTGCCCTCGCGACGACTCGTGGACCAGCGAACTTCAGCAAGCCGCGCTGGTGCAGCTGCTGGACCAGGTCCTCCGCGATCATCGCGTGGACACCGATCGCGTCTACCTGACGGGACTGAGCATGGGGGGCTACGGTTCGTGGAAGCTGTCGGCCGCGCACCCGGAACGGTTTGCGGCCGTCGCACCTGTCTGCGGTGGCGGTGATCCCGCGCAGGCCGAACGCCTCAAGTCGATGCCGCTCTGGGTCTGGCACGGCGACCGGGACACGGCGGTGCCGATCGCGAAGTCGGACGAGATGGTGCAGGCGATCCGCGCGGCGGGCAGCACATCGGTCCGCTACACCACGCTCGAAGCGGTCGGCCACAACAGCTGGTCGGCCGCCTACGCGACGCCCGAACTGTACGCATGGTTCAACCAGTTCACGATCTCGGCCCGCCAGTAGGCTCGGCAAGCCAGTAGGCCCGCCGCGCCAGTCCGCTCCGGGCCGCAGCAGCTCCTGGCGGAATCAGTCCGGGCTACATCAGCTCCTGGAGCACCCGGCCGCTGGAGACCGGGTGGGGGCGGTTGAGGCGATCGTGGAGGACGGTGAGCGGATCGACCTGCAGATGGTGCCACATGGTGGCCAGCAGGTCGGCCGGCGCGACGCGGCCTTCGATGACTTCGGCCCCGTGGCGATCGGTCGCTCCATGCACCAGCCCCGGCCGCATGCGTCCTCCGGCCAGAACGGTCGTGTAGGCGTTGGGCCAATGATCGCGGCCCGCGTCCTTGTTGATGCGCGGTGTCCGCCCGAACTCGCCGGCCAGCACAACCAGCGTATCGTCCAGCATCCCGCGCTGCTCGAGGTCCACCACCAACGCCGCGAAGGCCTGGTCGAGCGGCGGTACGATCTGGTGGTAACGTCGCTGCAGGTCGCCGTGCGTGTCCCACTTCTGGTTGAACTCGTTGATGCCGACGAACTGCACGCCGGTTTCGATGAGTCGCCGCGCGAGCAGCAGGGACTGGCCGAGCTTGTTGCGTCCGTATCGGTCGCGTGCCTCGGGCGATTCGTGGTTCAGGTCGAGCGCCTGGCGGACGCGGCCGTCGGACACCAGGTGCCAGGCGGCGTCACGCAGGTGGTTCTGCTGCTGGTCCGCTTCGCGCGACAGCTGCTGGTGCAGGCGGTCAAACTGCTGCAGCAGGCCCAGGCGCGTCGCGATGCGGTCGGTGGTCATGCCGGCGGAGAGGCCCAGGGAGAGCGGATTGTAGTTGGCCGCGTTTGGATCGCCCTCGATCAGGAACGGATCATGCACGCTGCCGAGCATACCGGCATACTGGCCGGGCATGCGATTGCTCGGCCCGGGGATGCTCAGCCAGTTCGGCAGCGAAACGCTCCGCGGTACCTTCGACTTCTCCCTTGGCAGGTAGTTCAGGATGGCCGCCGGCCCCGGAAAATCATCGGCGTGCGCTTCACGATCCTGGTCGGGCTGGTTGCTCGATCCGGTCAGCGTGATGTAGGTGCCGGCGATATGGTTGGTGAACGTATGGGTCATCGAGCGGACGACGGTGAGCCGATCAGCGATGTCGGCCATGCGGGGAATGAGTTCCCCGAAGGCGATCCCCGGCAGCCGCGTGGGAATGGTGCCGAACGGTCCGCGGACTTCATCCGAGGCCAGGGGTTTCGGGTCCCACAGTTCCAGATGGCTCGGGCCGCCTTGCAGGAGGATGAAGATGCAGCGGCGCGGCGAGGAGGTGGCCGCCGCAGCCGCGGCCCTCGCCTCGCTCGAACCAACCCCGGGCAGTCCCCCGGAAAGCAGTCCCCCCGAGAGCAGCGAAAGGCTGCCCAGGCGAAGGCACGCGCGACGAGTCAGCAACGCGGGGTCCATGGGAATCGCTGGGGCCATGGGAGTGGCTTCCGGGAGTCGTGATCGGGCGGGAAAGAAGAAGGCGGGCAGGGATCGGGCTCGGTGGGTGGGGCAGGCGGCTTGATGGCCGGAGTCCCGACGACCGGAGTATAGTCGAGCGACACGGAAAACGCGAACCTGCGATCCGGTCCGCCGTGCTGGCCCGCGTGCCGAGATGCTCGAATGCCGTCGATCACGATGCCGCACAGCCCCTCCCGAACGCAGGGTAGCCAGCAGCTTGCCTGTTCTACCTGCCGGCGAACCGGGCTTGATACCAGCTCGCGACGTCCTGACACCCGAGTGGGCCGCCGTGTCCCAGCCAGAGGCGATGCGTCGAGAGGGCGAGGATTCGCTCCAGGCTGGACCTGACCAGTTCCAGGTCGTCGGCGAAGTAGTGGAAATTAGGAACGTTCCGACGGATCATGCCGCCCGCGTATCCCCCCATGAGAAGATCTCCCACGAGGGCGTCGCCCGAATCCAGCAGCAGGGAAATGGATCCTCCGGTATGTCCCGGGGTGTGATGCACGGTGCCGGCCACGCCGAACCGATCGAGCCTCATGCCTTGCTCCGCGGGTAGATCCGCAGCGGCGGGACGAAAGGTTCGGTGGCTGAACAGTCGAGACATGATTCGACCGCGCAATCCCACGCCGCGCAAGCGTCCATTGTGCCCCTGCCTGGCCAGCGAGGCATCGCCAGGGTGGAACGACACGGGGCATCGGGCGGCGGCGGCCAGTTCGGCGGTATTCCCGAAGTGGTCCGAATGCACGTGGGTGTGCAGAATCAGCGCGAGGTCGCGGACGCGAACGCCAACTGCGGCGCAAGCGTCCGCCAGCTTTTCCGCTTCGCCCGGCGATCCCGTATCGACGAGAATCGGTCGGTCGCCGACGAGCAGGTAGGCTTGGGAAAAACGGAGACGGATTGGATGAACGGCGGTCATGGGACGGATTCCAGGCGGCGGGAGTGATCGCGTGCCGGATCGGAGAAGCATCCGAAAAGCATACTGCTCGCGGGTCGGTGCGTGGGAAGAAGCGTCGCACGCATCCATCCGGTGCCGGGTGGATGCAGCCTTGTTCGACTTCTTGGGGGGCCAAGCCCATTCGTTCGTCGGTGGTGAGCAGCTGGGCGACGTGCTCCGTCGGAAGATCGTGCCAACGCTCACCCTCAATGGAATCCATGCTCGCGTCCTTCGATTGCTTCGTGCGACGAGACCGCGGGAACTTTCCATCCGCCGCTCCAGACGCGGATCCGATGGTTGA
>JBIIEC010000523.1:0-3753 GCA_044238045.1 Pirellulaceae bacterium | reverse complement strand
TGGAAGAGCCCGGGCCAGGCAGCGGCGCCTTCCACTGGAGGTGCTGGGTCGCGTTCCATTCCGTCGGCAGCGGTTGCGACGCATCGCTGATGCCTGAACCGTTCGGTCCGCGGAAACGCCACCAGTCGGCGGCGCGACTCGGGCGCATCGACACAAGGTGGAAGGCAAGAAGAACGGCCATGAGCAGCACAATCGAGGGGATTCGCATGGGATGGTCCTTCATGGAGATGCGGAAGGCGGCTGGAAAAAAAGGAATGCAAGCGCGGGAGCGGAGTTGTCGCGCGGCGGGGACCGCGGCGAAACGCCTGCCGTGCGCGACGTGGGGATCAGCGACGGTTGGGGCGTCGACCGCCGCCGAAGCCTTCGGGGCGTCCGATGCCGGCACGCATGCTGCCGCCCTCCTCGGACTCCTGCGCCGTCACGCCCAGCACGATGTCGAAGCTGGCCGACAGTTCGCCAATCTTGGATTCCGCGACCGGCTTGAAGTCGGCGAGCACGGTGCGGCGCGCCTGCTCGTCGCGCAGGTCGCGGAACACGCCATCGCCTTCGTTATCCGCATGGCCGTTGATCAGCAGTTGCGTGGTCAGCACCCGCTTTCCGTTGCGGCTGACGCCCACATGGATGTGCGGCGTGCGGCCCGGGTAGGGCACCGGTTTGATCGTGCGAAAGTAGTACTCCCCGGTGGAACCGGTCAGGAACCGCCCGTAGCCCTGGAAGTTCTTGTCGCTTCGCTCCTTGTTGCTGGAGCCGCTGTGCAGGTACGCGCCCTGGTTGTCCACCTGCCAGATTTCGACGAACGCGTTGCGGAGGGGCGCGCCGGTCGCGTCGAGGACACGGCCTGTGAGGTGCGTGATTTCACCCACGGCGGGCGTGATCGAATCGTTGATGACCAGCAGGTCATTGTCGGTGTCCAGCGGCAGGCGGTCCGGGTAGAACGGCCCTTCGGTCAAGGCCGAGGTCTCGGTGAGTTTCTCGGCGAAAACCCCGGGAGTCAGCCAGCAGGAACCTGCAAAGGCGATTCCCTGCAGGAAACGACGACGATTCGACGACGAGCCTCTTGGCATGGCATGGTTCTCTTCTGGCAGGAAGGGGCAACTCGGCGAGGCTTTCGCTCCGCCCCGATTGGGAACCTTGATGAGGGACTTTAACCCCTCATGCGGTCGATGGTTTCGCGACAAATTATATCCGCGAACGGGCCGGCAAGGGGTGCGGCCGGCAACGGGCGTCCCACGGCGGTTTCTTTCCTCGGTGGTCTACCGCCAAGAAATGACGTCGCCAAGCGGCGAACCGCGTGCAATGTGGTTGGCAGGGAAGCTTTCACTTGCTTCGTGGCTCCGGGCACCGCGCGCGTGATCCCCAATGAAATCACAACGGCGTGTTCCGTAAGCTGAATGGTCCTGGCATTTCAGGTTGAAGTGGCATTCGAGCGAACTTATATTGGCCTCGGTCTTCGGTTCTGCGGTTCCCAGCGAGCGCCCGTGTGTGTTTTCGCTCGCTTTCGTCGCATCGGATTCGATTCCCTCGGCGAGGCGGTGGAGTTTGGGCCCGGTCCTGGAATCAGTTGCGGTCCTGGAATTCGGTGTGCGTCACGAGGTTGCATCTTGAGAAGGTGGGTTCATGAGTCTCGTTGGTCGTCTGATCGGTGTGCGGAAGCGTCGTTGGTGCGCCTCCTTGGCGGGGATGTTCCTGGTGGGGACTGGAGTCGCGTCTGAGTTGGATGCGGCCGAGTATCTGGTGAGTGATCGGGCGACGAGTCAGGTATTACGATTCGATACGGCGGGCCAGTACCTGGGCTCGTTCGTTGGCGGCGACATGGCCTCCAACGGTGGCCTCTTCATGCCGACCGCGATGACGTATGCGTTCGACGGTGACCTGTTCGTGACGAGCTTCGATCTGCAGACCGGCGATGGCCGCGTGCTGCGTTACGATGGTGACAGCGGCAGCTTCCTTGGCACCTTCGCGTCGGGGCTGCTGGTGCCTGCCGGGTTGCTGTACCATTCGGCGAGCGACTCGCTTCTGGTGGGAAGTCTCGGGGCGAACCTGGGCGACTCCAACCAGATCGTGCGTCTGACTTCCCAGGGGACGCGTTTGTCGGACATCGCGGCAGGTCCCATCAGCGGACGCACGGGCATGGTGTCGACGGCGGAGGGCGACCTGTACGTCAGCAGTTTTGCGGATGGGCCATTCTTCACCGGAGCGGTGCTGGCCTACGATTGGGACTCGTCGTCCGGGGACTTCGCCTATCGAGGTCCGTTGGCCGGCAACATGGCGTTGGCCGGCGCGCAGGGACTGGCCATGGATGGGGCAGGCGATCTGTATGTGGCCAGTTTGTTCGGGCAGTCGGTCATTCGTTTTGACATGAAGGGAGGAGTGGCCGATGCCGGTACGGTATTGAACAACGCCGCCTATCCGTCGGGGATTGTGGCTGGGCCTGGCGAGGACCTGCTCGTGACCAGCCTGGGCAACAACAATCCCAACGACCCGATCTATCCGATGACGTTTCCCGGCAGTGTGTATCGCTTCAATCGCCAGACCGGAGCGATGGTGGGGCAGGGTCCGTTCCTGTCGCATGGCAACGAGTTCCAGCCGACGGCGATCCAGGTGCGCGGCGTGGAAGGCGACTTGGACCACGATGGCCAGCTGACGGCGCTCGACATCGACTCGCTGACGCAAGTCGTCCGCAGGGGATCGAACATTTCGGCCTTCGACCTGAATGGCGACCAGCGGGTGGACGCTGTGGATCGGTCGAAGTGGGTGGAGCAGTTGAAGCGGACCTACTACGGGGACGCCGACCTCGACGGTCAGTTCAACTCCTCGGACCTCGTGCGTGTCTTCGAGGTCGGGGAATACGAGGACACCGGGGCCATGAATTCCTGGTGGAGCGACGGCGACTGGGACGGGGATGGGGATTTCACCAGTGGCGATCTGGTGGTAGCTTTCCAGTCTGGCGCCTACGAGAAGGGACCGCGGCCCGCGTTGGCGGCCGTACCCGAGCCAGCGGGACTGGGGACGGTCCTGGCCGGAGTGATCACCTGCTTGGCGGCTTGGCGTCGTTCGAGCCGCGCGTGATCGCTGGATGCTCGTTTGCGAGGCGATCGTTCCCGTGACGCGGCATCGGTTTGTCGTACGCGGGGTTCGTCGCAGCATCAACTGCCGAGCGGTGCGTCGTGGCGCGCCTGTGTGCCCATGAGACGGATTGGCATCGCAGAGCAGGCGGAGGGGGGCGGCCTGCCCGTTGAAAACCGGCTGCCCTTACTCGGCAGGTGCCGCGTGGCGGCGAGCAGCGTGCGCGGCGGTTTCTCGCTGGTGGAACTGCTGGTCGTGATGGCGATTGTCGGCGTGCTGGCCACGCTGCTGCTTTCAGCCGTGCAGGCCGCGCGGGCCAGCGCGCGACGCATCCAGTGCGTGAACCACCTGCGGCAGATCGGCATTGCCTTGAATGGTTTTGAGTCGGCGCTGGGCCACTTTCCCTCCGGCGCCATCAGCCAGGCGATGCCGGGCGATCCCACGGTGCCGCACAACTTCTATCGCTGGTCGGCGCTGGCGCAGATCACGCCCTACCTGGAGCAGCAGGCGACGTTCGAATCGCTGGACATGTCGTTGCCTCTGTACGGCCGCGACTTCCAGGTGACGGAAAAGAATCGTCCCGGCGTAGCGCTGCTCGTGCCCGACTTCCTCTGTCCCAGCGATGGCGGCCGGCGCGTCAGCGACCTGTTCGGCCCGACGAACTACGCCGCGTGCGCCGGCACGGGG
>JBIIEC010000002.1:0-43469 GCA_044238045.1 Pirellulaceae bacterium | reverse complement strand
CGGCATCCACGCAGAACGGCGAGGTGGTCGCGGAGGAACTGATCGTCTCCTCGCAGCCCGTCTCGGACCAGTCACTGACGTTGGCGGAACTGGAGGAGCTTGCCGAGCAGGGCAATCCGACGCTGGCCGAGGCTGCGGCTCGCGTCGACGCTCTGCGTGGAAAATGGGTGCAGGTCGGCCTGCCCCCCAACACCGTCCTGGGCTACTCCGGACAGCAGTTGGGCAGCGGAGGAGAGGCCGAGCAGCAGGGCATGGTGATCGGCCAGCAGTTCGTGCGGGGCGGAAAACTAAGACTCAACCGCGCCGTCGCCTCGCAGGAAGTCCGCAAGGCGGAAACGCAGTTCGCGGCTCAACGCCAACGCGTCCTCACCGACGTCCGGCTGGCTTACTACGAAGTCCTGATCGCCCAAAGGCGACTGCAGGTGGCACGGGAACTCGCGAGCATCGCGGACCAGGCGGTCAAGACCGCCGAGGCGCTGCTGGGAGCTCGGGAAGTCAGCCAGGTGGACGTGATGCGGGCTCGGGTCGAATGGCAGTCGGCGGAACTGCTGCTGAAGAATGCCGAAAACCAGAAGAGCGCCGCCTGGCAACGACTCGCCGCCGTCGTGGGGACTCCCGGGCTGGAGAATCGTGAACTGGTCGGAGACCTGGAGGAGTCGCTGCGGTCGGTGGATCCGGACGAGATCCGGGCGCGGCTGCTGGCCGACAGCCCCCAGGTCGCCGCCGCCGAACTGGAAGTCGAGCGGGCGCGGTGGCAACTGCGTCGGCAACGAGCCGAACCCATTCCAAATGTGGATGTGGAGGCCGTGGGCCAGACGGACAATGCCACCAACAGCGCAAACGCCAATCTCGTGGTCACCATGCCCTTGCCCTGGCTGGATCGCAACCAAGGCGCGATCCGCCAGGCGTATTCCGACCTGCTCGCCGCCGAACGAGCGACCGGTCGCGTGCGTCTGTCGCTCCAGAAGCAACTGGCCACCGTCTTCCAGGCGTACGCCAACGCACGCAACCAGGTCGAGGACTACTCGAAGGCGAACGGCATCCTCGAGAACAGCAGAAGCACGCTGGAGTTCGTTCAGAAAGGCTATCGCGCGGGGGAAATCGGTTACCTCGACCTGCTGACCGCGCAGCGAACATATGCGGAGACGAATCTTGCCTACCTCGACTCGCTTGGCTCGCTGCGCGCGGCGCTGGTGGAGCTGGAAGGCCTGCTGCTGCGGGATAGCCTCGAAGAAGATCGCAGCGGCGTTTCGGTCCCGGACTAGGCGGACTCGACCGGACGCCGGGCCATGACGTAGACGTCCGTCACGTCACCCACCAGCGCGAGGCGGTACTTCCAAGTGAGTCGGACCATGCGATTCAGGTCCCACTCCACCAGTTCCAGGCGATTGGCCAGCAGCAGCGATCGCAGGTCCTGCTGGCTGAAGAAACAGACGCCACCGCCCTGCGATTTCATGCCCAGCCCCTGCAGCAGCCTGCTCGCGAAACGGGGCAGCCGCCGCGTGGAAGCATACCAGAGCAGTCGCTGCGTCGTGCTGCGGGGCAGCATGCCCAAGCTCTCGTAGAGGATCTCGCGGATCGAAATGTAACCACCGGGCGCCAGGACCTGCAGGGACTGGCGGATGATCTCCGCCTGCATCTGCCGCGACTCGCGAAAGGAACGTGGGGTCAGGATGTGATGCAGCAGCACATCGAAGTTGACGACGTCGTAGGCAACTTGGCCCTGCTGCCGGGCGAGGAACTCCCAGGCGTCCTCGCAGATGAGCTGCTTGCGATCGTTCGGCCGGTTGTAGTCCAGCAGCGACTGGCTGAGGTCAACGATGGTGACCTGGCTCTGGGGGAAGAGTTCCAGCAGCTGGTCTGCGAGGATGCCGGATCCGCCGCCGATGTCGAGAAACCGGAGCGGCGCGTTCCGGTCCAAGCAGCGTTCGAAGAGAGGCTGGCGGCGATTCCAGATCTTTTCAAGCTGGGAACTGGCCCCCAGGTAGACCGCTGCATGTTCCTCGAAATGCTGTTTGATGTCGCTCATCGTCGGCCCGGAAAACGCGGTCCTCGGCAACCCCAACCGCCCATGGCGAGGGACCCTTCATCGTAGCATGGTCCCCGCCGAAAACCTTGCCGCCGGGAAATAGTTCATGCCGGGCCACGGGGCTCGGGTACTGGTCTCGGGCTTCTGGAAGGCAGGGGGGTGCCTAGGGCGAGGTCCCGGGGGCCGGCTGCTTCCAACGCCGCGCGTGCATGTTCGCCACATCCCACATGTAGTGGTCGTTGGCGTACTTCTCCGCCGCCTCGGTCAGATGCTTCCGGGCGGCGGCTTCGTCTCCACGTGCCTCGTAGTACAGCCCGATGTAGAGGTGGGCGTAGAAACGGTGGTACTTCTTTTCGTCCGCCTCTCCCGCAGCGTCCTCGGCGGCGCGGAGCACTTCCTCCGGCGTCAATTGGCCGGCGAACATGTCGAAGATCTCCATCATCGGCACGCGACCGTCTCGACGGACCTTCATCAGTTTTCGCTGCGCGTCCTCGAAGCCGCTCACACGACTCTGGCAGATCACATGCCAGACCGCATTTTCCACGTCGTTGTCGTCGTACGTCTGGTACGCGGCAAACTGCTCCGCCCCGTCCGCGAACTTGCCCGCGTAGTAGCAGGCGATGCCTCGCTCCCACAAACGCGATCGAGCACCGGGGGTGGCGGCCAGGAACGCGTCGAAGTCGGCGACCGATACCGCGGCACGACCCGCCCGCAACTGCTCCCGACCCCGCCAGTAGTACGCTTCGGGTGTCTTGGAGTCGCCGTCGAGGAGGCGTCCGCAGAGTTTCAACACCTCCGCGGAATCCCGCCGATCGGCCGCAGCCCGGACCTGGGCCAGGGAGACTGCGGCATCGGTGTCTGCAGCCTTCCCAGTACGGGCGATGCCCAGAAAGCTGATGAGCAGCAGCAAGCGAGACAACGTCCAGAGCACGGACCGAATCACGGCAGACTCCTTGGTGAGGGCAGGGGGCGGCTAGGGCAGGCCGCGGTTAGGGCAGGCGATGGATTCTCGACAAGGTATAGATCCTCGACCCCGGCCCCGACAAGCCGGGGCAGTCGCCCGACGGGGGCGTGATCCCCGGTCCCGCCGCTGACGCAACCCGCCGGGCCAATTCCCGGCAGTCCAGCGCGCGCCATGTTTGCCCCGTGAAGCCCTCCGACATGTCCGCCCGGGCATTCTGGGGACGCCCCCTTCAAGGACTTGGCACACGCACTTGGGTATCAGTGCGTGTGACGCGCCATGACCTCCAGAGAGGACTCTCCCGTGACGATCCAGGCCGCTCCGGCCGGGATGGCCTCGCCCTCCTCCAGCCCCGTCTCCACTTCCACTTCAAACGACGGGGCGAACGGTTCCAACTCGCCTCGAAGAACGCGAGTCGACTGGGGAGCCACAATTCCCAGAACGACTCGGTTTCCGCAGATGCGATTGACGGTGATTCGGATGTTGTCGCCAATGGTCAGTTCCTGTCCGACTTTACGACTGAGTACCAACATGTGGGAACTCCTCCTGAGCTGGTGGTGGTTGGTGGGCGGTCTGGTGAGTCGCCGTGCGCCGTTCACGAAGTGATGTTCGCGAAGCGAGGCTGGGCGAGGGTCGCGACCCCGGGAACGACGGCATGCCTGTTGTCTGCTCGTCCGCTTGGCTCCCGGGTACCCTCTTGTTACGCGCCGCGTTTGTCACGTTAGGTCACGGTTCGAAAAAATCTTTCGAGTCGGGGAACGACGTGCGCGGCCGTTCCAGGGCGGGCCTCGACCGGTCCCTGAATTGGCGAGCCTGGAGTGGCTAGTGAAGGCAGGGAACTGAGGGCCGGCTATCGCGTGGCGACTTCGGAGCGTCGGGCTGGTCTGGAAACGGCGCATCTGGTATATGCCCCCGACTGCGGGGAAGTACCTTCCTGGACGCAGGTCGCAAGACGGCTGGGCGAAATGAGGACGCTATGAAAACACAGGTAACAAGGCAGGGATTGCGCGGGCCTCGGATGTTGCCGGACGCATGTGGCTGGGGATTGGCCATGATCCTGCTGGTCATGGGGTGCGCCCAGATGCGACTGCCGTCGCTGCCTTGGCAGGCCGGTCCCCGGGAAGCCCCAGGGATCAACACGCTCGCCGGTCAGGTTGCCGAGGTGAAGTTGCTGGCATCGCGAGCTGACAGCATGGAACCCGGTGAGGTGCAGCGCGTGATGGCTCGCTTCGCGGCCAGCTTCGGACAGGACGCGAAGAGCTCCGTCCCCGTCAAGATGGCGGTCCTGGCGGCGCTTCCTGAGTTTCCGGCATCGCAATCGGTCCCGGTCGTTGCTCTGGCCGTCAAGGACGCGGATGCGAGCGTCCGCACGGAGGCTTGCAATGCGGCTGCGAAAATCGGGACGGGCGATGCCATGCAGTTGCTGGTTGCCACGTTGGGGGATGAGCAGTCGAACGATGTGAGGCTGGCTGCGGCGCGGGGTCTGGGAGGCTTCCGGGATCCGGCGGTTGTCGGCGCTCTTGGCGGGTTGCTGGATGATCGGGACCCGGCGGTGCAGTACGTTGCGATGCAGAGTTTGGAACGCGTCACGGGGGAGGACGGGGGCCAGGATGTGCGGCAGTGGAAGAAAATGCTTGAGAGCCCCGAAGTTCTCACGGCGCGAATGTCCGGTGAGACTTTACGCCGCTAACGGGCCTTATCTGGCTTGGCTTGTTTCTGTATTTTAATGTTCCTTCGGAGGCGGTGTCCCGAGTCCAAAACGGACAACGGGCGTAAACGCAGAAAGCCGTCCAGCCGATACCTCAGATGACGAAGAAGCGACCGCCGCGCGGCGGACTCGCCTCTCTGCTCCACCACCCCACCGGTCATTCCGCGAAGATCCATGGCACGGCGCAAATCTGAGATGACAACCTGGGCCGCTGATTGGCTTCCTCGACTGCTCCTGTGGGGAGCGGTAGGGGCGACCCGTATGGTGGGGGCTTCGGAGCCTCCCTTGCTGTGGTCGGAGTCCGTACCGTGGCCGCTGGCGGGAATGCCCATCGCCCTGACGCTGGACCCCGTGACCGTTCCGGAGGTGCTGACCGGCTCGTTGCCCGCCGAGGTCGCGCCCGCTGGCTTCAGCCTGCCCTGGCGAAGTCCCTCGGCGAAGCGTGACTCGCACCCAGCCATCGGTCCGTCGCGATCCCTCACCGCAACTCGGGAAGACGCGGGGGCATCGGCCCTCGATGGCCAAGTGACGCGTCTGGACGGGACGCTGGCGACGGCAGCCCAAGAGATCGAATCGGAGGGGGCTCCGCCTGCCAGTTCACAGTCGGTCGAGCAGGTGTTTGGCGATGTGCTGGGTGACCTCGGGCCAGAACTGGTAGCGTCCGTGCCCGGTCCGCGATCGGACGCGATCATCAACCCGCTGCGCGAGACCGGTGGGCGACCGCCCGTTTCGTCCAACACAACCGCGGACTCGTCAACCGCTGCCGAGTTGCCGACCGCAGCGAGTCCGCAGCCGCCGGCTCCGGGGCAACTGACGCTTCCCTCCGCCGTAGGTGCTCTGCCCGCCCCGACGACGGTGGCCACAGCCCCCTCGACGCCCGGTGCCTCCAAGCCTTCCCCGAACGCATCGTCCCAGGAAAACAAAGCGGAGGCAGACGCTCCCAAGAAGACTCCGGTCGCGGAGACGGAGAAACCGTCCTCCGGCAAAACGGCGACCGAGGGGCCCCGGCTGGCCGCCCGAGTGCCGGTTCCCTCGCATGTACAGTCGCTGCGCGAACCGCTCGAACGCTGTCTGAAGATGCACGAGCAGATGCGGCTGAACACGCGGGACGACGGCGCCTGGTCGATCATGCACAGCTTTCTCGGCTGGGGCCCGGGAACCGAAGTGCATGTCGGGGGACCTCGCGGGCAGCGAGTCAACGCGATTCACTGGGTCACGCAAAATCAGCCCTGCATGGGCCGTCCGCTGTTCTATCTCGCCGGGGACCGCTTGCGCGGTCGCGAGGGACCCGGATTCCAGGGGCATCCGGCGCAGTTCCTCGCCATGCTCGCGCAGACCGGAATCGATGCCAGCTATCCGATTCGCGTGAATGGCCGTGATTTCACCGTGGCCGATCTGGTGAAGGAGGAGCAGTCGACCTGCCGCCAGGACACGGAGTTGACCTTCAAGCTGATCGGGCTCTCGCACTACACGCCCACCGACACGAGATGGAAGAACGAACAGGGCGAGTCCTGGGACTTCTCTCGAGTCGTCCAGATCGAACTGGCCTCACCGATCAACGGAGCAGCTTGCGGCGGCACCCATCGCCTGATGGGGCTCACCTTCTCCCTGGCGCAGCGTCGCAAGGAGGGAAAGCCCATCGACGGTCAGTGGTGGCGGGCGGATCGCTATATCAGCGACTACCAGCGTTACATCATGACGCTGCAAAACTCCGACGGAAGCTTCAGTTCCGAATGGTTTAAACGCAGGGCCGATCGAGGGGATCTCGATCGACGCGTGCAGACCACGGGGCACATGCTCGAATGGCTGGTCTTTTCCCTCCCCGATCAAGGCCTCTACCAGCCCCATGTGGTGCAGGCCGTTCACTTCCTGGCCACGACGCTGACCCAGCACCGCTTCCATGAATGGGAAGTGGGTCCCAAGGGCCATGCCGCGCGGGCCTTGCGGCTGTACCATACGCGCGTGTTCGCCCACGGCGCTTCTCCCCCCATGGCTCGACGCGACGGTAGTGAAGGCGTGAAGTAGTCCTGGAGTCCGCGTCGCTTCGACGCGAGTCTCGGCAAAGCCCCTTCGTGCCGAGTGAACTTGCGCACGATCCCGCGAACAAACGAGCGAGACGCTGCGGGCTGCGGCTGGAGAGCGTCGCCGCCGCTGGCTCGATCCGATCGTTCGCGCCGACTCCGTTCTGGCCGCCTGACTTCCCTGGCGTCATGCGGATTCAGGTTGCGGACGGGCCGCAAACTTCTTAGGATTCCGCTACCGTAAGCCCCAACGCACTTCAGGGAAACATACGCTTCGCCAGGGACCTCCTTGAGGGTGGTGGTCCGTCGAGACGTTCTCCTTGCCTTCCGCGTCCGGGCCGGTGCCTGCGACTTCTTTCACGGCGTCTCTCCCCCCGGGCGGACGCGAGGGTAAACGATCGACTCAATCACAGCCAACCTCTTCCTGGTGTGCACGCGGACAGCATGAGCGCTCAAAAGTCATCCGAATCCTTGGAAACGCTCTGCGGACTGGCGACCCAGTTTTGCCTCACGGTGAACGCCGAGGCCCTGCTGGTCCTGGTGGATCGTCCGCTGGATTGGGACCTGCTGAAGAAGATCACTGGTCGCAAGTTCAAGATCCTCATCGCGGCGGACACGGAAGAGCAGCTGCGGGGAGCCCGTGATGCCGACCTGCTCACCGAGGTCATCAGCCTGCAGGAGGCTCCCGTCCACGACAAGCTGACGCACGCTCTGCTGGCGGCGGTGGCCAACGAACTGGTCAGTTCCGAGGCCGATGTCGTGGCCATGTACAGCGGATTCGAACCGGGACGGATCGATTCCGTCAGTCGCATCCGGCTGGATGACCACCTCGGGCGGTTGACCGCGCGGGACCTGCGACTGCTGGGGACCAAGGTTCCCCTGGATACGCTGAAGGCCGTCGTCGATCTGGCCATCGAGATTGGCCGGGAGGGCCGCGAGGGCAAACCGGTGGGAACCGTGTTCGTGGTTGGCGACAGTCGCAACGTGCTGCGGCTCAGCGAACCGCTGGGATTCGATCCCGTGCGAGGCTACAGTCGCGCCGAGCGAAACATCCTCGACCAGCGCGTGCGGGAGGCCATCAAGGAGATCGCGCCTCTGGATGGAGCGGTGATCGTTTCCTCCGATGGGACCGTGCAGGCGGCTTGCCGTTATCTGAATGCGTCCGCCGCCAACGTCACTCTTTCCAAGGGGCTGGGAGCCCGTCATTGGGCCGCGGCGGCCATCACGAAGAAGACCAAGGCGGTCGCGGTGACTGTCAGCGAGTCGAATGGAACGGTGCGTCTGTTCCATGGCGGCGAAGTGCTGCTGCGCGTCGAGCCGTTCCGAAGAGCCATGAAGTGGAAAAACTTTGATGGCGATCCGCCGGGCGTGGCCGACTAGGTTCGTCGTGGACCGGCTAGGCGGGCCGACGACCGACGGATTCGGAGTCAGCGGCCGGACCATCGGGGCCTTCCGGCACATCGACGCCGAAACGACGCAGGACTTGGCGCGGCACGCCGATCCCCAGGATGGTCAGCTTGCCCACGAACGGTTGGGCCGTGGGATGCAGCAGGCCCGGCTTGGGGGCGACGAACGTGCACGTGTGGTCCGCGCGGAAGGCGGCGGGATCCGCGGCCCCTGTGTCGCTATCGACGCCGGTGGGCAGGTCCACGGCGACTCGCAGGGCACGCCTGCGGTTGAGTTCTCCGAGAAGCGTTCCCAAGGGGGCTCGCAGGGCACCACGGCTCCCGGTGCCGAGAATCGCGTCGATCACCAGGTCGTGTCGCCCGTGGTCGCGGAACACCGCGCGGGCCTCATCGCTGTCGTGGGCCATTAATCGGCAACCGGTGGCCGACAGCCAGCCGAGATTCATGGCCGCGTCACCCCGGGATGCCTCCCGACTACTGACCAGCAGCACGTCCACGGACCAACCCGCCAGATCAAGATGGCGGGCGATCACGAACCCATCGCCGCCATTGTTGCCTGGCCCGCAGGCGATCAACGCTCGCCCCGGGGGACGCTCCCGCTGCACGAATTCGGCCACTCCGCGGCCGGCGTTCTCCATCAGCAGCACCCCGGGCATGCCGAGTTCCTCGATGGCGAATCGGTCGAGCTCCCGGACGCGGGCACTGGAAATCGAAGCAGTTGGCGGAGACGACATGGGGTTTGCCTTGGCCTCGTTGGCAGCAAGCGACTAGGAGGCCGCCATCTTGCTTGCGTATCCCTCGCGCGTCCCGCCACTCTTGGGCTTGGCGACCGGAGGTGGTGGAGCAGAACGGCGCGCCGCATGAAGAAGTTGCCACCCGCGTGGAGCTTCTGCCGGTGAAAGGGCGACCGGGGAAATGTAGTGGAAATCCGACGTCGTGGAAACGGCTGCCGTTTTTCGGATCGCCGTTGACGCCAGCGAGGGTCCTTCGTATCGTCGCCCGCCGCGCGGAACCGAGCTGGGTCCGCGGCCCGATCCGTCCTGGTGCGAACTGACAGCATGATGTCGCCTGCTTACCACCGCAAGCCAACCACGCTGCCCCGCCTTTCCCCCAGGGGAACCGCGCCGGCCAGCGGGCGTCGGCCGCAGAACGCCAGTCGATCGGTTGGCCATCAGCCCGCCGTTGGATACTCACTGGCGTCGCGTCGCGGGCTGGTCTGGTGCCTGCTGTTCGTCTGTCTCGGCACCGCTTGCCTGGCGTCTGGATGTGCGCACACGCAGCCCGGGCGCCTGAGGCGATCGGTGGAGGTCCCCGTAATTCCCCAGGTGCGCTCCTTGTTCTGGAAGTCGCCCCAGCCCACGCCCCGCACACAGCAGTTCCTTCGCCGGCACGATCTGGTGACCGCGCAGAGACGAGATCCCCGTTCCCCGATCCGCACGCTTCTCGAAAACCCGGGACAGGAAACCGGAGCCGACCAGGCCTATGTGCTGTCGGAACTCGCCTTCCTGGCGGCGTACGACCTGGAAGCCAAGGGGAACTCGAATGCGGCGCTGGAGTACTACGGTTTGTCGGTGGCCAAGGCGTACGAGTACCTTCTCGCGGACGACCTGGCGGATGCACGCAACCCCTACGACCCCCGATTCCGACAGGCCTCCGACCTGTACAACGGCGCGCTGGAGAACGCCCTGCGCATCGTCAAGAAACGACAGCAGCTCAAGCCTGGAACGGTGATCCAGCTCGGATCGGAGACGCTCGACCTGGAGATCCACCTCGACTGCCACGGGCCTTGGAAGGCGGAAGACATCGCCGAACTGAAGTTCGTGTCCGACTACGAACTGCAGGGACTCAAGAACCACTACCGGACCTACGGCCTGGGAGTGCCGCTGGTTGCCGTGTTGAATCGCGAGGCGGCCAGCGGACCGGCGCAGCGATACTATTCGCCCGGTGTCAGCTTCCCGGCCACGGCGTTCCTGCGGGTACAACCGGTGGCAGGATCCGCCGAAGGTGGACGGGGACGCTACGTCGGCCGACTGGAGATCTACGACCCCTTGCGATCCACCGACATCACGATCCAGGACCGACTGATCCCGCTGGAGACCGACCTCAGTACGCCGCTGGCCTACACGCTGAACGATCCCAGTTTCAAGCGGGCCAACAACGCCATCAAGGGGCTGCTGAACCTCGAAGAGTCCCAGAAGAACCAGGGGCTCTATCTGCTGGAGCCTTACGACCCGGACAAGATCCCGGTCCTCATGATCCACGGGCTGTATTCCAGCCTGAATACCTGGATGGAGATGTTCAACGACCTGCGAGGCACGCCGGAGATCCGCGACCATTACCAGTTCTGGTTCTACCAATATCCCACCGGCCAGCCGTTCCTGCTGACGGCGGCCCAGTTGCGCCGCGAATTGAAGGACGCCCGCTCGGCCCTGGAGCCGAGCGGGGAGCCTTCTCCCCTGGATGAAATGGTGTTTGTCGGGCACAGCATGGGCGGTCTGATCGCCCGCCTGCAGACCCTGGAGAGCGAAGATCGGTTCGAGCCGCTGGCGGCGGACATTCCCGGCGGACTGCTGCTTGCACAGCATGAAGGAACGGAGCAGTCGCTGCGGCATCTGTTCCGGTTCCACCCGAACCCGTCGGTGCAGCGAGTAGTCACGATCGCTTCGCCTCACCACGGCAGCGCCTTCGCCAACGGCGCTACCCAGTGGCTCGCGCGCCGACTCATCCGGCTGCCGGACGTGCTGCTGATTCCCCGCGATGCCCTGCTGCAGGCGAAGGACGGGCAGGAGCATCCGTCCCGGGATTCCTGGGCCATGCAGACCAGCCTCGATGCGCTGTCACCCGCCTCGCCGATCCTCGAAGCGATGCAGGAAGCGCCCGCAGCGGAATGGGTGCGCTACCACAACATCGTGGGACGCATCGCGGAGCAGGGGATTCTCTCCAAGGTCGCCAAGGACAGTGACGGAGTGGTGTCACTGGCCAGCGCCCATCTCGATGCTGCCGAAAGTGAACTCGTGGTGGAGTGTGACCATGTGAACATCCACCGCCATCCCCGTACGATCCTCGAGGTGCAGCGCATCCTCCTGCAGCACCTCCGGGAGCAATCCAGCCAGGTGGTGCCGGCCGGCGGTCGGTAAGGATCGCCACACGCCGCCGGCGATCCCGGATCAACGACTGTCGGCCGCTTGGCTCGTGGCGTCGCCCGCTGCGATCCCCTGCGCTGCGATCCCCTGCGCTGCGATCCCCTGCGCTGCGATCCCCTGCGCTGCAGTCGCTCGCTGGCGCATGGACGCCATCGTCCAACGCAGCGGGTGCGACGGGGCTCGCGGAACCGAAGGGTCCTGGCGGTCGACCAGCGGCATCGATCGTCGCACGGCCCGCGAACGCCGATCCTTGACCGTTCCGGCCACGGCGTCCGATCCGGACTCGTTCTCGCCCGCGAGAGGCACGCTGCGCGTCTCGTCCGTCGTCGCCTCGCCCTTCTCCGGGGCCTCGTCGAAGCGTGGAAGTTCACCGCGCAGGATGCGGACATCACGCGGGGCCTCGATGGACACCCGCACCGAATTTCGATCCACCTTCACGACCGTGATCGTGATGTTGTCCCCGATATGGACCTGCTGCATGGGCTTCCGTGTGAGAACAAGCATGGCTACTCCTTTGCCGCCAGATCGAATGCTGGCAAGACGAGATGATGGGAGGGCGACTCGCGCCGGGGAAGAAGAGCGGGCTTGCATCGTGTCCCGTCGCTTCTCGACCTCGTCGCGGCAGGCTTCTTTACGAAGGCCGTCGCCTCTCGGATGGCTCGGAGCGATAATTTTTCGCAAGAAATCGCGAAGAGTCCTCAAGTCCACCGAGGTGTCTTGCATGCAGCCAGCATGCATGCGGGTCGCAGCCTCGCCGACAATTGGCCAATCCCCGGGGCAGGTGTGTGAGGATCGACCGGGATCGCCCGATACTCAGCGATTCTGACGCTTGCGTCCCGCCAGTTGATCCCGCAGCGCCGCAGCCAGCTCGTACTGCTCGGAAGCGATCGCGTCCCCCAACTGTTCTCGCAGCGTTCGGCCAACGCTGAACTTCTCCCGCACGGACTCCCGGAGTTCCACGAGGCGTTCGACCAGTTCATGGTCCTCGAACTCGTCATCGGACTCCAACTGGTCAAAGAGATCCCGCAGTCGATCCAATCCTTCGTTTACGCGTTCGACGGCCGCTTCTGCGTTTTGGTCTTCGAGCGCTTGCAGCGTGGCGGCTTGGGTGCGGTGGAACATGACAAACGGGCGGTACTGTTCGTGCGTCAAGGTCCAGGCTTCGTCGGGTGAATGTTCCCGGCAGAAGTTCATCAGTCCCAGCGTATGGTCGGCATCGCGGATGGCCTTGCCGAATTCACGCAGGGCCAGCCAGCAGATGCGGCGGTGATAGAACTGGACGAACTCTCGATCCGCCTCCGCACACTGCTCCTCGGTCATCACCAACTGGTTCTCGCGAGACTCGGCGTCACGCAGGTACTCAAAGTAGGTGTCGAAATCGAATGGCTTCACGCCATCCGGTCGACCGCTGATCTCCAACTGCAGAATGCCCATCTCGATCCGCATCTGGATGACTTCGCGAGCGTCATTGCCCTTGACGATGCGCACGTTGACGGAGTTCGGCTCATAGGGCCACTCGCGGAGGATCCGGTCGATGTTCGATTTTCGTGCCATTCGCTCCAAAGCTCCGGAGATGCGCCACGTCAGGTCGCCTCGCTGGAGGTGCCGAGAAACGGGCCTCACCGGGGGGGCGGGCACCGATCCGAGTCCGCATTATGTCGCCCGATTTCGAAAGATGCTAGAGAGTGCCCGGGCGATGCCCGATCTTCGCCGCGAATGCCTAATCGGCAGCTGGCGGCCGGCGTTGCTGTTTCTTTCTCGCGACATCCTCCTTGGTCTTGCGGCGCCGACGCTCGCTGGCCGCGGTAGGCCGTGTGGCACGTCGGATTTTGGGTTCTCGCAACGATGCCAGCACAAGCGACCTTAACTTATCGAAACAGTCCTGCAGGTTGTCCGACCGGCGTCGCCCTTGCTGGCTGGTCACGATCAGCCAACCTTCCTGCGTGACCATTGAACCCGCGCGCTGGATCAGCCGATCGCGCGCACGCGGCGGAATGGCCTGGGTCTCCAGCACATTCCATCGCAAGACTACTTTTGTGTTGACCTTATTGACGTTTTGTCCACCCGGACCCTGGCTCCGCACGGATGTCCAATGGAATTCCGCTTCAGGAATCTGTATCGTCTGGTTGATCAGGAGGTCGGGCATGTGAATGATCTCCCCGAGCAAACGGAAGGAAGCCCGCATGGTAGGGGATCCGTTGCACGTTTTAATGCTTTTTCCAGGATACTGCCATGGTCTCTTCGCCAAGCCCTTCGCTGAGGGATGCGTCTACGGAAGTCCGGTTCGCGGTGTTCGGCGGTCCCGTCCGCTCGTTGGTCGCGACATGCAGTCCCGTCCTGATGAGCCTCCTGTTGGCGGTCGTTGCCTGGGGCGATTGCGCCGTTGTGCGGGCCGAAGCCGGGGGAGGACTTCCACTCGATCTGGCAACCCGCCCGCAGGGGCAGGACTGGCCTGTCTTCCTCGGCCCGACGGCCGATGGAAAGTCGGTCGAAACGGGCCTGCAGACGCCTTGGCCAGACCAGGGGCCCCGTCTGCTGTGGCAACGCGAGTTGGGCGAGAGTTACGGGATCGGCAGTGTTGCTGACGCGAGGCCGCTACCTGCAGTTTGACTACGCGGACGGGAAAGCTCGCCTGGACTGCTGGAATGCCGAGACCGGACAGCCGATCTGGAACTTTTCCTACACGTCAGGTTACACCGACTACTACGGCTACAACTCGGGACCCCGGGCGTCGCCCGTCGTCGATGGCGATCGCGTCTACCTGCTGGGCGTGGAGGGTATGCTGCACTGCGTTCGCCTTGAGGATGGCCAACTGATCTGGAAGGTGAATACGCAGGAGCGTTTCCAGGTCGTGCAAAACTTCTTTGGCGTGGGAAGTTCGCCGGTGGTCTTCGAGGACCTGCTGCTGGTGATGGTCGGAGGCAGTCCCAAGGAGGACCTGTCTTTGCCTCCCAATCGTTTCGACGAGGTGAGTCCGCAGGGGTCGGCAATCGTGGCCTTTGACAAACGCACCGGAGAGGTCCGCTACCAGACCCTGGATGATCTCGCGAGTTACGCTACGCCGCGGATTGTTCAGCAGGGGGGACGTCCCTGGGCGTTCGCGTTCTGCCGCGACGGATTGGGCGCCTTCGATCCTCGCAACGGCCAAGTGGACTTCCGGTTGCCCTGGCGCGCGCGGATCCTGGAAAGCGTCAACGCCAGCACGCCCGTGGTCTGGAATGACCGCGTCTTCATTTCCGAAACCTATGGCCCCGGCGCGGCCCTGCTCGCATTCAAGCCGGGTGGTTTCGAAACGATCTGGAGCGACGAAACTCGGGGGCGTGGCAAGGCCATGCAGACCCACTGGAACACTCCGATCTATCATGAAGGCTTCCTCTACGGTTCCAGCGGACGCCATACGGGAAACGCGGAACTCCGCTGCATCGAAGCCGAAACCGGCCGGGTGCGTTGGAGCATTCCGGACTTGTCGCGCTGTTCCTTGACCTACCTCGACGGGCACTTCCTCTGTCTGAGCGAAACCGGAACCCTGCGTTTGGTCCGTGCCAACCCCGAGAAGTATGAACTGGTGAGTGAGTTCACGCCGCGGCTTGCAGGGCAGGGGGCCGATCCGGGCACCGCCGACGAATCCGCTCGACCGCTGCTGGCGTATCCCGCTTGGGCCGCGCCGATCGTCGCACGAGGTCTGATGTACGTTCGTGGCAAGGACCGTGTGGCCTGCTACGAAATCATTCCCCAGCAAGACCCTTGAAGAGACAACGACCTGCCAAGTGTTCGCTGTAGGAGCTACGAAAGCGGCGACGGTCGGGTGTTCGAAGGCACAGGATTACCGGGCAAGCACTCTGCCCGAATCCACGTCAGGAAGGCCGCGACGACGGCCCCCGCAATCGTTACGACTTCGCGCTGGTGCGATACTCGCCGAGCATGCGCTGGAGCGCCTGCCGAGAGTGGTCAAGGATGTCGGCATACTGGATGAACTCGATGTCCTCGCCCATCAGTTCCACGTCGAAGTAGCCCGTGTAGCCTCCATCCATCAACGCATTGGCGATTTCGGCTAGCGGGATGGTGCCTTCGCCAAGCAGGCAGCGGTTGGGTTCGCCGTGCGGGGGATGGCGACCGTCGGCCAGATGGACAATCGCCACCTGGGGAGCAATCGCCTCGATCCTGCGCAGGTCCAACTTCGCCAGCCCGAGATGGTAGGCATCGAAGGCGATCTTCAGGTGCGGTGACGGGACCGACCGCAGGAATTCGAGCGTGTCCTCCAGTTCGTTCAGGAACGTCCATTCGCCGCCGATGTCCGCATGGACCGGCTCCAGAGCCAGCGTGACGCCGCATTCGGCCGCCACCGGCAGCAGCTCCGTCAGGGCCTGTCTCGTCAGACGCCGGGCATGGTTGCGCGTATGTCCGGAACGCGAACCGCTGTAGACCACCAAGCAGTCCGTCTGCAGGTCTCGAGCCAGCAGAATGGCCTCCTTGGCGTCCTCGACGCTCTCGCTGAATCCGCGCCCGTCACTGCCCGTGAACCCGCCAGCCCACAGCAGGTTGGATACCGAGAGGCCCGACTCCTGCAGCAGTTCCACGGCCCGCAGTTCCCCGAAATCGCTCACCTTGGGCCGCCAGACTCCGATGGCGTCGAATCCTGCTGCCGCGTAGCGGATGACATCCTCCTCGAACGTCCACGAATACGTCGACAACTCGTTCATCGACATTCGGATCATGGAGGCACTCCATTACGAGCTAGACCACCTGGAAGCCAGGTGATCAGAACGGTCTCTTGCTACTCGCGACGAGTCTCTTGCCACTCGCGACGAGGGGGACGACGACGCGTCGCCACAGGGACGCTGACCCCCGGTCTTGCAAAGAGCCCGTTGTCGGCCCTTTGCATCCCGTGCCTGTCGGGGAGTCACAGTATGCGAAATTCCCCGCGCGATGTAAAGAAACTTGGCCGCCTTGACGGACCAAAAAGTTGGCTCTGGGAAAAGTTCTTGAAACCCGCTTCCCAGGGCTTGAAATTCAAACGGTTCCTCTCTTTGCTTTCGCTGCGCGGGTCTTTGCTTGCGCTGCGCGGGAAATTTCTGCCATCGCTGGAACGCCACGGACGACAGCGAGTCGACGGCGACGCCAGGCCGGGTTCGATCGGCACGCTGACGCTCCGTGGCCTACCCGTGTTGGCGGAGCCGTGATGGGAGCGTCCGGAATCCTCGCTGACGCGCACGCGAATAAGCGAACACGCACGCGAACGCACCTGCCGAGCCTGCCGCGGGTTCTCGATGTCCGCTTCTCGTATCGGTCCGACGCGAGGCCTTGGGCTTCTGGAAGTGACTCGCAGCGAACTTACTTGGCGGGGG
Source organism: Pirellulaceae bacterium (assembly GCA_044238045.1). Taxonomy (GTDB): domain Bacteria; phylum Planctomycetota; class Planctomycetia; order Pirellulales; family Pirellulaceae; genus CAZUJM01. The sequence continues at coordinate 26,856 of JBIIEC010000002.1, read as the reverse complement.
CGTCAGCTGCGGATCGCATGTCCCAGGCGGTGAGCCATTCCGTCTTCACGGGACTCATCTGGAACTCCTCCCGCAGTCGGCTCGCCATGTCGGGCAGGTGGCCCGCTCCGTAGAAGATTGCCAGTCGATCATGGCCCTTCTTCATCTCCTCCCGCAGTTTACCGAGGGCGATCTTGTTTCTTTCGCTGATCAGCGTGGAACCATCCGGGCCCTCGATGATCTTCATCTGCCCTTCGAGGTTTTCGAACTGCGGGGCCATGAGGCGTTTGAGACGCAGGGGCCGATCCTTGGCGAACATTGCCCGCAGGATCGACAGATCGCTGGCCGCTTCGCTGCTCTTGCCGGATGTCGACGCCTGTCCCATCGCCCGGAAGACGATCTGCAGGAAGCTCTCGCCCCGCTTCTCCATGCTCGCCGCGAACTCCTCGGGGGACATGTCCGCATGCACGAGATTCGCCGCGTTGTAGTCGATCTGTTCCAGCTGGAAGGAAAGGCCCAGGACGGACTTGATCGACTGCTGCACATGACCGACCGGATGCTGCGAACGCACTCCCCCCGCCGGCACTCGCGTGCCCTCCGGAGCAACCAGCTCATAGAGCACCACATCGAAGTCCTGGAATCGGCGATTCAACTCCTTGTAGTAGCTCTCGTCCGCCACATGCACCGCTCCAATCAACGCTACTCGCACCGAATCATCGGCCGATGCGAACTCGATCAGCGACGTGTCAAGCGACACCGGGGTCTTGCCGCGTTCCCGCTGCACGCGCACGAACTGCAGGTCCTCCCGGTGCTGCGCAGCCGCGAACTGCCGCAGGGCTTCGCGAAGTTCGTTTTCATCGAGCTTCTGGTCGGCGTCACGGTCGAACTGCCGCAACCACTGGCGAGCGGAGGCCGGCGGCTGTGGGCCGGGTGTCGCGGTTTCGGGGGAGGCCGGGCGAGGAGTCGTCTCCTGGGCCGGGAGCACGACGGCCAGCAGCATCATCCAACAGACAAGCAGCGGGCGAGCGAAGAAGGGGGCCATCCAAGAGTCCCTGGAGCTGGAGTTCGGTGCACAGGACGTCCCGCCGAGGGGAACGCAGGGCGAGAAGGGGCCTGGACTCGCAATATAGAAAGACTCGGTGGCCAGGGCAATCTTCGAGCAACTGATACGCCGACTGTTGGCTGGAATCGGGCTGCTAGCGGCCACGTGGATTGTTCCGACTTTTCGGCAAGGGTTACCGTTGTTTCTCAACTTGCCCGACAGGACCGTCCGATATTACCGCTAACCGCGACGGATTGGGCACACTCCTCCGTTAGCCGTCACTCTAATGTGAGGTCTTGGAAACATGTGGAAAGCTTTTCGAACGCTGGGTATGTGTGCCACGCTCTTTGCTTTGGGCGTGGCGAAGAACGGGAACGGCCAGGAACACCACGGGCCGCTGATCCCGGACTGCTGCGAACTGGATGCCGACTATGAGTGGTTCGAGCCGATCCATTGCGATTGCTCGGACGACTACGAGTCGCATCAGGGGATGTTCTTCACCTACGAGCGGGTCAATTGGGCCGTCATGTCGGCTCCTCGCTATCCCGTGGGCCAGGGCGGCCTGAGGGTTTCGTCTTCGGTGCTGGTCGACAACGACCCGGAGTTTGAGGCGCCGACGCCCTTCCTACTGGCTCCGACGCCCACGGAGGTGAGCAACGCCATCGACGTGTCCCAACCGGACTCCGAGTTCGGCTGGGGCAACCGATTCGAGTTCGGCTACAGCCAGGACAACGTCGGCTGGACGGTTGGCGTGCTGGCGAACCTCGACGCGGGCGACACCAAGACCTACGGCGTCGACGTCCGCGATCTGGTGGACGAGGATGGAAACTTCCTCGTCGAAAATCCGCAGACGTTCACCGGTTCCGTGGCCGTGATGTTCCAGGTCCCGGAGAACCTGCTGCTCGGGTTTGTCGATCCGGACACCAACTCCGCGCCGACCGACGTGAACTCGAACGGCCAGGCCGGCCCGCTGCAGAATCCGACGGATTTCGGCGACCTCGTGGCCTTCGTCCCCAGCTTCAACGCCCTCCAGATCGACCACCGCACCGAGGCGAACGGCGTGGAGTTGATGCGGACGGTGCGACGCGACAACTTCTACTTCCGCCAGACGACGGTGGAGTTCCTTTACGGGCTTCGCTTCCTGCGGGTGGACAACGAGATGCGGGCCCTGGGCGTGGGCGGTCTGCTGGCCGATAGCAACTGGGCGTCCGAGGTCGAGAACAAGATGTGGGGCCCGCAGGTGGGCATGCGATGGCAGCGGACCAAGGGCCGCTGGGCGATCCGCACCGAAGGTCGCTTCACCGCCGCCATGAACATCCGCGATGCTTCCCTCGAAGGCACCATGGGCTCCCTGCTCCAGCCTTCGCGAGTGAACAATCCGCTCTACTTCAACCCGACCAGCTTCGCCCAGTACGATTCGGACATCGCCTTCAGTCCGCTCGGCGAGGGACGACTGGAAGCGGTCTTCAACGTGACCCAGAAGTTCGCCCTCAAGGTGGGCTACACGGGCACCTACGCCTCGAACATGGGCTACGGCAGCAACATGGTGAACTACACCCTGCCTGGCCTGACGCTGCGAAATTTGGATGACATCGACACCCAGCACTTCTTCGCCAACGGCGTCAACTTCGGGTTTGAAATCAACCGCTAACCCGAAGCCCGGTCCTGATCGCGGTGAAAACAGAAGAGGCACGTCTCCGGTGCAAACTGGAGACGTGCCTCTCGCGTTTCAGGCCACGGTTTCAAACAACGAAACTGCCTCGACCGTCGCGGAGACCAGAAGCTCCGGGCGGGAGGCCGGGCATGGCGGACTAGCTGTTCTCCGCGACGCAGATCTCGCGGAGTTCATCCAGCTCCTCGGTCAGCCGATGACGCAGCGGGCTCTCCAGCCGCAGCCGGTCGATCAGCTGCTCCGCCTTCTCGATGACCTCCACATTGATCTCTCCGCTCTGAAACAACTTGCGAAAACTACGCTGAACCTGATCCTCGGTGAGCACGGCCCATCCCCCAAGAACGAACAGAAAAATTCGAAAACGCCCGAAACCGACCTCGAACGACCGAGAGCATTGTGTCCCGTTTTCACGGGACCCGCAACTCCTGTTTCCCACGCCCCCCCTGGGCCGGATGGCGAAGCTAGACCGCCTGTTCCTGTCTCACGGCGGGCGGAGGAGCGCGGAAATAGCCGGGCTGGATGCGGTACAACTCCTCGGCGGTGGCCGCGGCCGCGGACCGGATCTGCTCATCCGAATGGACGGCCGTGACGAAGAACCGCAGGCGGGCTCCGGTCTCCTCCACCGCCGGGTAGAGGATCGGCAGCACGTTAATGCCCCGCTCGAAGAGCCGCCGGGAGAGCCGCAGGGTGTTGGCCGAGTTGCCGACGATGACGGGTACCACGGGCGTGTTCTTGCTCAGGCCCGTGCAGAGCCCCTGCTTCTGGGCCTCCTGGAGGAACAGTGTTCCCTGGCGGATGCATCGTCCCGCCCGCTCGGGCTCCGCCTGCAACACGCGAAGGGCTGCCAGGGCAGCGGCGGCATTGGACGGGGAAAGCCCCACGCTGTAGACGAATCCCGGAGCCGTATAGCGGAGGTACTCCACCAGCTCCCGGCACCCGGCGATGTAGCCACCGCAGCTGCCGAACGACTTGCTGAGCGTTCCCATCCAGATGTCCACGTCGGACGGATTGACGCCGTAGAACTCCCCGATCCCCCGGCCGGTCGCGCCCAAGGTTCCAATCGAGTGGGCTTCGTCGACCATCAGCAGGCACTTGTGCTTCTTCTTGACCGCGATGAAGTGCGGCAGCTCGGGGAAGTCCCCGTCCATGCTGTAGACACCCTCGATCACGACCAGGACGCGTCGGTAGTCGTGCCGGAGTTCGTTGAGCAGCTGGTCAAGGGCGGCCCAGTCGTTGTGCGGGAAAGGACGCCGGCGAGCTCCCGAGAGGATGGCCCCCTGGATGATGCTGTTGTGCGCCAGCGCATCGTGGAGGATCAGGTCCCCCGCGCCGAACAGGTGGCCGATGGTCGATTCGTTGGTGGAGTGCCCCCCCACGAAGGCGATCGCGTCCTCGACGCCGATGAACGCGGCGATGGATCGCTCCAGTTCCGAGTGGATCGTTTTCTGGCCCGCCACGAGACGGCTGGCCGAAACGCTGGTGCCGAATCGCTGCACCGCCTCGCAGGCCGCCTGCGTCACCACCGGATCGCCCGACATGCCCAGGTAGTTGTAGCTGGAGAAGTTGATCAGTTCGCGACCGGCGATCCGCGTCGTGTCGCGGGTGATCCCCTCGTGTTCCTGGAAGTAGGGGTTGGGCAGTCCTGTCGCCTGCAGCAACTGCTTGTTTCGCTGCAGTTGCGCGTACTCAGACATGAGCGCGAAGTTGTAATGTTCGGGAGCGATCACGCCGTAGCGACCGCGGCCGCGCTTGTCGACCGTCCGGGTGCCCAAGTACTTGATGATCGCGTCGGCGACCTCCTGACACGTTTCGATCTGGGGCAGCACCTCTTCCGGCAACTGCCCGCCGAACGTCTCCTCCAACGCGTTGATGATCTCCATCCGTTCCAGCGAATCCAGCCCCAGTTCCACGATGTTGGTGGACGCGTCAAGCTCCCGAGCACGTTCCTTGGCGACGGCGCGGACCTGTTGGATGACAATCCGCAGCACTCCGGCGTCCTCCGACGCCGAGGAGGTGCGGGCGCCGGAATCCTGGCTCGTCGTGGTCGGGGTAGCGGCCGGCGTTTCGCCGTCCTCGGAGAGTTCCCAGAGGCAGCGGCGGGCGGTGACCAGCAACGCGTTGTCGAGGAAGGCCTGCCGGCAGGCGTGTCGCTGGATCTTGCCGCTGGAGGTCTTGGGGATCGAGCCGGAGCGGACCAGGATCACTCCGTCCGGAGGCAGTTCGTGTTCGGCCGTCACTTCGCGGCGGATGGCCTGGATGATCTCCTCGGAGTTGTCCTCGCCCGTCCGTTCCACCTCCGCCACGATCACCAGACGCTCGCGGCCTTCGATGTCGACGGCGAAAGCCGCCGTCGCGCCGCTGCGCACCCGTCGATCCGCTCGCTCCGCCGTCATCTCAATGTCCTGCGGGTAGCGGTTCACGCCGCGGACGATGATCAGGTCCTTGATGCGCCCGGTGACGAAAAGCTCTCCCTCGTGGAAGAACCCGAGGTCGCCGCTGCGGAGATATCGAGTGCTGCTGTCGCCGGCCACTTCGGCCTGGAACGTCGCCCGAGACTCCTCCGGCTTGTTCCAGTATCCCTGGCCCACGCTGGCACTGTGCAGCCAGATCTCTCCCACCTTGCCCTCCGGCTGCGGCACGCAGGTGTCCGGGTTGACGATCTGGATCTTCTCCCCCGTCAGAACCCGGCCGCAGCCAACCACATAACGGCCTCGGTCGCCGTCCGGCGCCGCCGCTACCACTCGCCCCTCGTCCAGTGCCGTTCCGTCCAGGCAACGGACCACGGGACTCTTCCGCCGCGAGCCGCCCGTGGCAATCAACGTCGTCTCGGCCATCCCGTAGCACGGATAGAACGCCTCCCGCCGGAATCCGTACGCGGAGAACCGTCGGTAGAACCGCTCCAGCGTCTCCCGGCGAACCGGCTCCGCCCCATTAAACGCCAGACTCCACGAACTCAGGTCGAGATCCTCCAACTGGTGGTCCTCGATCTTGTTCGTGCAGAGGTCGTAGGCGAAGTTCGGGCCGCCCGAGGTGGTGACGCGGTACTTCGAGACGGCCTTCAGCCAACGCACCGGCTTCTGCAGGAAAAGCATGGGAGACATCAGATAGGCGGGGCAGCCGCAGAAGAGCGGGTTCAGCACGCCTCCCACCAAGCCCATGTCGTGGTAGGTGGGGAGCCAGGAGAGGCCGACCGAATCGCGTCCGACCTCAAAGGCGGTGGTGATCAGGAAGCAGTTGTGCATGACGTTGGCGTGCGTCAGCATGACCCCCTTGGGAATTCCCGTCGACCCCGAGGTGTATTGCAGGATCGCCAAGTCGCGCGGTGAGGGCGTGTGGGGCCGCCACTGATCGGCGTCGCCCTCCGCCACCTGGTCGGTCGAGAGCCACGCCAGACCGTGCAGGTCGGAGTCGCTCTCCAGCACCGACTCCATCCGGGATTCGACATCGGAGTGCGTCAAGGCGATGGAGGCGCCCGCGTCGGAGCAGATCGACTCGATCCGCTTCATGTTGCGATTGCGCCGCGGCGGGTAGGCCGGCACGGCCACCACGCCGGCGTAGAGGCAGCCGAACAGCCCAGCCACGAAGTCCAAGCCGGGAGGATACAGCAGCAACGCTCGCTCGCCCGCCAGACCCAGGGCCTGCAGCCGCACGGCAATGGCCCGGGCACGCGCATCCAGTTCCGCGTAAGTCCAGGCAACCTCGGTCTGTTCACCATCCGCCAGGAAGGCGTACGCCATATCGTTGGGCGTCGATTCCGCCCAATAGCGAAGACGTTCCACCAGGTCGGTCGTCGGAGGCCGGAAGGGGCCTAGCTGCGTCTCGAGGCTCACCGTCGCTCTCTTTCCAACTCGTCGTCACGAAGGATTCTTCAGCCAGCACGCATCCTTGGTCTGGTCGAGCGGTCCGCGTTCCACCGCGGCCAGCTCGCAGCGGTTGCTGCTGACCGAACCGAAAGGACGCCGCATCAAACCCAAACTGCCCTTCGTCAGTCCGGGGGGCGGTGCATCCCGGGACCAAGTCAGGTCCTCCTCCCGAAGTCGCCTTTTCCCAAAATTGGCAGGGCTCCACCGGGACGAGGCCGCTCCGCGGCAGCTCGTTCATGGTGACTTATCGGAAGGCTACTAATCTCAGAGTGCTCCAAAATGCCCGGTCAGCCTAACATGTCAAGGCTTGATGATCAAACGGGCTGTGACAAACCCCGGAGATGGCGAAGAGCTGCGGCCTGCAGAATCGGTGGCGAACTCGCTGAGATGGCCGGTCAAGAAAAATGGCGGAAGTGCATGGGAATCGAACCCACCAACCCCATGTTGCCATGAGGCCCACCGGTTTTGAAGACCGGGGGGTGCACCAGCACACCAAGCACTTCCACGCTCTCAGTCTAGCAGATGAATGGCCGCGGCGCCGCGGAGATTCCGGAACGGAGACGGCGGTGCGGTGCGGTCTCGCTGTCCTAGAAAAAGCTGGGGAAGCGACGCCAAGCGACTCCGCTCGACCTGGCTGACGCCTGCGGCATCGGGAAAGCCCTCGGCCGATGCCTGCGGTATCGGTGACGCAGCCGGCCGATGTCGAGGGCATCGGCGGTGCAGCTGGCCGATGTCGAGGGCATCGGCGGTGCAGCTGGCCGATGTCGAGGGCATCGGCGGTGCAGCTTAAGCCCCCGGCGGCCCAAATCTGCCGCAGGACTCGCCCGCAGACCCGCCTTTCTGACTACGGGCGACGCAAGCAACCCCGGGCAACACAAGCCGTCAGGCGGAAAACCGAGTTGAGCCGCGGGACGAGCGTCAGGCCCATTCCATGCCAGTGAAGCGTCGGATCCGGGGTCGAAAGTCACCGAGCAGGCCGCCGATCACATCCCAGCCCTCGGGCCTTCGCAGTTCGATGTCTCCCTGTTCGTTGACACGCACCACGCTGTGCTCCCGCACTCCGGCAGCCTTCAGGTCGAGGTCCAATGAATCGTCCTCTTGAAGCAGACGCTCCAGCGTGTGCCCCGTCATCTCCACGAACTTCATGTGCGTCTCCGCGCCCCCACGGGCATCTGGTGTCAACAAGCCGGGCGTAATCTAACACAAGAGCCGGAGCAGGGCAAAAAGAACACGGTCCGCGCAGCGAGCAGCCCGGGATACCGAGTTGCCCTGGAAACAGGGAACGATGGTGGGGATTGTCAGGAACGAGTACGAATTTCGGAGCCCACACGCCCAGGCGGGAATGCCGACGGAAACCCATCCACGATGCGGGCGGCGTCCAGCCTTGGGGTCAGTTCGAGTCGTCGCCGGCGATTTCCGGTTCCACTGAATGCGCGTCTTCTGGATGCGCGTCCTCGGACGTTCTTCCACGCCGCTTGTCGCGGATCGTCGGTGGCTGGCTGGCTTCCTCGACCGTTTCGGCGGGGAGCACTCGCCCCACGGCCAGGGCCAGTTGCCGGATCGTCTCCACGGGCAGCTCCTCGGCCCTCGTTTCCGGCCCCATCTCCAGTTCCCGCATGATCTGGTCCACCTGCGGTTTCTCGAGATCCTTGAAGGAACTCAGCAGCGAACCACGCAGGAACTTGCGCCGATGGAGGAACAGGTGCCTGACGAAGAAGTGGAACCAATGAAGGTTGCCGAGGCTCGCCCGACTATCGGGTTGCAGCTCAGCATGCAGGATCGCGGAATAGACCTTCGGACGCGGCCAGAACACGCTGGGGGCCATCTCACGCACGATCTCCGCCCGATACTGGCTCTGCACCCAGACGCTGAGGCTGCTGTAGTCTTTGGTTCTGGGTGGAGCCACGATGCGTTCCGCCAGTTCCTTCTGGATGGTGACGGTCATGGAGGCAGGCGGCGTGTCGCAGAGGATGAGGTTGGAGATGATGGGCGTGGCCACGCTGTAGGGGAGGTTGGCGACCAGTTTCAGACGCGAACCGGGAATCGCCGACAGACGCTCGCGGAGGGTCGCCAGCACCGTGGGGTGCAGGATGTTTTTGTTGTAGAGAGCGTCCTGCTGGAGCAGGGTGATTCGCGCATCCGGCGAGAACTGCTCCAGGGCCATCTGGGCCAGGTAGGGATCCAGTTCCACGGTGACCACATGGCCGGCCACCTCGGCCAGACGCACGGTCAGCGAGCCGGTACCGGTACCGACCTCCAGCACCACATCGTTGGCGTGGATGTCGGCCTCGCGCGCGATCATGTCCAGAAGGTTCAGGTCGATGAGGAAGTTTTGGCCATGGCGGGATTGGGGGCCGAAACCGACCTCGCGAAATCGTCGCTGCAGGAAGGTGAGGGTCTGCTTCTTCGAGGACATCGGCAGCGGGTTTCCTGGGGAAGAGGTTGAGTCGAGCCATTCGACTCGCGTGACTGGGAATGCGTGCATGACCTTTCCGCGGCCGAGCAATCCGCGGAGCCTCGTCAGGCTCATGGGGTCGCGGGCGGCTTGGCGGGCCGACGCGGCGGGCTGCGAAGTATCCAGGCAAGGGGCCGCCGGTGGAACTTCAGTCGGGCAGGACAGGGGCGTCGCCGATCAGCTGCCGCTGCACGTACTTCGCAAGCAGGTCGGTCTCCAGGTTGACTCGATCCCCGCACTGCTTGCCGCCCAGGGTGGTGGCGGCGAGCGTATGCGGGATCAACGCCACGCTGAAAGCCTCGTCGTCGACATCGACCAGGGTCAAGCTGACTCCGTCCACCGCGATGGAACCTTTGCTGGCGAGCTGTTTCGCGAGCCCCCGGGGAACGGAGAAGCGAAACGTCGCCCAGTCGTTTTCGTCGATTCGCTCCAAAACCTGGCCGACGGCGTCGACGTGTCCTGTCACAAAGTGGCCACCCAGTCGCTGGCCCACCTGCAGCGAACGCTCCAAGTTCACCGGCGCGTCGAACGCGACCGCCTCGTCGGACAGCTGTCCGTGCGTGGTACGAGCCAGTGTCTCCGGGCCCAGGTCGAACTCCAGGCTCCCCGCGTTGATCGCGACCACGGTGAGGCAGCAGCCGCTGACGCAGATGCTGTCCCCGATCTGGGCGTCCGCCCGGGTGACGGAAGCCGAGACCACGAGGCGGATTCCCGGTGGTCGCGCGTGCACGGCAAGGACGCGTCCGACCTCTTCTACGAGTCCAGCAAACACACCAGCCTCCCGGTCATCAGCCATCCGATCCCGCAGAACTCGACGAACCCAGAACTCGACGAACGCACCGGCGAGCAAGTCGCTCGGCAGGGCCGGGACCTGCGTCGGCTCATCCCCGCCCTCGATCCGCAAGCCCCGCCGTCGATGCGGACGATTGTCGGCTCACGGTGCGGTTTTCGCAACCGCTGCTTTGGCGTCACCTAGAAAAAGCGATCCGGATCGGTCAGAATACGCCCGCCGTCGTGGCGTCCGCGAGGACGCATCGGTTTCGCTGAGGAGTGGCCGAAACGGGCCGGCCCGCGGAACGGGCTGCCCGCGTCGACTTGCTCGGGCGAGGGACCAGCCGGCGGCGCCATTCGTCTTTTCATTTCCACGGATCTCTTTGGTTGGGTGGCATTAATCGCATGAGTACCATTGTCAGCGTGCACGGTCGGCAGATTCTGGACAGTCGTGGCAATCCTACGGTCGAGGTGGATGTCGTCCTCGCAGACGGCTCGCTGGGACGTGCCGCCGTGCCGAGCGGAGCCAGCACGGGGGCTCACGAAGCTTGGGAGCTGCGCGATGGCGACGCCAAGCGTTTCCTGGGCAAGGGGGTGGAGAAGGCCGTCGAAAACATCAACACGCAGATCGCCGATGCGCTCGAAGGCGAAGAAGCGATCGACCAGGCGGGAGTCGACCACCTGCTGTGCGAGTTGGACGGCACGCCGAACAAGAAGAACCTGGGCGCGAACGCCATCCTGGGCGTTTCGATGGCGGTTGCCAAGGCCGCGGCCAAGTTCACCGATCAGCCGTTGTACCGCTACCTGGGCGGGGTTGGTGCTCGAATCCTGCCGGCGCCGATGATGAACATCGTCAACGGTGGCCAGCACGCCGATAACTCCGTGGACGTCCAGGAGTTCATGGTGATGCCCCTCGGCTTCGACTCGTTCTCCGAAGCCCTCCGCTGCGGCGTGGAAATCTTCCACCATCTCAAGAAGGTGCTGCACTCCAAGAAGCTGGCCACGTCGGTCGGCGACGAGGGCGGTTTCGCTCCCGACCTCGGCAGCAATGTCGAGGCGCTCGACCTGATCCTGGAAGCCATCGAGAAGGCCGGGTACAAGCCGGGCGAGCAGGTGCGCATCGCCCTGGATGTCGCGGCCACGGAGTTCTACGACTCCAAGACGGGCAAGTACACCATCGACGGCAAGCAGCTGGATTCGGCCGGCATGGTCGACTTCCTCGCCAACTGGGTCGACAAGTATCCGATCTGCTCGATTGAAGATGGCTGTAGCGAGGACGACTGGGCTGGCTGGAAGATGCTCACCGATCGCCTCGGCAGCAAGGTGCAGCTGGTCGGCGACGACCTGTTCGTGACCAACACCGAACGGCTGGCCCGCGGCATTCGCGAGGGCATTGCCAACAGCATCCTGATCAAGGTCAACCAGATCGGAACCGTGACCGAGACGATCAACGCCATCCATCTGGCCCACCGCAACGGCTACAGCAGCATCTCCAGCCACCGCAGCGGCGAGACGGAGGATTCCACGATCGCGGATCTCGCGGTGGCCCTGGGAACCGGCCAGATCAAGACCGGTTCGGCGTCGCGAACGGATCGCATGGCGAAGTACAACCAGCTGCTGCGCATCGAAGAGGCGCTGGGCGATCTGGCGCTGTACGGGGGACCGCTGTTCCCGAAGAAGTAACGCCTGGCCGGAAAGCCCCGGGCTGCTCGGGGCTTTCCGACGAGTTCGCTTTCCATCTTGCGATCACTGCAGATCCGGATCCGTGAAGGGCAGCTCGATGAATCCAGACTCCTCGCCATCCACGCCGCAGGCCTCTTCGGAGCCGCGGCCTTCGATCACGGAGTCGCCGTGGTTCTGGGCCTACGTCTTCGCCACGGGCGGCGTCGTGGCGCTCCTGCTCGGAACTTCGAAGTACGAAGACCGCCAAGAGCAGATCGAGCGGCAGTATCTGGCAAGGCAGCGGGCAGGGCAGGTGGTGACGCGGCAGGACCAGCCGCTTGATCGACCCGACGACGGCGGGAAAATCATTCCGATCTGGCCGCTGGCCCTGCTCATGACGCTGATCCTTTGCGTTGCCTGGATGGTCTTCTGGTATCAACGGCGACACCTGCGGGGCTCGACCGCCCCAGGTTCCTCAGGGTCTTCTTTGTCCCGGGGAAACCAACCGGAGTAGCCTGCCGGCGGATCGGCGTTTCCACCGGCCTCTCCTGCCGCCGGTTCACCCGTTCAGCGGCGATTTCGTTTTGGGGATGGGAGGTGCGGCGATGGTGGTGATCGGGCAGGCCGGTCTGATGACGGTTGCGGTCCTGGGCGTGGTCCTCGTGGCGGTCGCCGCCATGGTCTGGGTGGGGACGCAGACGCGAGCGGCGGTGATCGCCATGGTCGTGGGCGTCGCGATCGCCGTGGCCGCGGTGGGAACGGACTATCTGTGGGTCACGCCCGCGGAAGAAGTCGAAGCGACGCTGCATGATCTGGCCGATACCCTGGAGCAGAACGATCCCGAGCGTGTGGCGGAGTTCCTTGCCGACTCGAATGAGTCGCTGCGGAGCGAGGTGCGGGGAAGGTTGCAGTCGGTTCGCGTCGAGTCGATCTCGATCAAGTCGAACCTGCGCGTGAACGTCGGAGTGGGGCGACCACCGAAGTCGGCGGAGACGCAGTTCAATGCGGTGGCGGTGGTGCGTGACCGTCGCGGAACCGGTGAGAGCTACACGGTGCCGCGGTTCTTCGTGGTGCAGTGGGTGCGCGAGGACGGGGGCTGGCGGGTGGCAAGCTACACGATGCAGGAACCGATGGGAGGACGCCGGCCGGCTTTTCCCTGACGCGGCCCTCGGCCAGATGGCCCCGTCAGTGTCTCTGTCAGCGGGCCGGTTTGGCGACTTGCAGCGGCCAGTTGGCCATGGTGTCGAGCATGGAACGCTTGGTCAGGTCGTACTGCAAGGGCGTGACCGTGACATAGCCCTGGCGGAGCGCGGTGAGGTCGGTTTCGTGGCCTTCACTGGCGGGTGGCGGATCGCCGGTGGCCCAGTAGTAGTAGCGGCCTTTGGGGTCCTGCCGCTTGATGTAGTGTTCGCCGTAGCGGGCCACGCCCATGGGGACAACGCGGACGCCTTGCGGTGACCGCATCGCGGCTGTCGGGAAGTTGATGTTGTAGAGCTGTTGTCCGGAGTCGGGGCGAGCCAGGATCTGCTCGATGAGTTGTCGGGCCATGAGGGCCGCTGTCTCGAAGTCCGCGTGTTCGTCGTATTCCAGTGAAACGGCGACGCTGGTGATCCCGAAGAAGGCGCCTTCCAACGCCGCGGCCACCGTGCCCGAATAGAGCACGTTGATGCCGGCGTTCAGGCCGCCGTTGATGCCGCTGACGATGAGGTCCGGGCGACGGGCGCAGAACTCAAAGACACCAATCTTCACACAGTCCGCCGGACTGCCTTCCACGGCCCACCCTCGATGCTGGTCGCCGCTGAAGACCTCCTTGGCGATCAGGGGGCGCAGGAAGGTGATGGAGTGGCCGACGCCGCTCTGTTCGGTGGCCGGAGCGACGACGCAGACGTCGCCCATCTTCCGCAACTCCCGCTCCATGGCCGCGAGGCCGGGGGCGTAGATGCCGTCATCGTTGGTCAGCAGGATCTGCACGCGGAACTTCCTTGGGTGCGGTTCATCGGGACAGCCGGCACGCCGACCGGCGCGCCGGCCTGACGGGGGGCGATCCATGGCTCTGGAGCGTTCGAAGTGTGAGCCCGAGTTATACGCCAGCGGGCCTTGGGTTCAAAGGTGGAGTGGACGGAACCTGCCCGGCGAAAGGGCGGAAGCATGAAGGGTGGCGGGAGCCGATTATGCCGCAGCGAGATCGCTTCTCCTGGACGCAAGGCGACGGGACGGTGGTTGGCAACCTGCGCGGGGTCGCCTTATAATCCGCGGTTTCCCTGAATCGCCCATCGATCGATCGGAGAGAGCCCGCGGCGGGGACGAGCCCCAGGATCGGACCGCGCGGGAGTCCCCGGCAGGCCCAACGCGAAGGATTGTCCATGTCGCAAAAGTCCACTGCCTCCGACGTTGCGAAGTCCCGCCTGGCCGACGAACGCATTCTGGTGCTGGACTTCGGGTCGCAGTACGCCCAACTGATCGCCCGTCGGGTGCGGGAACAGCAGGTCTACTGCGAAATCGTTCGCCATGACATCCGCGTCGAACGCATCCGCGAGCACGCGCCCAAGGGCATCATCCTGTCGGGTGGTCCCTCCAGCGTCTATGCCGCCGACGCGCCCCGTTGTGATCCGCGGCTGTTCGAACTGGATATTCCCATCCTGGGCATCTGCTACGGAATGCAGCTGGCATGCGACGCGCTCGGGGGCGAAGTCCGCAGCGCGCCGTCGCGTGAGTACGGACGCACCTCCATCCAGATCACCTCGGACGACCCGCTGTTCGCCCAGGTGTCTCGGGCCACGGATGTCTGGATGAGCCATGGCGATCAGGTGAGTCAGGTGGCCAGCGATTTCGTGCCGCTGGCACGCACCGATACCTGTCCCATCGCCGCCGTGCGGCACCGCGAGCGACCGGTGTTCGGGCTGCAGTTCCATCCGGAAGTCACGCACACGCCCGAGGGCAAGACGGTCCTGCGGAACTTCCTGATGGACATCTGCGGCTGCCGTGGCACTTGGAAGTTGGGGGATTTCGCGCGGGAGGCCGAGGAGTCGATTCGTCGAAGGGTGGGGGCCCGGCGAGTGATTTGCGGCCTTTCGGGCGGTGTCGATTCCGCCGTCACCGCGGCGCTGCTCTACCGGGCCATCGGCAGCCAGTTGTCCTGCATCCTTGTCGACAATGGGCTGCTGCGTCGCAACGAAGCGCAGGCCGTGATCGATGAGTTCACCAACCACTTTCACGCGGACCTTCGCGTCGTGGATGCGGAATCGCTGTTCCTGGAACGCTTGGCGGGAGTGGAGGATCCCCAGGAGAAGCGTCGCCGTATCGGACACGCCTTCATCGACTGTTTTCGCGAGGAAGCCAAGCGAATCGAAGACGCGCACTTCCTGGCCCAGGGAACGCTCTATCCCGATGTGATTGAAAGCGGTGCCGCCATCGATGGACCGGCGGCGACCATCAAGACGCACCACAACGTCGGAGGGCTTCCCGAGGACCTGGGCTTCGAACTGATTGAACCGCTTCGCGACCTCTTCAAGGACGAGGTGCGACAACTGGGCAAGGAACTGGGGCTCCCTGACGATCTGATCTGGCGGCACCCCTTCCCGGGGCCTGGGCTGGCGGTAAGATGCCTGGGAGCGATCACCAGGAGTCGCCTGGAGGTGCTCCGGCATGCCGATGAAATCGTCGTGCAGGAGATCAAGAAAGCGGGCCTCTACCAGAAGACGGCCCAGGCCTTCGCCGTGCTCCTGCCGGTGCAGAGTGTGGGAGTCATGGGGGACGCGAGGACCTACGAAAACGCTGCCGTGATTCGCTGCGTCGATTCCGACGACTTCATGACGGCCGACTGGTCCCGCCTTCCCTACGATCTGCTCGCCAGGATCTCCACTCGCGTCATCAACGAAGTGAAGGGGGTCAATCGCGTCGCCTACGACATCAGTTCCAAGCCGCCCGCCACGATCGAATGGGAGTAGACTGGTGGCCCTGCTGGGCCGTGCCGCGTGAGCCCGGGGAGCGACACGGATCGCGGGCCACGATCCCCGAGTGACAGATTCCGGAGCGGACGCGATCGTGGGCAATGCCGGATGCATACCGCCTTGCCGCAGGAAGAAACGGCCACTCTTCGTCGGGAAACAAAAAAGGCGTACGGCCGTGGGGAACGACCGTACGCCGGTGAGCTGGGACCTGGAGTCATCCGCGGAGGCGGGGCGAGCCGGGGCGGGAATGGGGGGCTCGAACGCGGCGGACTCCAGGCTGGCAGGAACGGGTTGGCGGGGTTGTACCGGTAGCATCGACGCAGTTCCGGCCCCCCGGCGAGACTTTCCGGAAGGCCCGGCACGGCAGGCACAACGCGAAGGGTTGGGCTAACCGTTACAAGTTGCCGGCAAGGCACGGGGGCCGCCAGATCGCCACCAATTCCCCGCGTTCATCCGCGCAGCAAAACACGCGAAGTCCGCTACAGGTCACGACCGCACCACAGACGAAGACGCCCTGGAACGGGCGGCCACCGATTCGACGAGGGATCAAGCATGGGCGAGAAGTACATCTACACGATTCATAACCTCACCAAGAAACACGGCACGCGGGCCGTGCTTTCGGAGATCTGGCTCTCCTTCTATCCCGGCGCGAAGATCGGCGTCCTGGGCAGGAACGGAGCCGGAAAGAGCACGCTGCTGCGGATCATGGCCGGCACCGACGTCGACTTCGAAGGCGAGGCCAAGCTGGCCGACGGATTTCGGGCCGGTTACCTGTCGCAGGAGCCCAGGCTGGACGAGTCGCTGGACGTCGAAGCCAACGTGCAGCAGGCGGTTGCTGGCAAACGCAAGCTGCTCGAACGCTACTATGCCATCAACGAAAAGCTGGCAGAGCCGATGGAGCCGGAGGCGATGGAGAAGTTGTGCGACGAACTGGCCCGCGTGCAGGACCAGATCGACGCCCAAAACCTCTGGGACCTGGACCGGCAGGTAGAAGTGGCCATGAGTGCCATGAACCTGCCGCCGGGCGATGCCCAGGTTGGCCAGCTCTCCGGTGGCGAACGCCGCCGAGTGGCACTCTGCAAGATTCTGCTGGAGCAGCCAGACCTGCTGCTGCTTGACGAACCCACGAATCATCTGGATGCCGAATCCGTGGCATGGCTCGAACGGCACTTGGCGGAGTATCCGGGGACCGTGGTGGCCGTGACGCACGATCGTTACTTCCTCGATAACGTCGCCGGCTGGATCCTGGAACTGGACCGCGGCCGCGGGATCCCCTGGGAGGGCAACTACTCGTCCTGGCTCGAACAGAAGCAGGCTCGCCTGGTTCAGGAAGAGAAGTCGGCGGAAGCGCGGCGGAAGTCGCTGGAACGCGAACTGGAGTGGGTCCGCATGGCTCCCCGCGCCCGACAGGCGAAGAACAAAGCTCGTCTGAAGGCCTACGAGGCGATGTCGAGTGAGCAGTTCGAGGAGCGTCCGGACGAATTGGAGATCCAGATTCCGCCCGGCAAGCCGCTGGGCGACCTCGTGATCGAGGCCGAGGGCATCAAGAAGTCGTTCGGCGATCGACTGTTGATTGACAACCTAACGTTTCGCTTGCCTCCCGGCGGAATCGTGGGGGTGATTGGTCCCAACGGCGCGGGCAAGACGACGCTCTTCCGCATGCTCACCGGACAGGAAACGCCCGATGTTGGCAAGCTGCGGATCGGTGAAACGGTCCAGTTGGGTTACGTCGACCAGTCCCGCGACTCCCTGGATCCCCAGAAGACGATCTACCAGGAGATTTCCGGAGGCCACGACACGCTGGAAATGGGCGGCAGGAAGGTCAACGCGCGGGCCTATGTGGCTCGCTTCAACTTCAAAGGCCCCGACCAGGAGAAGAAGGTGGGCAGTCTCTCGGGAGGTGAACGCAACCGCGTGCATCTCGCGAAACTGCTCCGCACCGGCTGCAACTGCCTGCTGCTGGACGAACCCACCAACGATCTGGACGTCGACACGCTGCGGGCCCTGGAAGAGGCTATCCTGAACTTCGCCGGCTGCGTCGTGGTGATCTCGCACGATCGCTGGTTTCTGGATCGGATCGCCACACACATCCTGGCCTTCGAGGGAGATTCGTACGTCCATTGGTGCGAGGGCAATTTCCAAGCCTACGAGCAGCAGCGGATGGAAAGGTTGGGGAAGGATGCCAGTGAGCCAAAACGCTTTCGCTACAAACGCTTGCACGCGTAGTGACAGGCCAGACGCGATTCCCAGGCGGTTACGGCGAGAGCCGCGCTTGCTGGTCCGCGGAATCGGTGGGCCGCACGCCGACGAGTTGGGGCGGGGCGTCTTGACCCTTGAACGGCCTTCGGTTACTTAATCGGGCCTAGTGGTCGCCAACACGCCAGGGAATGGCAGCGGCTGGTCGACTGCA
Organism: Pirellulaceae bacterium; assembly: GCA_044238045.1. Classification (GTDB taxonomy): domain Bacteria; phylum Planctomycetota; class Planctomycetia; order Pirellulales; family Pirellulaceae; genus CAZUJM01. Next base: position 9,052 of record JBIIEC010000002.1, on the reverse strand, counting down.
TGGGCATTACCAGAGCTTGTGGTCTGTATGAGAGGTTGAGTTCATGACCATTGTTCGAGTTGGTTCTACGGGAAAGTATGCGGACGGATGGGAAAGCGCTTTTTCAGGAAGGAAGGCTGCCAAGAGCACGGCTGCCGCCGCTCCGAAAAAGGCCACCAAAGCGGCTCCCGCGAAGGCAGCCAAGAAGTCCGCCAAGAAAACCGTGACGGCTAAGGCCGCGCCGAAGAAGGCCGCCAAGAAGTCGTCCGTCAAGAAAGCACCGGCCAAGAAAACGACCAAGAAGTCCGCCAAGCGTTAACGCTGGGGTGCCCGTGCTTGGACGACCAGTTTCATTTGCGAGGCAGGCACGGTCTGGCCGTGATGGGCCTAGCCGTCATGAGCCCGGCCGTGATTTGTCTGGTTGCGAGCGGTTGGGGAGGGACGTATTGAAGGCGTCGGTCTCGCGTTCCTGCCGCGGTGCTGGCCGCTCGGGGGGGAAGTCCTGCGCGAAGTGGTCCGGAAGCAGAGCGGCGGAGCTTTGCTGCTTGGTGGCCCCTAAGCCCCTGTCGAACAAGGAATCTCGGATGAAGATCCATTTGCGCAACTGCGCCGTTTGAAACTACCAACCTCGCGCCGTCAGTTTGGCGGATCGACTGCTGAATGGGCTGCAGGGCAAGGTGACTTCCCTGGAACTAGAGCCCAGCAGGGGAGGTTGCTTTGAGTTGACCGTGGATGGAAAACTGGTCTACTCCAAGTTGCAGACCGGTCGGTTTCCGACCGATGCCGAAGTGATGGGGCTCCTGGGCGGCTAGCCTCGGGAATCCTCGCCGGCGGGCACCGGGGTGGTCGCGCCGTTGCCTCTCGCGGGAGGAATGGTTGCAGGATGTGAACTCGGACGCCTCGGGCGTTGCCGAGTCTTTTCCGGGCGACTTGCATCCGCGGCGCCTCGGGACCCATGCACGGTGGGACGCTGCGCCTTTCTAGGAAAACCGGAGGCTGCGTTTCCGGTTCGGGCCGTCTAAAATAGGGGGACCTCCTTCCGTCCCACCGCGGCTCCCTGCCGAGAGGTCCCACCGTGTCATCCCGCCCGACCGCACATCGATCTGATTGGGTCCACTCCGTCTGGTCACTTCTGTTGGTTCTCATGGCGGGCGGTTCGCCCGGTGTGGCCTCGGCTGCAACACCTCCAGTGGACTACCAGCGTGAGGTGGCGCCCATTTTGGCGGAGCACTGCCTGCGGTGTCACGGAGTCGACGAGCAAGATCGTCAGGGGGGACTCCGGCTTGATTCGTTGGAGTCGATGTTGCGGGGCGGCGAGTCAGGTGGACCGGCCATCTTCCCGGGGAACATAACGCAAGGGGAACTGCTCGCGCGGATTCGCTCCACGGACGATGACCTCGTGATGCCGCCGCCCGGGGAGAACAAGCGTTTGTCGGCGGAGCAGATTGCCATCCTGGAGCGTTGGGTGGAGCAGGGAGCCAAGGTGACCACGCACTGGGCCTTTGTCCCGCCGCAGAAGAGTGTTCTTCCCGCGGAGGGGCCTGCGCATCCGGTGGACGCCTGGGTCTTCGCGAAGCTGCGAACTCGGGGGCTTCCCAGTGCTGCGCCCGCTGCGCCGCACGCGCTCTGTCGCCGCCTATACCTGGACCTCATCGGCCTGCCCCCCACGCCTGCGGAACTGGCGGACTTCGAACGGGAAGGGTGGGAAGCCACGGTGGAGAAACTGCTTGCCAGTGAGCGATTCGGCGAACGCTGGGCCCGACTGTGGCTCGATGCCGCCCGTTACTCCGACACCAACGGCTACGAGAAAGATCTCCGCCGCGACCAGTGGGCGTGGCGTGACTGGGTCGTCCGGTCGCTGAATCGCGACCTGCCTTACAACGATTTCATCATCGAGCAGATCGCCGGCGACCTGCTGCCGAATGCCTCCCAGGACCAGCTGGTCGCGACCGGTTTTCTGCGCAACAGCATGTTGAACGAGGAAGGCGCGATCGTGCCCGAACAGTTCCGCATGGTGGAAATGTTCGATCGCATGGACTGCGTCGGCAAGTCGATTCTCGGATTGACCACCCAGTGCGCCCAGTGTCATTCGCACAAGTACGATCCCCTGACGCATCAGGAATACTACGGACTGTTCGCATTCCTCAACAATTCTTACGAAGCCCAGTCGCATGTCTACGACGAATCGCAGCAGGCGGCCAGGACGCGCGGGGAGGCGGCGATTCAATCGTTGGAGGATCAGTTGCGGCAGCAGCGTCCCGAGTGGCGCAGTGAGTTGAATCGCTGGGTATCCCAGGTTCAGCAGGCTCAAGCTTCGTGGACTCCGTTGAAGGCCACGGAACTGGACAGCGAAGGCGGCGGATGTCATCCGGTGCAGTTGTCCGACCTGTCGGTGTTGAGCCTGGGGCATACGAGCGGGAACATCTTCCTGGTGGCGGAGCCGGAGTTGCGCGGAGTCACGGGGATTCGCCTGGAGGTATTGACGCACGGGGACTTGCCATTTGGCGGGCCGGGACGCAACCGGGCGACCGGTGGCTGGCAGGCAAACGAGCTGGAGGTTTCCATCCAGCGCCCCGGGGCGAAGGATTGGGAACGCTTGAAGCTGGTGAATGCCACGGCCGACCACGGTCAGCCGGAGTCTCGTCAGGCGGACGGTAAGACGGCGAGCGGCCCCGTGGCATTCCTGGTCGACGGCGTGGCCGAGACGATGTGGCAGGCCGATCGGGGACGCGGACGCCGCAACCAGCCCTCCGTCGCGGCGGCGCAGTTCGAGGCTCCGCTGGAACTCCCCGCAGGCACCAGGATGAAGATCGTCCTGCGCATGGGCGATATGGTGGGCTGCTGCCGATTCAGCCTGACCACAAGCGTCCAGCCGCGGGTGCCGGCCGTGGACTATGCCGCTTTGCAGGCGATGGAGGTTGCCGACGACCAGCGGAGTGACGCGGAGAACGCAGCCCTCTTCGCGGCCTGGCGACGATCGCAGAGCGACCTCCAGTCGTGGACGGATCGCGTGGATGCGGCGTGGCAGGAGTATCCCGAGGCGATGACTTCGGTGCTGCATCTGGCCGAGCGATCGGCGGCGCATGCCCGCGAGACACATCGTCTGGATCGGGGCGAGTGGGATCGTCCCCTGGAACTGGTCGAGCGGCAGACGCCGGCGGCTCTGCATTCCTGGGAAGAGGGGCAGCCCCGTGATCGGCTGGCCTTCGCACGCTGGCTGGTCAGCCCTCGCTCGCCCCTCGCGGCCCGCGTGGCCGTGAATCGGCTCTGGCAGACGCTGTTCGGGGAAGGACTGGTCGAGACCTCCGAGGATTTCGGGACCAGGGCTCCCGTGCCGGAGCACCTCGAACTGCTCGACTGGCTCGCCGTGGACATGATGGAGCACGGTTGGAGCCAGAAGCATGTGATCCGCACGATTGTCACCAGCGCGACCTACCAGCAGTCGTCGAACTTCACGCCGGAGTCGCTGGAGTTGGACCCGCGGAACCGCTGGTTGACGCGCGGGCCTCGATTCCGCGCGGACGCGGAAGTGATTCGCGACCTGGCCTTGAGCGTCTCCGGGCTGCTTTCCCATCGCCTCGGTGGGCCCCCCGTGATTCCCCCCGTACCCCAGAACGTGCTGGACTACAACTACGTCTATCCCAGCTACTGGACACCGGCGCAAGGAGCCGACCGGTATCGTCGCACGTTGTACGGTTTCCGCAAGCGATCGATGCCCGACCCGGTGATGTCCAATTTCGACGCGCCCAACGGCGACACGGCCTGCGTGCGGCGGGTGCGGTCGAACACGCCGCTGGCGGCGTTGACTTCGTTGAACGAGCCGATCTTTTTCGAGGCGGCCCAGGCGCTCGCGCTGCGCGTGCTGCGGGAGGGCGGCGCGCGGGACGATGAACGGGCTGCGTACGCGTTCCGTCTGTGCACGTCGCGAACTCCAACGGAGGCGGAGAGCCGAGAGCTTCTTGCGCTGCTGCAATCACGGCGGGCGCGGATCTCGGATGGCTGGTTGAATGTGCGAGCGATCACCACGGGCGATGCGACGCGGCTGCCGGAACTGCCGCCCGGCTCGACGCCGCAGGACGCGGCCGCCTGGACCCTGGTTGCACGCGTGCTGCTGAATCTCGACGAAACCCTCACGAAAAACTAAGCGGGATCATGCCGATGAACGACAATAGCTTCCTGCCCGACGCGGCCCATCGCCTCGCCTGTCGACGCTGGTTCCTGGGGGAATGCGGAATCGGGTTGGCGGGCATGGCGCTGCAGTCCTGGTGGCAGCGCGAAGCGGCGGCCGCTGGGTCGCCCGCCAGTCCGCTGGCGCCCCGCAGTCCGCATTTTCCGCCCAAGGCCCGCCAAGTCATCTTCATCTTCCAGGCGGGAGCGCCCAGCCATCTGGAACTGTTTGACAACAAACAGGAACTCACGCGGCGTGATGGCCAGCTTCCGCCCGCGGAACTGCTCCAGGGCTATCGGTCCGCCTTCATCAATCCCAACTCCGCGCTGCTGGGGCCCCGCTACAAGTTCACTCGCCATGGCCAAAGCGGGATGGAGCTGAGCGAACTGTTGCCGCACACGGCCGACATCGCCGATGACCTCTGCCTGATCCGGACACTCCACACCGATGCCGTGAACCACGCGCCGGGCCAGATCATGATGAACACCGGTTCGCAGCAGTTTGGCCGCCCCAGTCTCGGCGCCTGGACCGTCTATGGGCTCGGAAGCGACTCCGAGAATCTCCCCGGATTCGTCGTCTTGACGAGCGCGAAGGGCACGAGTGGCGGGGCCAGCAACTATGGATGCGGATTCCTGCCGACCATGTATGGAGGAGTACCTTTCCGCAGTGTGGGCGACCCGGTGCTCTATCTGTCCAACCCGCCGGGCGTGGACGACGAGACGCAGCGTGCGTCCCTCGACTCGCTGCGACGCTTGAACGAGCTGGCGGCCCTGGCGACGCGCGACCCGGCCATTGACGCGAGGATCCAGAGTTACGAAATGGCCTATCGGCTGCAGACCAGCGCGCCGGAACTGCTGGACCTGGCGAGTGAACCGAAGGACGTGCTGGACCTCTACGGCATCCAGAATCCCCAGGAACCGGGATTTGCCCGCAACTGCCTCATCGCCCGGAGGCTGGTGGAACGCGGCGTGCGCTTCGTGCAACTGTTCCACGAAGCCTGGGACCAGCATGGTAACCTCACGGCGGACATCAAGAAGAACGCCGAGGCGACGGATCGTCCGAGTGCAGCGCTGGTGCGCGACCTGAAGCGTCGCGGGCTGCTGCAGAACACCCTGGTGGTCTGGGGCGGCGAGTTCGGGAGGACGCCCATGGTCCAGGGGGGCAGCGACGGGCGAGACCACCACAATCGTTGCTTCAGCATGTGGCTGGCGGGCGGAGGGGTGAGGGCAGGGCACACGCACGGCGAATCGGATCCGTTCGGCTTCGGAGTCGCGCGGGATCCCGTCCATGTGCATGACCTCAACGCGACCATGCTGCACCTGTTGGGGTTCGACCACACGCGACTGACCTATCGGTTCCAGGGACGCGACTACCGCCTCACCGATGTGCATGGCAACGTCGTCCGTGAACTGCTCGGCTAGCTGCGTCGAACGAGGCGCGGGGCTTTTGTCCCCGCTTGGAGAGCAGGAGGCCCCCGATGTTCCCGTCGAAGCGTGGACTCGCTGGAATGGTCCGAGGAACCAACCGCCTCGCCGTCGTCTTGCTGGAGGGCATCCTGCTGCTGGCTGCGGTGACGGTCCAGGGAGACGAACGTCCGCCGCTGGAGTTCACACGCATGATCGCCCACTGGGCCGACTACGCCGACCCCGACTACCTTCCGTTCGTGGAGGAAGCGCGGCCGGAACTGGTGCAGGTCGGGTTTTATGGAGCCCACTTCTGGAGCCTCGCCAACACGGCCCATGGAAGCGGCTATCCGGCTCATTTCCCCGTGCAGGGACACCGGGAGTGCGCGGCTTGGTTCGCTCGACTGAACCGGGAACTGCATGCCCGCAACGCCAAGGTCATCGGGCACCTCAACGTGAAATTCCTGGTCGGCGATCCCTCCGGCCCCGAAGGCCCGCGAGGGTTCTTCAAGTTCTATCGCGAGGAATGGGATGAGGCGGTGCTGGGGCCCAAACCGCCCGTGGATGCGCTGGAACTGCTGGAACGCGATCGTGGCGGCCGGCCCCTCTCGCAGAAGGGCTACTCCATCGGAGGCATGCGGGAGTACTGGGCTTGCCTGAACAATCCCCATTGGCAGGCGGTGCTCAAGGCCTGGGTGCGATCTGGAATCGAACAGGGCGTGGACGGCTTCGTCGCCAACTACTTCTATCGCCACGACTGCCACTGCCGCCATTGTGTGGACGGTTTTCGCCAGCACCTGCGCGACCGATTCAGCGATGAAGAGTTGCGAACGAGGTTCGGCATCGCAGACTTGGACCACCATGTCTTCGACGAGATCGGCTCGTGGCACGACCCGGCGCAGTCGACTCCCTGGAAACGGGAGGCGTTGCGTTTCTCCCAAGTAGCGAACAAGCGAGCGTTTGACGCCGTGTTCGTGGAATACGGCCGGTCCCTGAAACCCGACTTGATGGTGGCGCAGTGGAACCACCTCGGGGATCTGTACCAGATCAGCGGCGACGAACGCTGCATGCTGCCTGATGAGTTGTGGGGCAGGGGGGAGGACTACTTGTGGTACAGCACGGGCGGTGCCACCAACCTCACGGACCTGAAAGCGGGAAACCTCGGTGAGGCCACGTTGCCGATTCGTTACATTCGCGGAGCGTTCTCGGACAAACCGTTCACGATCGGGCGCTACGAACACACGCGACTCCGTTCTGCCATCGCGGAACTGGCGGCCAACGGCGGCGCGCCGATGGGCTTCTACACGCCCTTCAAGAACCCCGCCGCTCGTCGAGAGATCGCCCGCTACTATCGGTTCCTGGCCGACCACGATCGCGTGTTTCGCGGCAACCGTTCCTCGGCGGACGTGCTGTTGCTCTATCCACGACGAAGCGTCCAGGAAGCGGATGTCACGGCGCTGGACCGCTTCAAGACGCTCGGCCGGATCCTGCTCGACGCGCAAGTGCTCTTCGAGGTGCTTCCGGACGACCGGAAAAACGTCGCGCAGTCCTCGGCCTGTTCGCTTGTCGTCGATCCGTCCGATCCTCGCTGGACCAGGGACGAACTGCTGGCGAAACTCCCGGAGAACCGCCATCGTTTCGACGCTCCTTCGCAGGTGCGCGTGTCTGCTTCGCTGCCTGCCGACGCGGCCGGCATCGACCTGCATTTCGTGAACTATCGCCGGGAGGAGCCGGCCGATTTGCAGAGTCCTGGGGCGGGGATTGAGGATGAGAAGCCGATCGCCACCGAGGCTTTTCGCGCCGATGTCCGTTTGCCGGAGGGACGCGAGGTGCAGTCGGTGATGCTGCTGACACCGGAACACGAGAGCGGGCCGATCGAGCTGCCCTTCACTCGCCAGGGCTCCCGGTTACTGCTGGAAGTCCCCGCGTTTCTCGTCTACGCGGTGGTCGACATCCGCTGGAAGTGAGGATTCCGAAGTCGTGAGTCCCCGTCGACGACGCCAGGACTGGGCGGGGGCGGCGATTCCCACGCTGCCCGGACCGAAAGACGGACTCCTGAAACAGGACAGCCCCAGTCCATCGTCGCGACCGCGATACGCGGCCATCAGGCTCGCGAGATATACAGCGCGGTCCGCGAGTCGACCTTGATCATCTCGCCCTCGCTCAGGTACTCCGGCACCTGCACGATCAGTCCCGTTTCCAGCGTCGCCGACTTCGTACGCTTGGTGGCCGAGTCGCCTTTGACGGCCGGGTCGCACTGGACGACCCGCAGCTCCACCGTCGTCGGCACCTGGACCCCCACGCATTCGTCGTTGTAGATCAACGCGAGCAATCCCTCGAGGTTTTCGGTGATATAGGGCCGTTCCTCTTCGATCTGGTCCAGCGAGATGGAGAACTGGTTGTAGTCGGCCTGGTCGAGCAGGTGCATCTCGGTCGCGTCGGTGTACATCATCTTCACCGGCCGGCGCTCGAAATCGGCTTCGTCGAGCGTATCGGTGCCTTTGAGCGTGATGTCGACCTTGGACTTCGTGACCAGATCGCGACCGCGGAACTTGTAGAGCGTCGCGGCACCACGCGCGGAGGGGCTTTGGACATTGATCGTGAGGATGAGCACGGGGGCACCGCTGTAGTTGACCACAGTGCCGGTCTTGATTTCCTTGGCAAGCATGGATCGGTCTTGTCGGGGGTGAATGGTCGGATGGGGAAAAACTCATGAGTCGCCCGAGCACTTGGGCGAAGGCCGCTTCCGCGTGAAGCGGTTTCCGGCGGCGACCGGAAGGCTACTGGTCGCCGTCGAGGATCACGTTGGCCTGGGGGTCGATGATGACGCCGCCGCACAGATCCGCGATGCGCTCCATGACGGCAAGCAACGCTCCGGGATCCATGAAATCGTCTTCGCCATCGTCCTCTTCGTCGCGCCCGGTGAAGACCAACTGTTCGAAGTGGTAGACGTCGAAACGACAGTCCAGTTTCGCGAGATCGCGGATCCGCTGTTTCTCGCGCGCTGAGGAGGCGGAACGGAGCAGGTCCTTGATCAGGTCCGCCAACTGCTCCGCAACCTCCTCGCCACGGACCAGGCTGAGGTCCAGGGCGGAATAGTCATCGGGTGATTCCAGCGTGAGCGACTCCAGCCTGCCCGACTCGTCCGCGCGGGGATCCCGGATCTGGTAGCGGGAGTTCATCCGCTGGAGCGTTTTTACGACGGATTCGGCTGCGGGGAGTTTCTCCTGGGGGAACAGGATGAAGTAGGTCTCCCGCCACTGGTACTCGTCGTTCTCGAAAAGTGACATTCAGGTCCCTATCTCGCGGGAGGCTGCGGGGGAAGTTGCGGTGCATCGCAGGACATCATTCTTCGAAGTCCTCGGGCATGCAGTCACCTCCCTGCCACGTTTCCAGGGCATTGATCAGTTTGTCCCGCTCCTCGCGATTGGCCCACACCGACTCGTCCTGCTCCAGCCGGATTTCGTAACGGCCCTCGTAGAGGCAGTCCTCATGTCCGCAG
>JBIIEC010000522.1:0-3762 GCA_044238045.1 Pirellulaceae bacterium | reverse complement strand
GTGTGGCTTCGCGATGCTGTTCGCCGGACTTTCCCTGGTGGGATCCGTGATCGGACCGATGACCGGCATGAACTGGACGGACGCGGCGGACCCCTTGGGGAACGGAGCGGCGGGGTCGGTCGTGGAACGCTTCTTTGGACTATGGGCCTTGGTGCTGTTCTGGTCGACAAACGGTCATCGACTGGTACTGGGCGTACTGCTGGACTGCCTGGAACGGGTGCCACTGGGCGCGTCGTTGTCGAGTGGCGGCCTGCCGGACCGCATGGCCGAAATGCTGACGCACAGCACGCGGATGGGGCTGCAGATCGCGGCGCCGCTCGCGTTCTGCCTGGTGGCCGCGACGATGACGGTGGCCCTGCTGGGCCGCTCCCTTTCGGTCTGGGGAGCGGCCGGCCTGGGAACGGCGGTCACCTGGTGCGTGCTGCTGGTGGCGACCTGCGTGTTCCTGCCGGCGATGACGGAGATCTACGAGCAGCAGTTGCAATCCGGCCTGGACCTCGTGCGGGAAGGCTTGTCCTGGAAGGGAGCGACGGGGGATGTCGGAGGAGAGTGACGACCAGGGACAACCGGCGTCGCCGCGGCGACGCCAGCTGGCGCGTGAGCAGGGGCATGTGGCCCGCAGTCCCGAGCTGGTTTTCGCGATCGCCTGCGCGGTGGCTGGCAGCGGTCTGCTGATTCTGGGAGGACCGTTGTGGCAGCGACTGCAGCTGGCCATGCGGCAGGACATGGCCCGGGCGGCGGTCCGAGTGCAGGATCCCTGGAGCCTCGTGGAACGGGCCTCCTCCTACGCCGGCCAGTTGGTGGCGTGGATCGCTCCGCTGCTGCTGGTCCTGGTGATCGGCTCCACCGTGGGGCATTGGTTGCAGCATGGACCGTTGTGGTTGCCCGCCAAACTGACGCCTGACCTCGGGCGCCTGGATCCCGCACGCGGCTGGCTTCGACTGACGGGCAACCTGAGCCCCGTGCGTCTCCTGTTGACCGGCGTGAAGCTCGGCCTGTTCGCCGGCACGATCGCCTACTGGTGGCAAGCGAACGTCGGACTGCTCGCGCGACTGGGACACGGCTCCTGGGAACACACGTGTCAGTTGGCGAGCCATCTCGCCTTGCAGCTGGCAGCCTGCCTCGTGGTCGCCCTGCTGCTCTCCGCGCTGCTCGACTTCGCCTATCGTTACCGCCGGTACGAACAGTCGCTGATGGTGAGTGCCGCGGAAATGAAGGAGGAGGTGCAGCAGGTACGCAACGAGGGACGAATGCGACGACGTCCCGTCGGTCCCCCCCGGGAAGCGCGAGAATCGCGGGAAGCGTCCAGTGCCGCGTGGCCTCAGGACGAGTAGCCGAAGCGGGCCGCATAGCCAGCCCAGCGGCTCATGATCTCCGCGCGGATCGACTCATCCAGCTGGTATTCGTTCGTGCGATAGGAACTGCTGGAACGCGTGGCGGCGCGGAGGGCCGGTTCAACGGTCGAGAAGTCGCCCAGGTCCAGTCGCTCATACGCGCCTCGCAGCACGCCCACGGGATCCTGCACCAGGTCCTCGTAGCGGATCTCGACCAGCTGGCCCGGAGCCAATGTCTCGCGCTGGCGGTTGTACGCGGCGTACATCCGCTCCAACGTGGACAACACGAACTCCTTGTAGTCCGTGTCGCGAGGCACCTGCAATCCGTTGGTCTCAATGAGGACTCGCCAAAGATTGACGGTGGACAGGAACACTGTCACCGGATGGCGGGCGATGTGCAGGAACTTGGCACCCGGATACTCCCGCGCGAGAAAACCGATTCGGGATGTATGCGTGGGGGACTTCAACGCGATCCGTTTGCCGGTGGAAAGCGTCACGCACTTCAGGAAGTGCCGCAGGCAGTCCTGCCATTCCCGGAACTGCTGGGGCGAGAGCCGCTCGAGGTCCAGGAAATCGAGATAGCTTTCTTCCTCGTTGGGGAACGCGATCTTCAGGTAGGGCGAAGGGATCCCCAGCGAACAGAGGGCGAATTCGTCTTCTTGCGGAGCCGACCAGGCGAAGCGGACGTTGTCCATCGGCCGTCGCGAAGGCAGGACGAACCAGAGTAGTTTGGGAGCCCACTTCTCGGAGGCCAGGAAGTGCGGGGCCGCGAAGCACTGGTAGGTCGTGGGCGTCGCGAAGCGTTCGTCGCAGGCGAGCAGTTCGTGCAGGTACGTCGTGCCGCTCCGCCAATGGCCCACCAGGAACAGCGGCGGCGCGACCAGGGAGGTTTCGGTGACGCGGCGACTGTAGAGGGTCCGCTGGATCCCCGCGAGCACCGAATTGCTGACAGACTGCATGGTGATGGTCGCCGCCAGCCCCAGGCGACTCGGCGAAACGCGAAATCCGTAACGCGCCAGCAGCTTCGCCCACTCGCCGAAACACATCCCGTGCCAGATGCGGGGCGCGTACCAGGGGAACGGATTGGACCCATTGGTGGAGTTCATGAAGTCTGCCTGTGGGGAGCCTGGGAGCCGGGTGCATTCATGGCGATTATAGCGCAATCGCGATGTGCTGTGCTATCAACGAAGCAAAACGCCCTGGACACCTTTCGATACTTCGATTACTTTCCCGCCGCGCCTCAAGGGAACTTCCTTAACTTTCCTGACTTGTAGTCGCTCCTCCGCCGAAGCGCGGTGGAGCGAACGCGGGCCCTGCCTTCATGACTCAACGCCATCGATTCTTGGAACTGCTGCTGCCGGCGGGTATCCTGTTTTGCCTGCTCGTGGTGGTGATGCCGCTGCCCTCGGCCCTCATGGACCTGTTCCTGCTGGGCAACATCGCTTTATCGGTGATCATCCTGCTGACCACGATCCACATCGCGATGCCGCTGGAATTCAGCGTGTTCCCGACCGTGCTGCTGGCGACCACGCTGGCGCGCCTGGTGCTGAATGTCGCCACCACGCGGCTGATCCTGACGCGCGCGGGCGAGGAAGGACTGGACGCGGCCGGCACGGTGGTTCGGAGCTTTGGCGAGTTCGTGGCGGGCGACCAGGTGCTGGTGGGCGTGGTCCTGTTCGGAATTATCGCCGTCATTCAATTCGTGGTGATTACCAAGGGAGCGACTCGCATCAGCGAAGTGTCCGCCCGCTTTGCGCTGGACGGACTGCCTGGCAAGCAGATGGCCGTGGACGCGGAACTCAACTCCGGAGCCATCGACGAGGCGGAGGCACGTCGCCGTCGGTCGGACATTTCACGACAGGCCGATTTTTACGCGGCCATGGATGGAGCGAGCAAGTTCGTGCGTGGTGACGCGGTGGCCAGCGTCTTCATCACCGTGATCAATATTGTTGGCGGCTTGATCCTGGGGGTGGGACAGTATGGCATGAGCTTCTCGGAAGCCGTCAATGTTTTCACCAAGCTGACGATTGGCGATGGACTGGTGAGCCAGTTGCCGGCGGTGCTTATTTCGCTCGCCGCGGCCTTGCTGGTGACGCGCGGCACCCAGGCTTCGAACCTGCCGATGGACTTCCTGCGCCAGATGCTGCTGAAGCCGCAGGTGCTGGGCGTAGCCGGCGGTTTCCTCGGGCTGCTGATGCTGACCCACCTGCCACGCCTGCCGCTCCTGATGCTCGGCAGCGCCTGCGTGGGAGCGGCTGTGTTCCTGAGTCGCCAGCCGGAGCCGGTGGCTGCCAAGCCGACGCCGGGCACGCGCCGCAACACGGCGACTCCGCCCGCCGAGCCGCGCATCGAAGAGTACCTGTCCGTCGATCCGGTGGAAGTTGAATTGGGGCTGGCGCTGGTCCGGTTGGCCGATGCGTCGCGCGGA
>JBIIEC010000604.1:0-2881 GCA_044238045.1 Pirellulaceae bacterium | reverse complement strand
GCGTCCGCTTCGCCGAACTCCCCATCGGTCGCCTCGCCATCGACGACGTCGTGCTCGACCGCTTCCTCGTCCAGGGCAGCCAGGATGGCATCTTCCTCCGCCGCCTGCTCCGCCTCCGTCAGCTCGTCCGCCGCTTCCGAGCCCCAACCGTCGGCCACGGGCGTCTCCTGGACCGCGGCCGCTTCGATCCGCTTGCTCACCAACTGGCCGTTCCAGAGCAGCTTCCGGACCGCGCCGCGCACATCCACGCGTTCGCTGAGCACCTCGGCCAGGATGTGCTTGACGCCCTGCAGCACGTCCGCACCGCTCGACAACTCCGCCTCCGGATTCACCAGCGACTGGCAGCGGGCATCCAACTCGGCGGCCGCAGGATCGGCAGCCAGCACTTCCATCGCCAGCGGTTCCAGTCCCCGCTGCCGCGCCACGGTCGCCAACGTCTGCTTCTTGGGCCGATAGGGCAGGTAGAGATCCTCAAGCACCTTCAAGCTCGCGGCCTGCTGGATATGCTCGGACAGTTCAGGCGTCAGCTTGTTTTGCGTCTGGATGGAACGCAGCACTCGGTCCTTGCGCTCGTTCAACTGACGGCGTTTGGTCACGGCATCCTTGACCAGCCGGATCTGCTCCTCGTCCAATTCCCCCGTCTCGTCCTTGCGATACCGCGTGATGAAGGGAACCGTGTTCCCCTCATCCAGCAGTTCGATCGTGGCCCGCACCTGATCTTCGCGGATTTGGAACTGCCGCGCCATCGCGTCGATTTCAGAAGCCAACAGGTTTGTGGTGTCCATCGATCCCACCATGACAGGCCAGGAGAAAAAAAATCAGAAGAGGATCGCGCACAGAGACGAGAACACGATCCCAGGTTTCACAAAAGCCGAGAGGGCGAAGCCAAGCATCCTACCGATACGCGTCATCAAGCATCCGGGGTTGAACCGCATCCGGGTCGCGATCGTGCCCGCGATTCCGACCGAATCCATCGCCACTCGCGCGGCGTGAACGTCGCAGAGATGACCCTGACCCCTTGTTATTTCATTCGCCAGCTGTTCATTCGCCAGCGAGACGGCCCTGCCTTCGCACGAAAAACTTGTGGGCTCGCTCGGCAAGCTTTCGGGCTCGCCGGGCCTGTCGTCCCGCGACTCTTGCGCGGCCTCGCAGTCCACCGCCAGCCAGCCGGAGCCCCCGGGTCGAACCACGCCTGAATCGGCCACCCAGTCGACCCGCCGCTGCGTTGCTCCCAGGCGTTCGTGCGGCTCCCAGGCGTTCATCGACGCCACGCAGCCCCACACTCCGCCTTGAGACGACATCGCCTCCCTATATCTCGGTCGCAATCTAGCGCAGCCAGCGAACTTTGTCAAGGATTGCCCATGCCATTGCCCGGCGAGATCGTCCACGCTGGTTGGAGCCGCGCGACAGCGGGGCAACCGTCGACGCGTTCCTCGACGAACCAGATCCCCACAGCCCCGCCCACTCACGCCGAAGCACCAACACCGCCCTAATCGCACATCCCCCCAGACCGCCGTGAGGCACCCACTCCCACAGCCTCCCCTCGTTCCGCTCCACAGTTCCGCTCCACAGTTCCGCTCCACAGTTCCGCTCCGCAGTTTCACTCACAGTCGTGACACTGGTCACCCTCGAGACACCCGTCTCCAAACGCCCGTCGATCGCCACTGCAGTTCCGCTTTCAGAAGCCCGCTTGGGAGCCCCTTCGCAGGACCTCGCTAGCACCATCATGCAGTCAGACAGCGAGCGATTGCCGGAGCCGACCGACCATTTTTTCTTTTTTACTCGAACAGGACCCGGCCATTCGACCGATATCCATCCTCACGTGCATGGACTGCGCGATCACTCCCCATCCGTCCGCAGGGAAGCGGGCCGATTGGAGTGAGAGTCTGGAGAGAAAGGAATCTATGGCTCAACGCCATCTCCGCGTCTATTACGGTCCCGAATCGGATTCTGCCCCGGCCGCAACGCCGCTGCGGATTCATCGCGGTGACTCGGAACCCAACTACACGGACCGCGTGACCGTGCCGCTCCGCGAAATCCTCAGCACGCTGGCGGAGGCCGTCGAGCGTCGCCGTGGCTGGGTGGAGGACTTCGCCGACGACGACGTCACCATCTCCACCGACCTCTACGAAGTCATCCTGGCTTACCAGCACTACCAGCAGCCGACTTCGCGCTGATCGGCAGCACGCGGCCTCTGGCGGCGTGCCGTCACAAGATAAAGCTCGTTTGGAGGGGCTCCCGCCGCTCAGGGAGTCCCTGCGCATCAAAGGCTGCCCCTGCGTTCCCAAGCGTCCTGCCGATTTGCGTCGCTTGCGTACGCTTCACGCTCGAATGGATTCTCGCGATACCAATCGCGGCCGCGGAGCCAGAGCATCAGTGAGCAGCCCAGGTACGCGGGGCCCATCAGCGGGCCCCAGCGTTCGAACTGGCCCACATGGACCCGCTCATGCTCGCGGGACCATTCCAGCGCCTCCGCGTCTCGTCCCAGGACCGTGTGCCCCAGGGTGATTGCCTGCACTTGGCGGAGCGGCAGGCGATCGAGCAGGCGACGGACCAGTGGCCCGTGGCATTCCCAGACTCCGGCCACGCGCCGCACCCGGCCGCCTCCGACCATCCCCAGCAGGCCGATCGCCAGGCCGACAAGCGTATAGGGTGAGGCCCAGAGACGGCGCACGACGGCGAGCGTCCCGACCTGCAACGCGCGGATCCTCTTCCCCATCCATCGCCTCCCCGGCCCTCGCCCTGCGTGAAGACGGGTTCTCCGCGCGGCGTTCACCACCGATCGGCCCGCGCCACCACCGCCAACCGCCCGTCTACCTGCTGCCAGTACTCCAGTACCCGGCCGACCGCCGGCCCCTGCTCCAGTACCGACGCACTGCGT
>JBIIEC010000131.1:0-13025 GCA_044238045.1 Pirellulaceae bacterium | reverse complement strand
GAGCCCGCAGCGCCGGGTTCTATACGGAGGCCCACGTGGACAGCCCGTTCGGCGACCAGGGCGGTCCGTTCTCGCGTTTCGACCAGATGGTCGTCGTGCAGAACACCAGCAACGACCAACGGTACGGATTCACGGAAGTCTTCATCCCATGGTCGAACTTTGACGCCACGAATCCGGCTGCTCCCGGCGCGATGCACGCGGACACGGGGCTGTATCATCCCGATTCGCCGCTGGATGGTGAACAGTGGTATTTCAACGTCGGTCGCATCCAGACGAACGGCGTGGTGCCGGCCTGGGCATCGGCGGCCACCGCGCAGTTCCTGGCTTCGCGGCCGCATGGCGTGCTGGAGTTTCGCCGCGATCCCACCAATCCCGGCGACTACAACGGCGACGGCCGGTGCGATGACCTGGACATCGACCTGCTGGCCGCTGCCATTCGACACGGAAAGACCGAGCCAAGGTTTGACGTGAATTCCGATGGCTGGGTGAACGAGCCGGACCGGGTCTACTACATCGAGGAGGTGAAGAACACCTTCATCGGCGACTCGAGCCTCGACGGCCAGTTCAACACCTCCGACTTCGTGCTCGCGTTCCAGCGGGGCGAGTACGAAGATGGACTGGTCGAGAACAGCGGGTGGGCGGACGGAGATTGGAACGGGGATGGCGAGTTTGGCACGACCGATTTCGTGTTCGCGTTCCAAGCCGGAGCCTTTGAGCGTGGGCCGCGAGCTGCGGAGCCCATCGGGGCATCCGCGCCGCCAGCCTCCGCGGTGCCCGAGCCCTGCGGCTCATGGGCGACGCTGGTCGGGCTGATCTGGCTGGCTCGGCGGGCCCGCGGCCTCGGGCAGCGCGGAGCGTTGAGCACCGTCGCGTCGACCGACGCGGCCTGATCCGACCGGATCGCCTGCCCAGCCTGACAACAGTTCGTCACAGTGGGCCAGCCAGCGGACCGCGTGATGGCCGAAATGGTCGGCGAGGGCGGCGATCTGGGGCCGCATGTGGCGGGCGAGTCCGCGAATCACCGACGGGGGAGTCGCGACGCGCTGGTGCGAGTTGAAACGCTTCGCCAGAGGTTCGAGCGGCATCGCTTCGGCCGAGGGCAGGTTGAGGAAATCGAGCACGCGGTGAAACGCCTTCGTCGAATCCTCGGCCAACTCCTCGAACCAGCCCACGAAGATCTGCTCGGCGGGATAGTGCTTCTGCCAGCGTCGCAGGATGGCCAGGTAGTCGCCGCGTCCCTGGACCGCCGGACTGGTCAGGAACGCCAACTGCTGCTGTTCGGTCGCGTTGCGTTCGATCTGGCCGAGCTTTGCGAACAAGGCCTGTTGCGAAAGGGCGCGGTCGATCGGATCCCGCATGCGGAAGATCAGTTTCAGGTCGGGCAGTTCCCGGTGGATCTCGCCAATCGTGGCGTCGTCCAGCAGGCTGTACGCAGGCGTGATCTCGCCGCACATGCGTCCGGCGGCGGGAGCGAACAGCGAGCGGTACCAGGCCATGTTCTTGGGGGAACCGAAGAAGTAACGGCGAATCCAGCGCATTTCGGCCAGCCAGGGCCGTGACATTCCATGACGCCGCAGCGAACGCCGCGCCTGGGCACGCACTTCGCCCCACCAAGCCCGCACCTGCGGTTCCCAAAATCGGTACGGCTGCCCGAGGGAGTCGTTGGGCAGATAGTTGTCCGTGGCCCGTAACTCGCGACTGAAATAATGCAGCTCCTTGATGGGAGGCATCCACAGTTGCGGGTGACTCAGCAGGTTCCGGTAGAGCCACGTGGTGGCCGACCGCTGAGCTCCAATTCCCAGGAAATGCAGCGGGGGTGGCGGAGTCAGTGGAGAGCGCCTCATGGTTTCGTTACCAGACGGTGGATGGACGACCGAGTGCGGCAACGCTCGGCGGGACGCCCCAGCGTCGCAGGCGTCCGGAAGAGACGGCGGGCGGTGGGGAATCGGCGACGGGGGCCAGCCGCACACGGACCCCGCAGATCCGGACGTAACTATAACACCGGTCCGAGATGGCGGCAAAGCGGCACTGCCAGATGGAAGGGAACAGTCAGGAGAGGCATGGAGGCTGCATTGCCCACGGTTGCCCTGTCCTGCCGCGGCGGGACGCGAGCCGGTCGTGGACCCCGGGCCCACAGCGAGATATGGGAACGGAGGCGATGATCCGGCTTCGTCAACGAGTGGGAACATCCAGGGACTGGCCATTGTGTTTGGCCGAGAGACCGAGCAGGAAGGGCACGACGCGGCGGGCCCAGACGGTGGGGGAAGGGTAGTGGCGGGCGGAGTCGCCGAAGCAGCGTCGGAGCATGTCCGTGTTGATGCAGCCCGGGTTCAGGGCCACGGCCGCCATGCCGTCGGGAAGTTCCTGGGCGAGTCCCTGCGTGAGCCCCTCGACGGCCCACTTGGAGGCGCAGTACGGGACGACCTCGGCGTCCGTCGAACGACCCCAGCCAGAGCTGAAGTTGACGACGACCCCTTGCGTCTCTTGGATCATCGCGGGCAGGAATGTGCGGAGCACATGGTAGGTGCCGTGCACGTTCACGGCCATCAGGTCGTGGAACTCATCGACCGGAACCTGCCACAGCCGTGCGCTGGTGTTGATCAACGCCCCGTTGTTCAGCAGGAGGTCGGGCACTCCCCAAGCTCGCTCCAGTTCGGCACCCCAGGCTTCGACCCGCGTGGCGTCACGCAGGTCGACGACCGAAAAGTGGTGCGGCGAGCCGTGCTGACGACATAGCTCGTCGATGGCTTCCACCGACCGCGCGCAACCCGCCACGAGATGACCGGCGGCAATGAACTCCTCGACCAACGCTCGTCCCAGTCCCCGACTGACGCCTGTGATGACCACTTTTCGAACGGACATGGCGGCTGGAATCGCTCCGCTGAGGTGGCTCAACTGGCAGGGGAAGAGGTCGACGGTCGCGAGGTTCAGGCCGTCACGAACGACGGGGCGGTCGCGAGCATGATGCGAGTGCAATGCGAGCACGACACAGACGCCGCTCGTACAGCCCGCGACCTGTTCGGGTGCGCGGGCGCAAACGGTGGGGCGACTTCGGCCAAGCCCCCGCGCGACGAGGGGGCAGGGGCTCGTGTGCCAATGTTCCTAGCGGCGAGCCAGTGGATGCCGCAGCGGCAGCCAGGCGCCGTTGTCTTGGCTGCTGGCCACGCACTGCTGGATGAAGTACATGCCTTCGACGCCGTCCTGCACGTTCGGGAAGATTGTGTTCACGCGGTCGATCGACTCGCCGGCGGCCTGGGCCACGATCGCGTCATAGGTGGCGCGATAGACGTTGGCGAAGGCCTCGAAGAACGCTTCGGGGTGGCCCGACGGCAGGCGGCAAGCGGCTGCTCCCGAGCCGTTCATGTACGGCGCGTTCGGGTCGCGCGTGTAGATCTGGTGCGGGTGGCCGTTGCGACGCACGATCATCTGGTTCGGCTCTTCCTGCCGCCACTGCAGCGAACCCTTCGTGCCGTCGATCTCGATGAACAGGTCGTTCTCGCGGCCATGGCTGATCTGCGAAGCGGTTACGGAGCCCAGGCCGCCGTTCTCGTAGCGGATGATGGCCGTGCCATAGTCGTCCAGCAGGCGACCCGCTTCGAACGTCTTCAGGTGGCAGCTCACCGATTCCGGCAGCAGGCCCGTCATGTAGCGGCCCAGGTTGTAGGCGTGCGTGGCGATGTCGCCGAAGCAGCCGGCCGCGCCGCTCTTGGACGGATCGGTGCGCCAAGCCGCCTGCTTCTGGTCGGAAGCCTCCAGTCGCGTGCGGAGCCAGCCCTGGATGTAGTTGGAACGGATGGCGTTGATCTCGCCCAGTTCGCCGTTGAGGATCATTTCGCGCGCCTGGCGGACCAGCGGGTAGCCGGTGTAGTTGTGCGAGACGGCGAACACGACCTTCGATTCCTGCACCTGCTTGGCGAGCGCTTCGGCCTGGGCGAGGTCGAAGGTCATCGGCTTGTCGCAGATCACATGGAAGCCGGCGGCCACGGCGGCGGTGGCGATGGCGTAGTGCGTATGGTTGGGCGTCGCGATGGAGACGAAGTCGATGCGCTGGTCGGCCGGGAGGCTCTTTTCGGTATCGAAGAGTTCCTGGTACGAGGCGTAAGCGCGGGAAGCGGAGATGTCATAGTCGGAGGCGGAGGCCTTGGCGCGAGCGGCGTCGGATGAAAGCGCCCCGGCTACCAGGGCTGCCCGGTTATCCAGCACGGCCGCCGTGGCGTGCACGCGTCCAATGAAGGAACCCTGGCCTCCGCCCACCAGAGCCATCCTCAGCTTGCGATTCATCGAACCGTTCGTCGGCATTGCCTGCGTCTCCCATGCGTCTGACCGTGACCTCGCGGGGACTCCAGACGAGCCCCCAATCGCCTAAGGTTGTACCAGAATCGTCGCCGTCTGCCAGTCACCGCCGCTCTGGTCGCTGCGGAGCGAAATCGCTACGATGGAGGGTCTTGCTGGAGGCCGTCGCGGTAGCGCGGCGAACCTGCCTCCCGGCTCGCGGGGGATCCCATCGCGGACGCGACTTATCAGCGCTGGTGCGGCGGCTGTCTGGGCGATAAACGGCTCAGGCAGATCCGGCAGCATCCCCGGGTATCGGCTCATCGGACAGCTGTGGAATAAAGGAGCCCACATCGTGGCGGAAAAACTGACGAGCGACGTGGTTACGCGGGAACTGGAGGCCACGCATCAGGCGGTGGGAGTTGGCACGCCGGAGGGCGTCGAAGGCCCGGCGCCCGCCGATGACTCGCGACTGCTCCGGGCTTGGCGTTGGATGGGCGTGCTGGCCCTCGGGTGCGCCTTCGCCGTCGGTTTCGGGCTGAGAGGACTGCCCGTGTTTCAGGCGGGAGCGATGGGCGGGCCGACGTCCAGCGCCGATCTGCCCGCTTGGCTGACCCCCAGCACGCTGCAGGCTTCGACCGCTTCGCAGGCCGAGTCGTTCGCGATGGCCACCGGAGCGATCGACTCGGATGTGGAAGGCTGCTTCATGCTCGACTTCCTTACCGGCGAACTGCAGTGCGTGGTGCTCAACTTTCGCACGGGCCGGTTTGGTGGTTTCTTCCGCACCAATGTGATTCAGGACCTGGGCAGCGATCCGGCCAAGAAGCCCAAGTATGTGATGGTGGCCGGCGCGATCAACTTCCCGCGTGGAGCGGCCGCGGCGCGACCCGGTCATTCGGTCGTCTATGTGCTGGACACCACCACCGGCAACTTCGCCGCCTACGGCTTGCCTTGGCGACGTGAACTGGCCGCCACCGGCCAGGGCCAGATGGCCGGCCTCGTCCTGCTCGACGTCGGCCGCGCCCGCACCGCCGCCCTGCAGCCCTAACGGTTCGGCCAGCCCCCAGGGCTTCGTGCCCTCCGCGCCCTCCGTGGTGAACCGCCCGCCCATGGGCAACTGCACGCAGGGGCGTTGCCCGGCCCGCCTCGGTAGATTTCCAACCGAGCCGGGCGATGCGTACTCTCGTTGCCGCGAAAACGAGGTTTGGGTCCCCATTTCGGCCGATCCGGCTGCTATAGTGTGCCAACTGCCATGACGAACAGCGACATTACCATCACGATCAACGGCGAACCGCGGCAGGTAACGCAAGGTCTGACGCTCGCCGGTCTCCTCGACCTGCTCCAGCTTCGTCGACCGCAGGTGGCGGTGGAGGTGAATCGGGAGCTGGTGCCGCGCGAGATGCACGAGCAGTGCCGGCTGGCTGCGGGCGACCGGTTGGAGATCGTGACGTTGGTGGGAGGGGGGTAGTCGGGCGTGATGAGTGAGAGATCCGCGAAGGGTAACTCGTCGGCGGCTCCAGCGGCCGGCCAAGCCTCTGTCCATGCGGCCCCCGCATCCTCGCAGGATGCCTTCCAGGTGGGCTCGCACCGCCTGACCAATCGGCTCATCGTCGGCACAGGTCGATACGACTCGTTCGCCGTGATGCGCGACTCGCTGGATCTCTCGGGCGCCCAGTGCGTGACGGTGGCCGTCCGCCGCGAGCGACTCTATGACGAGAATGGCCAGAACATCCTCGACTATCTGGATCTCGATCGTTATCTGCTGCTGCCGAACACGGCCGGTTGTTACAACGCGGAGGACGCGGTCCGCACGGCGCGGCTGGGCCGCGAGATTCTCCGCGGGCTGGAGAATCCCGGTGCGGACTGGGTGAAGCTGGAGGTGCTGGGCGACACCAAGACGCTGCTGCCCGATCCGGTGGCGACGTTGGAGGCGACGAAGCGTCTGGTGTCCGATGGATTCCAGGTGCTCTGCTACACGTCGGACGATCCGATCATGGCGCGGCGGCTGAAGGAGGCGGGGGCCACCGCCGTCATGCCGGCTGGCAGTCCGATCGGTTCGGGCCAGGGCATCCTTAACGCAAACAACCTGCGGATCTGCCTGGAGTATCTGAAGATGGGCGATCCTGACTACCCGGTGATTGTCGATGCGGGCGTCGGGACGGCCAGTGACGTGGCGGAGGCGATGGAGTTGGGCGTGGACGGCGTGCTGCTGAACACGGCCATCGCGCACGCTCGCGATCCGCTCGGTATGGCCCGGGCGATGAACCTGGCCTGCCAGGCCGGACGCTGGGCCTATCTCTCGGGCCGCATCCCCAAACGGCTGTACGCCACGGCCAGCAGCCCGGAGGAAGGAAGTTTTGCGGAGAGGCGCGAGTAGAGACCGCTGATCAAGGTTGGAAGTCGAGGCGGGGGATTGCCTGTCCGGTGGAACGCAGATAGATGGCGGTTTGAGCGAAGGCCAGCAGGGGAGCCACGACAACGAAGCCCAGTCCGAGGGTGAGCAGGCTGAACAGGATCGCTCCGAGGCCCAGGATGGCCAGGGTCGCGAAGGCGGCCAGCACGTTGCCGCGGGTGAAGTTCCGGGACTCCTGGATGGCCGGGAAAATGCCGGAATGGCGGTCCAGGATGAAGTGGTCGACGAGCAGGTATCGCAGATAGAACCGGACGAAGACGGCGAGGCCGACGAGGAGCACGGGCGCCAGAACCAGGGAGGCGGCGGCTGGCACGGCCCCGTTGCTGGAACTGGCCCCGAACAGACCGACCAGCAGCAGGCCGAGCGGAAGGATCGACAGGAACGCGACGGCACTCACGATCAGCATGACGACGAAGCGTCCCCCGAGGATCCGCCCGCACGAAGTCGCGTCGAGCGGCGGTGGACTGGTGTCGGGGCCGGGAACGATCTGTCCCCCGATTTCCCGTTCTCGTGCCCAGCGGAGGGTGAACCAGGTCGGGATGGCCATCAGCAGGGTGGTCGCCACGAACTGCATCAGGGCGACGGGCAAGATCGTCAGGGAGGCCGGATCGGTCGCGCCGACGAACGCGTTGGCCGCGTTAAAGATCGAGCTGGCGATCGTGACGCCCAGTCCCAGCAGCAGGCTGCGCCCCAGGTTGCGGCGGAAGAGGCCCCACGTGTCGGCCAGCAGTTGGCTGACGGCGATCGACTGGTACTGCAGATCGTGGTCCCCGGTGAAATCCTCTCCGGGGTGATCGGCCGTTGGCCGCGAGGGCTCCGAGGCGGCGTAGGGGTTGGTCTGCGGTGGAGCTTGTGTCCAGAGCGGTGGGCCGGTGGGAAGCGGCGGCGGGCTCGCGGCGCCGCCTGCGGCCACGACGCGGAATTCGGGCGAGTCGCGAACGAGCGTATGTTTCTCGCAGGTGGGGCAGGCAGCGAACTGCCCGAGAGACTGGTCGGGCACTCGCAGGAGCGTGCCGCAGCCGCCGCAGAGAAACTCAATAGGCATTCAACGTCCCTCGCTGCAGCCCCACTCTCGAGCGTCTATTCTCCACGCCCTCCGTGGTAAAACCCACTGGAGCCAACCCCGAAAACCGGCGGGAGCCTCCTTGGGTGGGGGCACTGGTCTGCCCCGACATATCGTACCCAATGCCTCCCCAGGCAGCCAATGCCTACCCAGGCAGGAGGATCCTTGTTAAGCTCGCGATCCCGGCCGAGTAGCTTCCGGGAGTGGGGTGGATCCTTCAGCGGAGCAGGCCTGGGGATCGTGGGCGGCTGCGGGCTTGGAGAGTTTCGTCGGAACGCCGCGAGTCGGAACGCTGCGAGTGCTGGGGGAAACGAGCTTCGCGTGGGCGGGCAGAAAGCAAGTGGCCGATATGGATGGCGACGCGACGGACAGCGATGCGACGGACAGCGAGGCGAACGTCGTTGAAGGGCCGTTGACGCCGCGTGGCATCCTGGGGCCGGACGGCCGGCTGGCACAGCGACTGCCGAACTACGAGGCGCGCGAATCGCAGTTGCAAATGGCCGATGGCGTGGCCGAGGCGCTTGCGGGCGGCCATCATCTGCTGGCGGAGGCGGGCACGGGGACGGGCAAGAGCTTTGCGTATCTGGTGCCGGCCATTCTTTACGCGACGGAGCATGAGGGGCAGGCCGACCGCGCGCCGCGGCGGATCGTGGTCTCGACGCATACGATCAGTCTGCAGGAGCAGCTGATGGGGAAGGACCTGCCGCTGCTGAACAGCGTGATTCCGCGCGAGTTCTCGGCGGTGCTGGTGAAGGGCCGCGGAAACTATGTGAGCTTGCGGCGGCTGCGGAATGCGGCGGAGCGGGCCGGTCATCTGTTCCACGAACCGGAGGACGCAACGCAGCTGGGCGAGTTGGTGCGCTGGGCCGCTTCGACGCGCGACGGTAGCCGCAGCGACCTCGACTTCACCCCGTCGTCGGCCGTCTGGGATGAAGTGGCCAGCGACAGCGGCAACTGCCTGGGACGCAACTGCCCGATGTATGGCGAATGCCACTATTATCGCGCGCGTCGGCGGGCCAAGCACGCGCAGATCCTGGTGGTGAACCACGCGCTGTTCTTCACGGACCTGGCGCTTCGCGAGATGGGAGCGCAGCTGATTCCGGACTACGACGCGGTGATCCTG
The DNA here is from genome assembly GCA_044238045.1 of Pirellulaceae bacterium. Lineage (GTDB taxonomy): Bacteria > Planctomycetota > Planctomycetia > Pirellulales > Pirellulaceae > CAZUJM01. The sequence goes on along the minus strand of JBIIEC010000131.1, from coordinate 4,154 downwards.
GACGAAGCGCACACGCTGGAGTCGACGGCGAGCGAGCATCTGGGGTTGCGTGTCACGAACGGGCAGGTGGAGTTTACGCTGCGGCGGTTGTACAACGATCGCACGAATAAGGGGCTGCTGGTGACGGCGGAGATGGCCGAACTGCAGCGGCAGGTCGAAAACTGCCGCGACGCGGCCGATGACCTTTTTGGCGACCTGGACCGCTGGCTGACGCAGCGTGGCAACCGTTCGCAGGGGCGTGTCGTGCAGGCGGAACTGGTCGAGAATCCGCTTGCTCCGCAGCTTGAACGACTGGCGGGCGGCATCAAGCGGCAGGCGGAGGCATTGGAGGACGAGTCGCGTCGGCAGGACTTCGTGGCCGCGTCCGATCGCCTCAACGGCCTCGCCGACTCGGTCAACCGCTGGCTCCGGCAGGCCGCCCAGGACAACGTCTACTGGCTGGAGCGATCGTACTCGCGGTCGGGATTCCCGCGCATCTCCCTGGCCGCCGCGCCGCAGGATGTCGGTTCGACGCTGCGTGAACTGCTTTTCCAGAAGGTCCGCAGCGTGATCCTGACCAGCGCCACGCTGACGACGGGGCGCCAGGACTTTGCCTATGTGCAGAAGCGGCTGGGGATCACGCGTTGCCAGACGCTGGAGGTGGACAGCCCATTCGACTACACGCGGCAGGCCGTGCTGCATGTAGTGCGCGACATGCCGGATCCGTCGTCGGAGGCGGGCGAGTATGAGAGTCGGCTGGCGACGATGGTCGCTCGGTATGTCGTGGCGACGCAGGGCCGCGCGTTTGCGCTGTTCACGAGCTACGACCTGCTGCGTCGCTGCGCCGCGCGGCTCGCGCCGCTGCTGCAGCCGCACAACCTGGCGATCTACAACCAGGCCGAGGGAATGCCGCGGGGGCAGCTGCTGGAACGCTTCAAGGAGGATCCGCGGGGCGTGCTGCTGGGGACCGACAGTTTCTGGCAGGGCGTCGACGTGCCGGGCGACGCGCTGCAGAACGTGATCATCACCAAGCTGCCGTTCAGCGTGCCCGACCAACCGCTCCTGGAGGCGCGGCTGGAGGCGATCCGCGCGGCGGGTGGCAATCCATTCCAGGACTACCAGCTGCCGGAGGCGATCATCAAGCTGCGGCAGGGCTTCGGCCGCTTGATCCGCACGCGACGCGACACGGGCATTGTCGTCCTGCTGGATCCCCGCGTGCTCAGCAAACCTTACGGGCGCAAGTTCCTCGAAGCGCTGCCGGACTGTCCGAGGGTGGACGTGTCGATCCACGACCGCGGCCCGCTGCGGCTGGTGGACGACGGGACGACCGGAACTGCACCGCGAGTTTCGGGGTTGGAGTGAGTTTTTAGAACGCGGGGCTGCGGTGTCGCGGGGGAGGGCAAGCCGGAAGCGGCTGGACGGACGAACGGACGGTGGCGTGAGCGGGGGCAGCCATTGACCGCGCGCGGGGGCAAGCCTTAAAGTTTGGGCTTGCCCGGGGACGGGCACGGTGCCCAGGCAGCAGGTGGCCCCGTGTTGGGCCGCAGGCTTCCTGGGGGAGCTGGGCGGGCTTGGTTTCAATCAAACGACTTGCTGGATTCGTGTGGCGGGAATGCTGGCAAAACGAGTCATCCCCTGTCTGGATGTGGACCGCGGACGCGTGGTGAAGGGTACGAATTTCGTGCAGCTTCGCGACGCCGGGGATCCCGTGGCCGTGGCGGCCCGTTATGAGGAAGAGGGCGCCGACGAGTTGGTGTTCTTGGACATCACGGCCAGTCATGAGGGCCGCGACATCATGCTGGATGTCGTGCGGCGGACGGCGGAGCAGGTGTTCATGCCGTTGACGGTTGGAGGCGGCATTCGGTCGCTGGAGGACATTCGCGCGCTGCTGAACGCTGGCAGTGACAAGGTATCGATCAATTCGGCGGCCTGCCGTGACCCGGATCTGGTACGTCGCGCGGCCCAGCGGTTTGGCAGCCAGTGCATCGTGGTGAACATCGACCCGAAGCGTGTCCAGAAGGATGGTCGGACGGTGTGGGAGGTGCACATCAACGGCGGACGCCTGCCGACGGGGCTGGAGGCGGTTGCCTGGGCGAAACGTGTGGAGGAACTGGGAGCGGGCGAAATCGTGCTCACGAGCATGGACTGCGACGGCACGTGCGACGGGTATGACCTGGAGATCACGTCGGCCGTCAGCCGGGCCGTCTCGATCCCGGTAGTGGCCAGCGGCGGCGCGGGGTCGCCCGATCATCTGGCCGACGCCATCCTGCAGGGCCACGCCGACGCCGTCCTGGCGGCCAGTATCTTTCATTTTGGACAGTTCACAATCCAGGAAACCAAGCAACGAATGGCTGACCGGGGCATCCCCGTGCGATTAGACTGAGATCCGGAGCGCGGCCGTCCCGGCCGCACCACAGTAAGTAGAGACCAGCCGGAGCGCGGCCGTCCCGGCCGCACCGCGAAAAGGTAGAGACCAGTCGGAGCGCGGCCGTCCCGGCCGCACCACGATAAGTAGAGACCAGCCGGAGCGAGAACCTCCCGGCCGCACCAAGAGAAGTCGGGAACCTCCCGTAAGCAGCCATGCGACGATCGGGAGTGGCGTGAGCATCAAGAACAGACCGTAATCGGCGAGCTTGGCGGATCGAACTTGATCCGCGAAGCTCCCACGAGAGAGGGCGGCAGGCGACGGGTCGCTTGCCTGGATCCGCGGGAACAGCGGGAACCAGCAGGAACAGCAGCAGAGGTGCCAAAATGAGCTCGGGCCTGCCCGACGACATGGATAAATATCTGGGGACGCGGAAAGAGCTGGAGGTGGACAAGCTCTTCCGTGCCTGCGTGAAGCTGCAGGGCAGCGACCTGCACTTGAAGGTCGGCCAGGCGCCGTATGTCCGCATGCGCGGATCGCTGCGGCCGCTGAACCGCGACCCGATCATGGCCGAGGAGATGGTCCGGCTGCTGTTTCCGATGCTCAACGAGCGGAACCGGCGGATCTTCGAGGAGGAGGGCGGGGCGGACTTCGCGCACACCGTCGATGTGGACGGGGTCAGCTGGCGTTTCCGCGTCAACATGCTCCAGCAGCTTGGCCGCGTCGGGCTGGTAGCTCGCCGCATCAACAACTGGATCCCCAACTTCGAGGGCTTGAACCTGCCGCCGATCATGGAGGAACTCTGCAAGTTCGACCAGGGAATGGTGCTGCTGGCGGGAGTGACGGGTTCGGGCAAGAGCACGACGATCGCCTCGATGCTCAACTGGATCAATCGCAACTACCGCAAGCACATCCTGACGCTGGAGGACCCGATCGAGTTCATCTTCTCGGAGGACAAGTGCCTGATCAACCAGCGGGAGGTCGGGCAGGACGTGAAGAACTTCTCGATCGGCATGAAGCATGCGGTCCGCGAAGATCCCGACATCATCCTGGTCGGTGAGATGCGTGACCAGGAGACGTTCCTCACGGCGATCCACGCGGCGGAGACGGGGCACCTGGTGTTCGGGACGATCCACGCCAGCAGCGCGTCGACGACGATCGGCCGTATCCTCGACCTGTTCCCCGAGGAGATGCACAGTGCGCTGCGGAGTGCGATTGCGTTCAACATGAAGGGCATTGTGGCCCAGAAGCTGCTGCCGTCGATCCGCGAGGACGTCGGCCGTGTGCCGACGGTGGAGGTGATGACCTTCACGCCGACGGTGCGGAAGCTGATCCTGGAGGAGCACGACGAGAAGCTGCCGGACGCGATCCGCATTGGCGCGGAGGACGGGATGCAGGACTTCACGATGAGCCTCAAGTCGCTGGTGGACAAGGAACTGATCGACCGGCCCACGGCCTTCGCGGTTGCGCCCAACGTGGAAGCCCTCAAGATGTCGCTCAAGGGCATCGATGTGTCACAACCGGGAATTCTGTGATGTTGCGTTACGTTTGCTGGATTGGCCTGGTACTGTTGCTGGTGCTGTCGGGGGAACAGGGGTTGCTGGCCCAGGAGAACACCTGGCCGGAGTTCCCGATGAACCCGGATAGCATCCATCAGTTGGAGCGTGGGCCGGGCAGTTACTTCAGCTGGATCAAGCTGCTGCTGGTGGTCGCGGTTTACATGGCGTACGTCTGGACCAGCGACTGGGCCAATCGCGACTGCCAGCTCCGCGGTCTGCCCTACTCGATGTGGAACCCGATCGTGACCGGA
>JBIIEC010000521.1:0-3792 GCA_044238045.1 Pirellulaceae bacterium | reverse complement strand
CGAGGCGGTGAAGGTCGTGGCGAGCGCGCCGCCCTGGAGCGCTCCGTGCACCGTGCCCGCGGCGCCGCCTTCGCTCTGCAGTTCCACGACGCGCGGCACGACCCCGTCCAGGTTGCGCCGTCCCGCAGCCGCCCACGCGTCGGCGTGCTCACCCATCGGCGACGCCGGCGTGATCGGGTAGATGGCGATCACCTCATTCGTCTGATAGGCGATGTCCGCCACCGCTTCATTGGCGTCGCAGGTGACGTAATTCGGTGGGGTCGACATGAGGAGATTCCTAACCGTTCCGGAACTGTCCGCGGCGGCTGGGCGGACGTCGGGCCAGCGCAGGCGAGCGGGTGGCAGTGAAACACCAGCGACTCACGGTGGATCGGTCGGAGCAAAGTTCGTGCCCGGTTTTTGCCGCAGACCTCGATTGCGGCATTGCGACGCGGCGGGAGTTGCTGGAACGGGGGAGATTTCCGGGGCCAGGCGTCGGCAGGGCAAGGAACGCGCGGACGCCCGGTAGGCCGGTGAAGAGTTGCCCGTCGCGCAAGGTGTGCGGTTGCGGCGCAGCCCGGAGGACCACGGCAGCGACCAGGCGGGGCGCAGCCCGTTGCAGATCTGGAGCGGCTCGGTTACTTTATGGAACAGTCGAGTCCCCGTAGCCCAATTGGATAGAGCGTCGGCCTCCGGAGCCGAAGGTTAGAGGTTCGAGCCCTCTCGGGGATACTTTTCAAAGTGGAGCGCGGCCGTCCCGGCCGCAGTGCATCTGCATTCTGGAGCGCGGCCGTCCCAGCCGCAGTGCGTCCGCATCTTGGAGCGCGGCCGTCCCGGCCGCAATCGCAGGTCTGCTTTTTCCCCACGCAGCCTGCCATCTCCAGCGCGGTCCGTCTGCTCTCACCGCAGCCCGTCTTCGAGAGCCGTCCCGGCCGCGAGTTCTCTCCACCTTGCCGCCGTCCGTTCCGTGGAACTCCGATCGTTATTCGGAACAGCGCTTCCGCCGACACGCGGCGACCAGGCAGGCGGCCGTGGCGAGCAGCGTGGCCGAGGCAGGTTCTGGAACGATCGACGCAACGGCCGGGGTGCCCTGTTCGCCTGCCAGCGTGTAGCGTCGCATGGTCATTCGTCCCGTTCGCGGATCGCCCGTGACATGTCCCGTCAAGCTCGTAAGTTCCCCGTTGCTGAGCACGTTATACAGCAGGTTTCCCTCGGGAGTGATGGAACCCAGAAGCGAGAAGGCTTCCGCCGAACTGCCGGCAGGTCCGCTTCCGGATCCCCAGAAGTAACCATTGCGGTAGTTGGTGATCTGGAACTGGCCGCTGCCGCCGTCGCCGAACAGTTCGTCACTGCTTAGCTGCCAAGTGGTATCGGCGACCCAGAGCCACTCCTGCGAAGTCAAGGCATCGTTCGGAGCGGGCGGCGCGGGAGTGAACGTGGCCGGGTCGTACTGGGCCATGTAGGCCCAGTGCGTGACCAGGGAGCCTTCATCGCCCGGATAGCCGGTGATCATCTGCATCTGCACGTAGTCGACGCCCTCCACGTTGCGAATCTGCCCGATGCCATCGGTGACCAGGCCGCTCGCATCGTCGGTGAACTGCATGCGGACTTGGCCGCTGTCCGTCACCACGCCCACGACCGTGCTGATGGACTTGGTGTTGATGAGCGGGTTGTATTTCAGCTCGGCTTGGGAAGTTCCCGAGAACTGGCCGTTCACTGAATCACCCAGGTCCCATAGGGTCTGGTCCCAGGCTTGCATCGGTGGAGGATCGATGAAACTGGACCCCGAGGTGACGTAGGAAAGCAGGTTTTCTTCGAGCACAAACCAGTTCGAATTGGAGATCAACGCGTCCCACTTCGATGACTGGGCAGGCAGTGTCGCCGGTGCTGCCCACAACGCCAAGGCGGCGGCGAGACTCGCGAGACGAATGAACGCTCGGCTGCGAGGGGATGACAAGGGCAGGTGGTGGGGCTGGTCGGCCATCGAAGACACTCCTCAAGCGTGGTCGGAAAGCGGAGCCGTCCCAAACTCATTCGGGACGGCAGTCTTCTAATGAAATCAAGGGGTAGCAAGAGGTCAACCGAGGATTGAGATTAATGCTGCCCGGCGATTTCGACGGAGGAAATGGGGGAATTCCTTCCTACAGGCCGGGTATGGGTCGCCCAGGCTCGTGGTGACAGGCGGCCCCGGATGGAATAAAGTACACTTGGGCCGTCGCGGGCCAGGCGGTCAGGGATTCCCCAAGGCTCGCCCAGGGACTCGTGCTCTGGCCCTTGCTCACCTCGAAAGCAGCCCACCGGCAGACCACTCCACAGGCAGAAATCAGACGACATGGGAAGAAGTTTCGAAAACCGGAAAGCCTCGATCTTCAAGACGGCGGCTCAAAAGTCCAAGCTGTACGCGAAGTATGGCAAGCAGTTGTATGTAATCGCCAAGAATGGCGTCGCTGACCCGGAGTCGAATCCGGCGCTGCGGAACCTGATCGAAAAAGCCAAACGCGACCAGGTGCCGGCGCATGTGATCGAGAAGGCGATTGAGAAGGCCAGCGGAGCGGGCGGCGAGGATTTCACGACGGCCCGTTACGAGGGGTTCGCGCCCGGCGGATGCACGGTCATTGTGGACTGCCTGACCGACAACATGAACCGCACGATCACCGACGTGCGGAACTGCTTCACCAAGACCGGGGCCAAGCTGGGCGCATCGGGGTCCGTGTTGCACTTCTTCGACCACTTGGCCGTGCTGTCCTTCAAGGGGGACAACGAGGAGCAGGCGCTGGAGGCGTTGCTGGAGGCGGGGGTGGAGATTGAGGAAACGGAGTGCGCGGATGGCAAGGTAACGATCTTTGCGCCGCCGGGCGAATTCTACAAGGCGAAGTCCGCGCTGCTGGAGGCGTTTCCCAAGATCGAATTTGAAGCCCAGGAAATCACGTTCCTGCCGCAGTCGACCGTCCAGATTCCGGCCAGCGACGTCGCGATGTTCGAAAAGTTCATCAACATGCTGAACGACTGCGACGACGTGCAGGAGGTCTACCACAACGGCCGGTTGCCCGAATAGGCGACGCGTGGCACGGGCCGGTCGGCTTCGTGAGGCCCAGTGCGTCGCCGTGGCGAACTCCGTGCTCTCCGTGGTCAAAATCCCAAGTCGCTGTCGCAGGCTTCCGCCCGGGAGCGACCATGTCCATCGCGGCCCTTGCCTCAATGCAAAAACGACCCTGAGTCCGTTGTAGGGACGCAGGGTCGCTGGTCACCGGTGGAGTTGCAGGACACCGGCTGATGGTTTATCTGTCCTCGGCGAACCGCTTGGATGCCTGGAAACGGATGCCAGGCAGCGGGCCTCGGGGCCGCGATTAGCGACGGCGACGCAGCAGGGCGAGCAGGCCGGTGAGGGCCAGCAGTCCCGAACTGGGTTCCGGCACGGCGGCCACGCGGAAGCCAACGTTCCCAGCTTCCAATGCGGGGCTGTCGGCATAGCGGTTCACCGAGGACAGGTTGTAGTCCGTACTGAAGCTCCAACGTCCTCCACGCACGCCACGAGCCGCATCCGGATCGTCGTTGACGAGGTCGACATCGGTCTCATCCCATTCGTAGACGTTGCCGCCCTGGGCATACGTGCCGTAGACGCTCGGGCCGCCCGCGTTGTCGATGTCGGCCGGACCATTCTTGGTCAACAACGAGTAGACGGCCGTATTGTTGAGCGTCCCATTGGTGACGGGCGTGGGAGCTGTATTGCTGCCGGTCGGGTACAGGAAGTAGTTGCCGCCCGTCGGATTGTAGTACGCTGCCTTGTACCATTCGTCGGCGTTCGGCAGGAAG
>JBIIEC010000130.1:0-13093 GCA_044238045.1 Pirellulaceae bacterium | reverse complement strand
TTGCGGTACCAGCAGATCTATCGCGACCCCTGGGGACCCGTCTGGAGCAGCGCCGCCTTCACGGCCGCGATCCTGGCGATCGGCTGCGTCTACATGGTGCGGCAGGAGTTCTGAGGTCTCGAAGTGAGGGCTGGTCTCTTCTCTGGCCGGTCGGTTTGCTTCCCGCGGTTTACTTCCCGCGGTTGACCACGGAAAGCACAGCGGTTTTCCGGGGGCCTCCGTGGTTCCATCCACTCGACCCCTGTTTAGTGGCCCGTGAACTGCTCCGCCGTCTCCCGTGAAATGCGGCCGGCGGCGAGCAGTCGGCGCACCGACTCGTCCAGCGACACCATGCCGTCCGCGCGACCGGTCTGGATGTTCGTGTCGATCGTCTCCAGCCGGCCCTGCCGGATCGCGCTGGAAACGGGAGTATTGTTCAGCATCACCTCCAACGCCAGTTCCCGCTTCGTATCGGGACGCGCGGAGGGCAGCAGGTGCTGGCTCACTACCGCCCGCAGGCTCATCGAAAGCTGCGACCGGATTTCGCCCTGGACCGACTGCGGAAAGAGGTCCAGGTAACGAGACAGGGCGCCTTTGGCGTCGCGCGTGTGCAGCGTCGAGAAGACCAGATGGCCGGTCTCCGCCGCGCTGAGCGCCGTCTGCGCCGTGTCGCGGTCCCGGATCTCGCCCACCAGGATGATGTCCGGATCCTGCCGCAGTCCATACTTGAGTCCATCGGCGAACGAGAGCACGTCGCGACCCACTTCGCGCTGGCTGATGATCGAGTGCGCGCAGCGGGGGAACTCATACTCCACCGGATCCTCCACCGTCAGGATCCGATAGCCGCCTTCTTCGTTGAGCATCTGGATGAGCATGGCGAGCGTCGTGGTCTTGCCGGCGCCGGTCGCGCCCGCGACGAGGACCAGGCCGTTGCGGAAATGGGTGAGCCGGTCGGCGAGGTCGGAGGGAAAGCCGGCCCAGGCCAGTTCGGGGATGCGATCGGGCACCACGCGGATACAGCAGCCGAGCGTGCCGGAATGCAGGAACAGGTTCGCGCGAAAGCGGCGCGTGGTTCCGCCGACCACCGCCGTGAAGGCGTAGTCGAGGTTGTGTGCGGATTCAAAGCGAACGCGGTGCTCCACGGGCAGGCGTTCGAGCAGGCTTGTGCGCAGGTCGTCGTCGCGGAGCGGGAGGGCCTGGAGCTGCTCCAGCCGACCGTGCAGCCGGAGGTTGGGGCCGTAGCCGGCCAGCAGGTGCAGGTCCGAAGCGTTTCGCTTCACTGCGGCCAACAGCCAGTCGTGCAGGTCGCTTGTCAGTTCCATCGTAAGGACTCGGGGGTTCGGGGATGGCAGCTCTGGCGGCGGTCGAGTCTTCCCGGCATCGTCGCGCGGGAGCGGACGCATCGTCGATCGGGAACGCGGCGTATCAGCCGTTGAGGGACTCGTCTTGCCGCGCGCGACGCCAGCAGCCGACGGCCTTGGTCAGTTCCATGACGAACGCGGGAATGGTGGCGAGCAGGGCCATGAGCAGCCAGTCGCGGACCGTGTGGTCGGTCATCTCGAATACGGTCCGCATGGCTGGAATGCCCATGACGGCTGCCTGCAGTAGACCAGAAATGACGATGGCTAGCAGCAGGTAGGGATTGGAAAACGGCCCCAGGCGCCAGAGGGTCCAGGTCTGGCTGCGAGCGGACAGGGCGCGCAGCAATTCGGCGTAGACGACGACGCAAAAGGTCATGGCGCGGGCCTTGGTGGTATCGGCTTCACTGGTCCAGTAGCCGATGGCGAAGGCCGCCAGCCCGACGCCGCCGACCAGCAGTCCCTGGACGACAATCGCCCAGCTCGTCTGCCAGGAGAGGATCGATTCGTGGGGAGGTCGTGGGCGGCGCTGCATGACGCCCGGTTCGGGCGGTTCCAGCGCCAGGGCCAGGGCGGGGAAGCCGTCGGTCACGAGGTTGATCCAGAGCAGTTGCACGGGCAGCAGCGGCGTGGGCCAGCCGACGAGGCTGGCGATGAACATCAGCAGGATCTCACCGAGGTTGCATGAGAGCAGGAACTGCAGCACCTTCTGGATGTTGTCGAAGATGCCGCGTCCCTCCTCGATGGCGCTGACGATGGACGCGAAGTTGTCATCGATCAGCACCATGTCGGCGGCTTCCTTGGTCACGTCGGTTCCCGTGACGCCCATGGCGATGCCGATATCGGCGGCCCGTACGGCCGGCGCGTCGTTGACGCCGTCGCCGGTCATCGCCACGACATGCCCTCGTCGCTTCCAGGCCTCCACGATCCGCAGCTTGTGCTCGGCCGACACCCGCGCGTACACGGCGATCCGCTCGACACGCCCCGTCAACTGCTCGTCGCTGAGCTGGTCGAGTTCGGCGCCGGGCACGACATGGTCGTCGGCTTCGGCGATCTTCAGCTCGCGCGCGACGGCCAGCGCGGTGGCGGGGTGGTCGCCGGTGATCATGACGGGGCGGATGCCCGCTTGGCGACACGTCCGCACCGCCTCCTTCACCTCCTCGCGCGGCGGGTCGATCATGCCGACGAGGCCGACGAAGACGAGTTGGCCCTCCTGCACGTTGCCATCCACCGGGTCCGTCTGTTCGCGGTAACCCATGGCCAGCACGCGTAGCGCCCGGGAGGCCATGCTGGCATTCGCCTCCAGCCAGTGCGTGCGCCGCGCCTCCGTGAGCGGCCGGATCTCCTGCCCGACCAGCTCCGCGTGACTCAGGTCCAGCAGCACTTCCGGCGCGCCCTTGGTGAACAGCCAGCGACGGCCGTCGGGCGCCGAGACGACGACCGACATGGCTTTGCGCGTGGAGTCGAAGGGCAGTTCGTAGAGCAGCGGGTGGGTTTCCGGGGAGGCATCGATGCCGCCCTTCATGGCCAGGACCAGCAGCGCGCCCTCGGTCGGATCGCCCAGCACCTGCCAGCCCTGCCGGGCGTCTTTCAGTGGCACGACCCGCGCGTTGTTGCAGATGGCCCCGATCTCCAGCAGCCGGCACAGATCGGCATGCGCGGCCACTTCGACCGCAGTCTCCCGCGATGCGGGCGGCAGCAGCGCCTGCGGGGCGCCGGGCGTCGACTCGGTGCCCTCCACGGCCGAGCCCACAGCGGATCCCACGGTCGCTTCCACGCGCCGCTGGAAGCCTCCCTGCGGCGCGTAGCCCGTGCCCGTCACCTCGTAGCTGGCCGAGCCCACGGCTACTTCGCGGACCGTCATCTCGTTTCGTGTCAGCGTGCCGGTCTTGTCCGAACAGATGACGGTGACGGAGCCGAGCGTTTCGACGCTGGGCAGCTTCCGCACCAGCGCGTTGCGGCGCACCATCCGCTGCAGTCCAATCGCCAGCGCGATGGTGACGACCGCAGGCAGGCCCTCGGGCACCGCCGCGACCTCCAGGCTGACAGCCGACAGCAGCGCCTCGAACCGATCGCCGCCGCGCGCCACCTGCATGACAAGGATCACGGCAACGATCGTCAGGCAGATGGCGATGAGAATGCGGCCGAGTTCGGCGAGCCGTCGTTGCAAGGGCGTCTCCATCCGCTGCCCGCGCTGCAGCAGGCCCGCGATGTGCCCCAGTTCGGTGGCCATGCCCGTGCTGGTCACCATGGCCGTGGCTTTACCCGTGGCCGCGATCGTGCCCAGGTAGGCCATGTTGCGGCGATCGCCCAGGCTCGTGCCCGTCGGCAGGATCGCGTCGGCGTCCTTCTCCACGGGCGTCGACTCGCCCGTCAGCGGCGCCTCCTGGACACTGAAGCGAAAGGTTCGTGCCAGCCGCGCGTCGGCCGGGATGTTGTCACCGGCCTCCAGCGAGATCACATCCCCTGGCACCAGTTCGGCCGCGGGCAACGACCGCCACGCGCCGTCCCGCAGCACGCGTGCCATGGGCGACGAGAGACGCTGGAGGGCGGCGAGAGCCCGTTCGGCTCGCTCCTCCTGCAGGAAGCCGATGACCGCGTTCAGGACCACGATCGCCAGGATCGCCGTGGCGTCGGCCCATTCGCGGAGCACACCGGAGATCACGGCCGCGACGACCAGGATCCAGATCACCAGGTCGCGAAACTGGGCCGCGAAGATCCGCCATCGCGGCGTGGCGGGCGACTCCTCCAGCCGGTTCCAGCCCTGCCGCGCGCGGGCCTGGGACACTTGGTCCTCAGTCAGTCCCCCGCAGAGGTTCCCGCCCAGTTCGTGGAGACAGGACTCCAGCGACTGCGCGTAGGGAGCTGCTGGGTGGAGTGCTGCCTGGGGCGGTGCGGCCGGATCGGCAGGCGGGGACGCGGCTGGGGGAGCCGGTGGCGGAGATGTGGGGTCGTGGGGCAAGGCCATGCAGCGATACTCCCGCCACGCCCGGGGTGAGCATGGAACGCGCGGTGTGAAGTGGGGGATCGCTGAAGTATTCGGAGCCGGCGTGGCGATCTCAAGGGCCTGCGACGAGGTAAAGGTCGCCATGTCGCGCACGAGCGTCCCGGGCGAAACAAAAAAGGCCGCGTGTCTCCCTGGCGGAAGGCACGCGGCCCGGAATTCATGGGCCCGCCGAGTGACTACAGGTCGTCATCGTCGAGGTCGTCGTCGTCATCGCCCGCCATCAACTGCTCCAACGGGTTCGCGCCGAAGAGCGCGTCCAAGTCGGCTGGCGTTTCGGACAGGAGCGCCGGGTGCTGGTCGGGCGCTTCGTCACGACGCGAGCTGGGCGCTCCAAAGATCTCGTTGTCGACCGGCGGACGCACGTTGGTCGGCTCGGCCGATTCCAACAGCGGGAAGCTGGCGACGAGGGTGCGGTCCTTCTCGGCGGCCAGCGAAGTGAGCGCATCGGGGTGGATGCGGACTTCGGACTCCTGGAACGAGCGGAAGCCCGTACCGGCGGGAATCAGGTGGCCGAGGATGACGTTCTCCTTGAGGCCGACGAGGCGGTCGGTCTTGCCTGCCAGGGCGGCTTCGGTGAGCACCTTGGTGGTTTCCTGGAAGCTCGCGGCCGAGATGAAGCTGGAACTCTGCACGGCGGCCTTGGTGATGCCGAGGAGCTGCGTGCTGGCGGTGGCCGGCTTGGCTCGCGTGCCCTTGGCGACGACGCCGCCGAGTGCTTCGATCCGCGCGTTCTCGGCTTCGATCGCCTCCCGCGGCACGATCGAACCGACCTCGAAGGTGCTGTCGCCCTTGTGGGAGATCTTCAGCGACTTGCCGAGGTTTTCGTTGGCCATGCGGAAATCGAAGCGATCCATGACGCTGCCGGGCAGCAGGTTGGTGTCGCCCGGGTTCTCGATCTTCACCTTCCGCAGCATGCGGGCGATGATGATTTCGCAGTGCTTGTCGTTGATTTCCACTCGCTGGCTGCGATACACGCCCTGGATCTCGTGCAGCAGGTACTGCTGGACAGCTTCCTCGCCCGAGATGCGCAGGATGTCGTGCGGGACGAGGGGGCCATCGACAAGTGCTTGGCCGGCGCGGACATGGTCACCGGAGTGGACCAGGAACCGCTTGCCGTGCGGGACGAGGTGTTCGCGTTCGATGCCTGTCTCGCTGCGGACGATGATGGTCCGCTTGCCGCGGCGCTTCTCGCCCAGGATCTCCACGGCGCCGTCGACTTCCGCGATGACCGAGGGATCCTTCGGCTTGCGGGCCTCGAAGATCTCCGTCACGCGGGGCAGACCACCGGTGATGTCCTTGATGCCCGACGCCTCGCGGGGCGTCTTGGCGACCACGGTACCGGCGGCAATGGTCTGGCCTTCCTCGACTTCGATGTTGGCTCGTTCCGACAGGTAGTACACGTCGAGCGGCTTGCCGTCGGTGTCTTCCAGCACGATCTGCGGGTGCAGGTCGCCCTTGTGGTCGGTGATGATCCGGCGTTCGTGGCCGCTGGGGTCCTTCTCGATACGCATCGTGTCGCCTTCGACGACGTCATCGAAACGAACGCGCCCGGCGACTTCGGAGAGGATCGGGATGCTGAACGGATCCCACTGGCAGAGCACGGCTCCAGCGGCGATCTCCTGGTTCTCGGTGACCATCAGCACGGCACCGGTCGGCACATCGTGCTTCTCCAGTTCGCGTCCCTTCTGGTCGAGGATCGAGATTTCGCCGTTGCGGGTCAGAACGATCGTCTGGCCTTCCTGGTTGGTGACCGACCGCATGCGGGTGAACTTCACGATACCCGGCTTCTTGCAGCGGGTTTCGCTCTCTTCGACTTCCGTACCGGCCACACCACCGATGTGGAACGTACGCATGGTCAGCTGGGTACCCGGTTCACCGATGCTCTGGGCAGCGATGATACCGACGGCCATGCCTTCCTCGACCATCGTCCCGGTGGACATGTCCATGCCGTAGCAGCAGCGGCACACGCCGAGGGGCGCTTCGCAGGTCATCGGGCTGCGGACCTGGATGCGTTCCAAGCCCAGCTGCTCGATGCGGCGACCGATCTCCGGAGTGATCATCTCGCTCTCGGCGACGATGACTTCGTCGGTCACCGGATTGACGATGTTCTGCCGGCTGACGCGGCCCTTGATGGCGTCCGCGAGCCGGACTTCCACCTTTTCACCGCGGTAGATGATGCCCTTGGTCACGCCCTGCGTGGTGCCGCAGTCGTGCATGGTGATGACGACGTTCTGCGCCACGTCGGCCAGCTTGCGGGTAAGGTACCCCGAGTCGGCCGTCTTGAGGGCCGTATCGGCGAGACCTTTGCGGGCACCGTGCGTGGAGCTGAAGTATTCGAGCACCGAGAGGCCTTCGCGGAAGTTGGCCTTGATGGGCGTCTCGATGATTTCACCCGACGGTTTGGCCATCAGGCCACGCATGCCGGCCAGCTGGCGGATCTGTTCGACACCGCCTCGGGCACCGGAGTGGGCCATGAGGAACACGGGGTTCACATAGCCGCCGCCACCGCGGATGTCGCCTTCCATCGCCGTCATCATCTCGCCCGTGATGCGTTCACGAGCGTGGGTCCAGGCGTCGAGGACCTGGTTGTACCGTTCGACGTCCGTGATGACGCCGCGGTCGTAGAGTTTCTTGTACTTCAGCACCGTCTTCTCGGCTTCGCCGATGATCTTGGCCTTGGAGTCGGGCGTCACGAGGTCGTCGGTGGCGAACGACAGGCCGCTGCGGGTGCTTTCGCGGAAACCGAGGCGGTTCATGTCGTCCAGCAGGTCGATCGTGGCCCGGCGGCCCAGGGCCTGGTAGCAGTCCGAGATGACCATGGAGAGCTCGCTGGACCGGAGGGGCATGTTGTAGAAGTCCATGCCTTCGGCCAGGATCGAGTTGAACATGATGCGGCCGCAGGTGGTGTCGACGACCTGCTTCATGACGCGGCCGTCGTCATCGCCGCGGACGAAGCGTCCCGCGGGCAACTTGACGCGGATGCGGGCGTGCAGGTCGATGATGCCCAGCGAGTACGCCAGCTCGGCCTCCGTCGGCGTGGCGAAGTTCATGCCTTCGCCCTTCGCGTTGGGGCGCATCATGGACACGAAGTAGCAACCCATCACGATGTCCTGCGAGGGACTCATCGTCGGCCGGCCGTTGGCGGGGCCGAAGATGTTATTCGTCGACATCATCAGCGTGTGGGCCTCGACCTGCGCCTCGATCGACAGCGGCAGGTGCACGGCCATCTGGTCGCCGTCGAAGTCGGCGTTGAAGCCCTTGCAGGCCAGCGGATGCAGGTGGATGGCGTTGCCTTCCACGAGGATCGGTTCGAAGGCCATGATGCCCATGCGGTGCAGCGTCGGGGCGCGATTGAGCAGCACCGGGTGGTTCTGGATGACGGCTTCGAGGATATCCCATACCTCCTCGTCCTTCCGCTCCAGCATCTTCTTGGCGCTCTTGATCGTGTCCGCGTGGCCCATCTCCTTGAGCTTGCGGATGATGAAGGGCTGGTAGAGTTCCAGCGCGATCTTCTTGGGGAGGCCGCACTGGTGCAGTCTCAGGTTGGGGCCGACGACGATCACGCTGCGCGCGGAGTAGTCGACGCGTTTGCCGAGCAGGTTTTCGCGGAAGCGGCCCTGCTTGCCCTTGATCATGTCGGTCAGCGACTTCAGCGGGCGGTTGCTGCTGCCCAGCACGGGGCGCTTGCAGCGGTTGTTGTCGAACAACGCGTCCACCGACTGCTGCAGCATCCGCTTCTCGTTGCGGATGATGACTTCCGGCGCATTGAGGTCGACGAGCTTCCGGAGCCGGTTGTTGCGGTTGATGATGCGGCGGTACAGGTCGTTCAGGTCGCTGGTGGCGAAGTTGCCCGAATCGAGCAGCACGAGGGGGCGGAGGTCCGGGGGGATCACGGGGATCACGTCCAGCACCATCCACTCCGGACGGTTGTCGCTGTCACGGATCGCCTCGACGATCTTCAGCCGGTTGATCAGGTCCTTCTTCTTCTGCTTCGCGTTCGTCTCGTGCAGCTCGGTCCGCAGCTCCTCGGACAGCTTCACGAGGTCGAGGTTGCAGAGCAGCTTCCGGACGGCTTCGGCGCCCATGTCGGCTTCGAAGGTGTCTCCGTACTGCGCGCGAGCTTCGCGATACTCTTCCTCGGTGAGCAGCTGCTGGGCCTCGAGGTCGGTGTCACCGGGGTTCACGACCACGTAGTCCTGGAAGTAGATGACCTTTTCCAGGCTGGTGGTCTTCATGCTGAGGAGGTTGCCCAGCCGGCTGGGCATGGCCTTGAAGAACCAGATGTGGACCACGGGCGCGGCCAGTTCGATATGGCCCATGCGCTTGCGGCGGACGCGGCTGTGCGTCACCTTCACGCCGCAGCGGTCGCAGATCATGCCCTTGTACTTCATGCCGCGGTACTTCCCGCACGCGCACTCCCAGTCCTTCTCCGGTCCGAAGATCCGTTCGCAGAACAGGCCGTCCTTCTCGGGGCGATAGGTCCGGTAGTTGATCGTCTCGGGCTTCTTGACCTCGCCGAACGACCAGCTGCGGATGTCGTGCGGCCGGGCCAGGCTGATCTTCACCGAGGCGTAATCGTTGATCCGATCGTAAGAGGAACTATCGCCGGTTGTCATGCCTTTGCTCCTGTTTCGTGATGTCAGCGGAACGGGATATGTGCGGTGCAGGGCGTCGGGCCGGGCTGAGCGGCCGTCCGCCATCCAATCGCCGCGCGTCCGGACGAGTCCGGGTCGGGCGTGGCGCGAGTCGAAGGAACGTGTTCAGTGGGGGTATCCCGGGGGCGGGAGTCCGGGGGTTGCGCCGAGCGGCGGGCAGGTGGGCCAGCCGCTCGGAAGTGCTGCGGGCCGGGGGCTACACGCGGCGTTTCTCGAGCTGCATGTTGAGGGCCAGGCCGCGGATCTCGTTGGTGAGCACGTCGAAGCTGGCGGGCGTGCCGGCCTCCAGGGTGTTCTCGCCCTTGACCATGCTCTCGTAGATCTTCGTACGGCCCTCCACGTCGTCGCTCTTCACCGTCAGCAGCTCCTGCAGGATGTAGGCGGCGCCATACGCCTCCAACGCCCACACTTCCATTTCGCCGAAGCGCTGGCCGCCGAAGCGGGCCTTGCCGCCGAGCGGCTGCTGGGTGATGAGCGAGTAGGGGCCGGTGCTGCGGGCGTGTACCTTCTCGTCCACCAAGTGGTGCAGCTTCAGCATGTAGATGAAGCCGACCGTGGTTTCCTGGTTGAGCCGTTCGCCGGTGCGGCCGTCGTACAACCGGGCCTTGCCGTGGCGAGGCAGCCCCGCCGCCTCCAACGCGTCGTTGATGTCCTCCTCGGTCGCCCCGTCAAACACGGGCGTGATCGCCTGGAAGCCGAGCTTCGCGCCGGCCCAGCCGAGGTGCGTCTCGAGAATCTGGCCGACGTTCATGCGGCTGGGAACGCCCAGCGGGTTGAGCATGATCTGCAGAGGCGTGCCGTCCTCCAGGAACGGCATGTCCTCGATCGGCAGGATCTTCGCGATCACACCCTTGTTCCCGTGGCGGCCTGCCATCTTGTCGCCCACCGAGATCACTCGCTTCGTCGCGATGTAGACCTTCACCATCTGCAGCACGCCGCTCCGCAGCTCATCGCCACGCTTCATGCTGTTCAAGCAGCGGTCCCGCTCGTCCATCGCCGTCTCGACCTCGGGCCACAGCGAGCTGTACAGCGACTCCACCTGCTTGGCCTTGTCGGCCTTGGGGATGCTGGCGAGCAGCGTGGAGAGGCGGAACTGCTGGGCCCGCTCGGCCACGTACTTCGTGTCCTGCCCGCCCACCAGCGGCGCCCCGTCCTCGTCGGTCAGCGTCTGCCCGACCACCGCCTCCATCTGGCGGATCATTTCGCCAAACTTGGCCGCGATCTGGTTGTTGCCCGTCGTCTCCGCGTCCTTCAACTCCTTCTCGAACTTCTTGCGTTCGTCGTCCGAAAGGCTCATCCGGCGCGAGAACTTCTGCGCGTTGATCACGATGCCCTCGATGCCCGAAGGCACTTCGAGCGAATCGTTCTTCACGTCCTCGCCCGCGCGGCCGAAGATCGCATGCAGCAGCTTCTCTTCCGGCGTCAGCTCCGTCTTGCTCTTCGGAGACACCTTGCCGACCAGGATGTCACCCGGGCGGACGTAGGTGCCGACGCGGACGATGCCGGAATCGTCGAGGTTGCGGAGCGCCTTTTCGCTGACGTTCGGGATGTCCCGCGTGAACTCCTCGCGGCCCAGCTTCGTCTCGCGGATCTCAATGTCGAACTCCTCGATGTGGATCGAGGTGTAGACGTCGTTCTGCACCAGCTCCTGGCTGATGATGATGGCGTCTTCGAAGTTGAATCCGTCGAAAGACATGAAGCCGACGAGCACGTTGCGGCCGAGTGCCAGTTCGCCCTGGAAGGTGGCGGCACCGTCCGCGATCACCTGGCCCTTTTCGATCTTCTCGCCAGGCAGCACGAGCGGCTTCTGGTTCAGCGAGGTGCGCTCGTTGAGCCCCTGGAACTTGGCCATCTCGTACTTGTCGTTGCCGATCTCGATGCGGGTGGCGTCCACATACGTGACCTTGCCGGCCCGCTTGGCGCGGATCACCATGCTCGAATTTTCGGCCACGTCCCGTTCCATGCCGGTGGCCACGATCGGCGGATCGGTGATCAGCAGCGGCACGGCCTGCCGCTGCATGTTGGAACCCATGAGCGCGCGGTTGGCGTCGTCGTGTTCGAGGAAGGGGATGAGCCCTGCCGAGACGCCCACCATCTGGCTGGGCGCGATGTCGATGTAGTTGATGTCGTCGGAGTTGACGATGTGGAAGTCGGACTTGTAGCGGGCGACGATGTTCTCGCCCTCCAAGCGTCCATCCTTCACCACCGCGTCGGCCGGAGCGACCACCGCGTCCGACTCCTCGTCCGCTCGCAGCCACTTCACTTCGTCGGTCAGCTTGCCCTTCTTCACGACGCGGTAGGGCGTCACGAGGAAGCCGTAGTCGTCCACGCCGGCATAGATGGCCAGGCTGGAGATCAAGCCGATGTTCGTACCTTCTGGCGTCTCAATCGGGCAGATGCGGCCGTAGTGCGAGATGTGCACGTCACGCACCTCGAAGCCGGCCCGCTTGCGATTCAAACCGCCGGGGCCGAGTGCCGAGAGCCGCCGCTCGTGCGTCAGCATCGACAGCGGGTTCGTCTGGTCCACGACCTGCGAAAGCTCGCCGCGGCCAAAGAAATACTCGATCGCCGCCGAGATGCTCTTCGGATTGATCAGGCTCCGCGGCGTCATGTCCTCGACGTCCTTCAGGCTCATCCGCTCCTGCACCGTGCGGCGCAGCTTCAGGAAGCCCTTGCGGAGTTCGTCGCAGGCCAGTTCGGAGATCGTCCGCAGGCGACGATTGCCCAGGTGGTCGATGTCGTCGATCTCGGCCGTGCCCGCGCTGGAGGACAGGTCCAGCAGGTAGGCGATGGAGGCGATGAGGTCTTCCGGGCGGAGCGTCATCTCCTTTTCGGAGACGCCCAGGTGCAGCTTGCGGTTGATGCGGAAGCGGCCGACGCGACCAAGCCGGTAGCGGTTGACGTCGGTGAACTTCTCGGCGAACAGTTGGCGAGCCTTCTCCAGTTGCGGCGGGTTGCCCGGTCGCAGACGCTGGTAGATGCGCAGCAACGCTTCCTCGTGGCTGGACGTGGAGTCGTCCGCGAGGGCGTTGAAGATCAACGGCACCTTCGGCGGCACGATCACCTCCACCTTGGTGACGCCCGCCGTGCAGATCGTCTCGGCCGCGTTCTTCGTGATCTTCTGGCCTGCCTCGACAATGATCTCGCCCGCGCGGTCCGACTTCGCTGGGTAGACGATGTCGTCGACCGCGATCTTGCCCTCGATCTTGCTGACGCTCTTGCCGTCCGCGATCTTCTCCACCGTCGATTCGTAGAACGCGCGGATCAGCTCCGCGTCGTTTCCATACTTGGCATCCATCGCCCGCAGCAGCGTCATCGCCGAGAACTTGCCGCTCTGGTCGATGCGAACCGTCAGGCTGTCCTTCTTCGTGACGTTCACTTCAATCCAGCTGCCACGCTCGGGGATGATCCGGCAGCTGGGCATCCTGCGGTCCGAGGTGGCGTCGGCTTCCATCACGAAGTCCACGCCGGGGCTGCGGTGCAGCTGGCTCACGACCACGCGCTCGGCACCGTTGATGATGAACTCGCCACCGCCCAGCATGATCGGCATGTCGCCCAGGTAGACCTCTTCCTCGATCGGCTGCTCCTTGTTCAGTCGCAGCCAGACGCGGAACGGACGCCCGTAGGTGAGCCGCAGTTGACGGCACTCTTCCGGCGTGTATCGCGGCTTGCCCAGCTCGTAACGCGTGTACGAGAGCGACAATGTCTTGTCGTAACTCTCGATCGGGAAGATCTCCTTCAGCACGCTCTCAATGCCCTGGTCCTTCCGCTTCTCCGCCGGTGTTTCCAACTGCAGGAACTCGTCGTAGCTGCGGGTCTGGATCTCGGTGAGGTCCGGGGTGAGGTACTGATCGCGACCGCTACCGAACCGACGGATCTCGTTCGTCTGAACGCGACGCTGAGCTGAAGTTGCCATCTGCGCGGGTACTCCTTGGGGACTTAAGCAGCCGATCCTGTCTCACATCGTGGGGCGAACAGGGCGCGGACAAGAACCGGACCAGAGACACTGGGCGGGATCTCCGGGGCCCGGGATTCCACGCGCCCGCATGCCTGGTGGGATACGAGGGACAATCCACCAACAGGGGACAGATAGA
>JBIIEC010000520.1:0-3809 GCA_044238045.1 Pirellulaceae bacterium | reverse complement strand
CCAAGACGCTCTACTCCAACGTGACCGGTTTGAACGACGGCAAGGTGCATGTGGCGCTGGTGACGCATGTGGGATCGACGCTCACGATTCGCGTTGACGACCAGCCTGCCGTGCAGCGCACCGACACGTCGACGAACGGCCGCAGTCCGCTGGACCTGACCATGGGAATCCTGGGGGATGGGACGGGAGCCTTTGGTGGCCAGATCGGGCAGGTGCGCCTCTACAAGGGAGCCATGACCGAGGCCGAGGGGACGGCGATCCTGACCGAGTTGCGCCGATACTACAACAATGAGGCACCGCTTACGCGCGCCGACGAGTATGTGTTAAACGAGGACGCCTCGCTGTTCGCCGTATCCGAAGCGCAGGGGTTGCTGAAGAACGACTTCGACGCCGATGGCGATCCGCTCACCGCCGTCGTGGTGTCGAATCCCGCGAACGGACAGCTGATTCCGAATCCCAACGGATCCTTCGTCTACATTCCGCAGAAGAACTTCAATGGCACGGACAGTTTTACCTACGCCGCGAAGGACTCGCGCCTCGGCAACGTCGCCACGGTGACGTTGCGGGTGCAGCCGATCTACGATCCGCCCGTGGCGGTGAACGATGCTTACAAGACCGTGCCGAACCAGGTGTTCAGCGTCCCCGCGAACCAGGGCGTGCTGGTGAACGATCAGAACGTGGACAATGTCGAGATCAGCGCCGTGCTCGACCAGACGGTTACGAGCGGAACGCTGGTGCTCAACAAGGACGGTTCGTTCCAGTATTCCCCCGGTGCGTTTGCGGGAGTGGCATCGTTCACCTACCGGGTGAGCGACGGCCAGAACCTTTCGGCACCCGCCACGGTCACGTTGACCGTGAACACGATCCCGGTGGTCCGCGATGACAGCTACACGATCGACGAGGACCAGGTGCTGACGGTACCCAAGCCGGGGGTGCTGGCCAACGACGTGGATGCGGAGGGGAGTCCGCTGTCGGTCGAACTGGGCACCGGAACGAGCCGCGGGGTGTTGCAGTTGAACGTGGATGGATCGTTCACCTACTCGCCCCAGGCACACTTCAATGGCGAGGATAGCTTCACCTATCGCGTCCGCGATGGGATCGACGTCTCGACCGAGGCCACGGTGCGTTTGACCGTGCGTTCCGTGAACGACCTGCCCGTGGGCCTGCCGGATGTCTACGTCGCGGCGACGAGTCCGCTGCAGGTGAGTGCCGCCAATGGCGTGCTGCGCAACGATACCGACGCCGACGGCACGCCGCTGACGGCGACGCTGGTCGACGGTCCGCAGTCGGGTACGTTGGTGCTGCGGCCGGACGGTTCGTTTGACTACACGCCTAATCCGGGCTTCCAGGGGCAGGATCGTTTCCGCTATCGGGCCAGCGACGGGCAGGTCAGCACCGATCCGGTGGAGGTGACGCTGGTCGTGCCCGGCGAGGTGTCGACGGACATCGACCATCGCAGCGATTCGGTGGTGACATTCAACGAGATCATGTACAACCCGGCTGGCGCGACGGATACGCGGCTGGAGTGGATTGAGTTGCACAACCAAAACACGATCCGCCTGGACATTTCGGGCTGGAGTTTGGCGGGGGCGGTGGAGTACCAGTTCCCGGAAGGGACGGTGGTGCCCAGCAACGGGTTCCTGCTGGTGGCAGTGGATCCGGCGGCCCTGCAGGCGGACCTGGGCATTGGCGGGGCGCTTGGCCCTTATGTGGGTTCGTTAAACAACGCCGGCGAGGAGCTGGTGCTGGTCAACAACTCCAACCGCGTGATGGACATCCTCGACTACGACGATCGCGGCGACTGGCCTGTGGGCCCGGACGGTTCGGGGGCGACGCTGGCGAAGACGAGTCGCCATCTGCCCAGCGACGAGGCGTCGAGCTGGTCGGCCAGCGTTCAGGTGGGAGGCACGCCTGGCCAGGAGAACTTCCCGGCCGGCCAGCCGTCCGCTTCGGCGCTGCTACTCAACGAGATCAGCGGCGTGGCGGACGCGAACTTTCGCGTCGAACTGGTGAATGCCGGCACCGCGGCGTTGCCGCTGGTGGGATACCGGATCGCGGGCGGCGACCATGACACCGGAGGCTTCACGTTCGGGGATACGGTGCTGCCAACGGGTGGCTATATCACGGTGGACAAGACCCAGTTGGGGTTCGCGCCCGTGGATGGGGAAGCGATCTTCCTGTTCGCGCCGGGCGGCAAGTCGTTGGCCGACGCGCAGGTGGTGAAGGGCAAACTGCAAGGTCGGCATCCGCAGATGGACAACCGCTGGCTGTCGCCGCAGCAGGCGACGTTCGGCACCGCCAACCAGTTCGCGATCGACTCCAACATCGTGATCAACGAAGTGCACTATCACGCACCGGCGTTCTATGTGTCGGAGCTAGACAAGATTTTCGAGAACGGCGAGGAGTGGATCGAGCTGTACAACCGTAGCAAGACGGCGACGGTGGACCTGGGCAAGTGGCAGCTGTCCGACGCGGTCGGCTACCAGTTCCCGGTGGGCACGACGCTGGCTCCGGAATCGTACCTTGTCGTCGCCAAGGACCCGACGGCGCTGGTGGCTTCGCGGCCCGCGCTGAAGGGGCAGCGTGTGCTGGGGCCCTTCTCCGGGGCGCTTTCCAACCGCGACGAAAACATCCGCCTGCTGGACGCCGTGGGCAATCCGGTGGACGAAGTACACTATTATTCGGCTGGCCGCTGGCCCGGCGAGCCGGACGCCCTGGCGGCTAGTCTGGAGCTGCGCGATCCGTTCAGCGACAACAGCATCCCCGAGTCGTGGGCGGCGAGCGACGAGAGCGGCAAAGGAGGCTGGCAGACGATTCGCGTCCGCGGCCTGGGGGCCGGAGTGGCTTCGGATCCGACGCAGTACAACGAGTTCCTGATGGGCCTGCTGGATGACGGCGTCGTGCTGATCGACGACGTGTCGGTGATCGAGAATCCGGACGCGCCCACCTCGCGGCAGCTGATCCAAAATGGCACGTTCGACGCCGATACGCTCGGCGCCGCGCCGGCCAAGTGGCGGATCATCGGCACGCAGCACGGATCCGTCGTGGTCGATCCAGGCAATCCGCAGAACCAGGTGCTGCGGATTGAGGCGTCGGGTCCGACGGAGCACATGCACAATAACGCCGGCACGACGCTCAAGTCGGGTGACACGTACGTCAAGCTGTCGAACACGATGACCTATGAGGTGTCGTTCAAGGCTCGCTGGGTATCGGGATCGAACCAGCTCAATTCGCGACTCTACTTCAATCGGCTGGGTACGGTCACGCGTCTGGAGCGACCGTTGTCGGTGGGTACTCCGGGAGCGGCCAATTCGCAGCGCGTGGCGAACCTCGGACCGACCTACGAAGGCCTTCGGCATGCACCGCTGATCCCACTGCCCACCGATTCGGTCACCGTCTCCGTCGCCGCGGCCGATCCGCAGGGCGTGCAGTCGATGGAACTGGTGTACACAGTCAGCGGCGGCGCCGTGGAGCGGTTGCCGATGACCTTGAACGCGGATGGGCGTTACGCGGCGGTGATCCCGCCGCAGGCCCAGGCCAGCATCGTGCAGTTTTACGTCGAGGGCCGCGATGCCCAGGGCGCGACCTCTCAGTTCCCGGCGGCCGGACCGTCCTCCCGGGCGCTCTACCGCGTCGACTCCACGACGCTGCCCGAAGACCCCCGGCACGTCTTCCGGATCGTGATGACGACCGCCGACACGAAGTTCCTCCACACGTCGACGAATGTGATGAGCAACGATCGCATGGGCGCGACGGTGGTCTACAACGGCGAGGTCTTCTATGACGTCGGCGTTCGTTTGAAAGGCAGC
>JBIIEC010000519.1:0-3815 GCA_044238045.1 Pirellulaceae bacterium | reverse complement strand
CCAGTTCGACCGCCGCCGTCCGACGCGCGACCTTCTGGACCCCACTCTCCCAGCTCACCTCCCCAATACGCCCGGTCGCTCATCAGACCAAACCGGAAGCTCCCGATTCCGCCAAGGAGATCCCGCCGGAACCAACCAGCGGAGTACGTTCCTGGTACGCAGCCTCCGTGGTCGCAAGCCCGCCCGAACCGACGCCGCCCGAACCGACAACAACCGACACGGGCTCGCTGGAACTGCCCGCCCGCGAGGGAAGCAACGCCGACACGGGCTTCCAGGAGACGAGCGTCCGCGAGCAGAGGACGTTGCCCGAAGTCATCGCGCCGATCCTGGTGCCGACCGCCGAGCCCGTCGCCGCAGCGCCCATGAAGGCGACCATGGCGACATCCCTTGCCGCGCCGGTCACGGCACATGGCACTGCTCCCGTCGCCGCGTCGCGATCTTCCAGCCCCAAAGGTCGCAATCCACCGGTGCAGCGCATGAAGGAGCGCATGCGACGATCCCACTGGGGCTATCCGCAATACTTCGAGGAGCAGCCGCTGGGATTCAGCATACGCACTTCGCTGGATCGCCAGATCGAGCATGGCCGCGCGGCTCGACTGATGCTGCATCACATGGATTTCCATCCGGAAGGTACTGAAAGAGCGGGTCAGTTGACCGTGCATGGCCAAGCCCGCGTCCGCCGGCTCTCCGAAAAATGCCTCCAGCGCGGCATGCCGCTCGGCATCGAACTGGTCAACGACAGCGAAGGCATCAACAAGACCCGGCGCGAATCGGTGCTCGCCTTCAGCGAAACCGCCGGTCTGGGTTTGACTCCCGACATGATCGTCACGCGGTCGGAACCGCACCGCATTGAAGCGACCGAAGCCGTAATCATCCAGAACAACCTGCTGAAGCAGACACTCTCCGGCGGTGGACTGTCCGACACCACTGGCAGTGGCAGCGGCAGCTCCCTGGGCCTCGGTAGCGGTTCCAACAGCGGCGGCTCGTCTCCCTCCGGCAACTGATGGCCCCGGCGCCGGAGCGAGGTCTCCGCCCGAGCGGCCGATCGTTCGTCCACGACGTTCCTGAAAAGCCCTCGCAGCCCCCGGAAGGGACGCAATTCCATGCTCCATGCAACACGACTTCCCCACGAAGGCGGCACCAGGCAAGGATCGGCTTCACGCCCCGATCGTCGCGCTGCGGCGCGGCGACTCGCGGCTCCGGCGGCCTGTTTCGCGGTGCTGCTCGCGCTGGCCGCCGGCGGTTGCTCGACCAGTCGCCTGGGTGACAAGCGGTTGTCACTGCCGGGGCTGCGAATCATGGGCAATCGCCCCAAGGCATCCGCGGCCGCCTCGGCGCTGGCGGAAAACCGCGGCGGCCAGTCCGCGGCGACTCCCCGCATCGACGCCGCGCAGGGTCGCGTCGACCTGATGATGGCCATGGCCGAGACGCATGCACTGCACCGACGCGACCATGAAGCGGCCAAATGCTACGAGGAGATCCTCACGGAGACGCCTGACCAACTGGAGGCGCGTCACCGGCTCGCGCTGAGCCTGGACCGGCTGTCGGACCATAAGCGGGCGACGGAGCAGTTCGAGCGGTGCCTGGAACAGGCTCCCGACCATCCCGACCTGCTCGCCGACATGGGCTATCGCGACTACCTGCAAGGCGACTTGGAAAAAGCCGAGGGCCATTACCGGCGCGGGCTGCAGGCCCATCCACGGCACGAACGGCTGTCGATGAACCTGGGCGTGCTGCTGGCCCACACGGGACGTTCGGAGGAAGCCATCGACGCGTTCATGAACGGCGGCTGCTCGCGCACCGAAGCCGTCTCAAACGTCGGGCATGTGCACGTGCTGGACGATCGGCTGGAGGAAGCGCGGCCCATCCTGCTGGCTGCCGCCTCGGCCCCTGACGCCAGCGACCGCGCCAAGTCCACCGTGAAGAAACTCTGGCCAGGCGAAACCGTCCAGGCACTGCACGAGGCCAAGGTGGGCAGTCGCGACGCGGGCACAGCCGACGCCCAGCGGGCGGTCTACGAGGCAGCGGACGACGCAACGGGAAAGGGAGCGGACGACGCAATCGAGCGGGCTTCCGCTGAGCACCGCTGACGCGGACCGCACTCGAATTCCATCGTTCGATCCCTGGCAATCGGCAGCCGTCGCCCCGCCACTCGCTCGCCCCGCCACTTGCTCGCTTGGCTACTCGACGAGGAACACGTTGCCCGATCGGCCGACCTTGTTGCCCACGGCCTGGATCGTGACCACGCCCTGGCCCGTGATGGTCATGCTGCCGAGCGCGAACTGCGCGTTGTAGGTGCCCTGCCCCGTGATCCGGGCGTCACCCCACTTGGCGTACAGCGTCCCGGCCAAGCTGCCGTCGGCCGAGTTGCCGGTGATGGTCAGGTCGTTCGTCAGGCGGCGCCGCTGGTAGAAGAGCATCCCGTCGAAACGCGAATTCACCGGGACGGCTCCGGCATAGAGCGTACCGTAGCTGTAGGTCGACGTGTCGATCGGCGAGAACTTCATGCCGGTATTGATGGACACATCGCCGGAATACGAGGCGTCGGGC
The DNA here is from genome assembly GCA_044238045.1 of Pirellulaceae bacterium. Taxonomy (GTDB): domain Bacteria; phylum Planctomycetota; class Planctomycetia; order Pirellulales; family Pirellulaceae; genus CAZUJM01. The sequence continues at coordinate 1,265 of JBIIEC010000519.1, read as the reverse complement.
GCCGGCGGGACCTGCTTCATGTCGTTCACGTCGGGACTGCCCGACAGCGGATCGTAGGTGTTGGCCGTGTTGTAGAACATCACGCCGTCGGCCACCACGATACCGCCCGTAAGCTTGATGGAGGAAATCGTGTTGCGGACCGGCCGCAGCACGTAGATGCCGGGAATGAAGTAGACACGTCCGCCCGTGATATCGATCTCATCGTAGATGCCCGGATGCAGGATGACTTCGCCGGCCGTCGCGATATGCAGCCCATTGGCGATCGACTCGCCGCCTGCCGCCCGGAAGTTCTGTCGGGCGGAGTCTTCCTGGGTTAAGTTATTCGTATTGTTGTTGTTCACGCGAACCGTGCCGCGGCGGCGATTATCGACCCCGGTGGCGGTGGTCGGCGTGGGCAGGGCCACGAACGGGTCGGGCATCGACATCTGCCGCGCGAACAGCGGGTTCGGATCGCCCGTGGCGTACGGCTTGAACATCGACGGATCGTCGACGCCACCCACGACTCGGATGTCCCGCGCATAGACGCCCGTTTCGGCACTCTGCTGGTTACCCGCGGCCGCGGCCACGCCGCTGCCAGGCACCGTGGATCCGGCTTGGTCCACGCCACCGCCCTCGGAGTTCACCAGCACGCGGCCGTTGACGCGGAGCGTACCCTGGCCGGACAGGGAGAGCCCCGGGACGGCCGATGGATTGAGCGTCAGCACGCCCTCCTCGGCAGCAATCCGCTCCACGCCCGCGACCGAACGAACCGACAGCTGCTGCGAAGTCCCGACTCCGGGAAGGACCTGCGCGAAGTAGGTGTTGAAGTTCTGCTGCAGGACCACTTCGACGTACTGCGAATTGCCGGCGAAGGGCCCGGAAGTCGGCGGGATGCGAACGCTGCCGGCGGCGGGTGCGGTGAGCCCAAAGTGGGTCGTCACGTAGCTCTGGGCCGTCGCCACGGCCGTGGCGTTGGAACGGCCGAACATCAGGTCGTGCGCGGCCGCCAGCGCCGCCGCGTCGGCCGCGTTCTGCATGTGGTGGTTCTGCGACATCAGGATGCCGCCGTCGATGATCACGCCCAGCATGCCGACCAGCGATACAAGCAGCAGGCCAAAGAGGATCAGCAATACGCCCTTGCGACGGCGCATGCGTCCCCAGGACGGGAGCCAGCGTTTCCAGGTTTCCGAGCTTCTCGACACGTTCATCGCACCCAGTTCCTCCGGCCCGTCATCCCTGCTTGAAAACGGTTCCACACTCGATCCTTTTCGATCGTTACTTTTCGT
>JBIIEC010000518.1:0-3833 GCA_044238045.1 Pirellulaceae bacterium | reverse complement strand
GCCTGCTCCCTGATCGCCGCGGTGCTGAGCTTGCTGGCATCGCGCTGGATCTTTGGGAGGGCCCTGGTGAGTTACCGCAGCGCCAGCAGTTGACGGACGGCATCTCGATCCGCGGGCGGTTCTGACGCATGGGTCGTTCAGGGAGCCGATAGGGGTGTTTCCGGCTTCGTGTGCGGGTCAGGAAGCGGTCCATGAGGCCGCTTGAGACGCTGCCGGCGGCGGTCGGATTCCGCCCCGGAAAGCCGCTCCAGCCCCGGTATTCAGCGGCTGGAGCGTACATTAGACTCCACGGTTTGAACGTAGGCGAACCCGGCGGGAGATGGTCGATGAAGCTGGCCTTCAGCAGCAACGCATACATGCATTTTTCGATCGAGGACACCATCCGCAAGATTGCGGAGCTGGGGTATGCGGGGATCGAAGTGCTGGCCGATGTGCCCCATGCGTGGCCCGCTGGCCTGCTGGAGGAACGCAAGCAGTCGATCCGCGACCATCTGGAGCGGCATCAGCTGCAGGTGGCCAATGTCAACGCCTTCATGATGAATGCGGTCGCCGATCCTCGGCAGCCTTACTGGCATCCAGGCTGGACCGACCCGGATCGTCATTACCGGGCGATCCGTCGCGAGCACACCAAGCGATCGCTGCGATTGGCCAAGGAGATCGGGGCTCCCAACCTGACGACCGAGCCAGGGGGAGAGCTCATGCCTGGCCAGACCTGGGATGAAGGAGCGCGGATCTTCTACGAGGAGCTGATGCCCTGCGTGGAGCTGGCCGAGGAGTTGGGCGTGGACCTGCTGATCGAGCCGGAGCCGGGGCTGCTGATCGAACGTTTCGACCAGTATCTGGAGTTCGTGGACCGGATCCAGTCGCCCCGCATTGGCCTCAACTTCGACATCGGCCACGCGTACTGCGTGAACGAGGATCCCCAGGACTGGGTGGAGCGGATGGCTCCGCACACCCGCCACTATCACTTCGAGGATATCGCCTCGACACGCGTCCATCGACATCTCATCCCGGGCGACGGGGCCATCGACTTCGCGGCGACGCTGGCGGCCATCGAGAAAACCGGCTACCAGGGGTGGGTGACGGTAGAACTGTACCCGTACATCGACGAGCCGGATACGGCGGCGAGTCGCGCGCGCGACTACCTGACGGACGCCGCGGAGGCGCAGGGGATTCGCTGGGAGTAGGGCTGGGCGTCCGCTGGCGGATGAAATGAGACCTGACCCCGTTTCCTGCATGGAGTCCCCCGCTTGGAAGACTCGCCTTCGCTTGCCGATTCGTCACCGGGCCCGCCTCGCTGGTTGCCCTGGCTGCAGCTGCTTCGCTTGCCCAACGTCTTCACCGCCATCGCCGATGTGTCGATGGGCTATCTGCTGGGGGGCGGCCAGTCGTGGGGGGCCTGGCTGCCTGTGGTCGCGGCCACCTGTTGTCTGTACTTGGCCGGCATGGTGTTGAACGACGTCTTCGACGCCGAGTTGGATCGCGCGGAGCGACCTTCGCGACCGATTCCCTCGGGACGCATCCAGAGACGGCACGCCGCCGCTTTGGGGTGGTGCCTGCTGGCCGCAGGTATCTTCTGTGGCTGGCTGGCCGGTCGCGCCGCCGCCGTTTCGCCGTCGCCAGCCTTCCTGGGCTGGCTTCGCCCTGACTTCCTGGGGGTGCTGCTGGCGGCCAACATCGTGCTCTACGATGGCCCGCTGAAGACGACATGGCTGGGGCCCCTGGCTATGGGCATGTGTCGGTCCTTGAATATCCTGATGGGCATGAGTGTCATGGCCGACGCCGCCTTCTGGCAGGACTCGGGCGGCTGGCTGGCCGCCGCGGGCATCGGCGTGTACGTCATGGGCGTGACCTGGTTCGCGCGTCATGAAGCGGGCACCAGCCCCCGCGCGGGACTGCTCCACGGCGCCGCCTGGATGCTCGCCGGACAGTGCCTGCTGGTGTTGGTCGCGCCCGCTGGCCGCGTTTCGTCCAGTCCGGGGCTCGAAGGCAGGACGCTGCTCGGGTTGCTGCTGGCCCTCTATTCGATTCCCGTCTGGAGCCGCGCCGCGTGGGCGATTCGCTCGCAAACCGGCCGCGATGTGCAGATGACGGTGCGCGAGGCCTTGTTGACTCTGCCCTTCTTTGACTTCTGCCTGGCCTGGCTCCTCGTCGGTGGCCCCCCGGCACTGGCCATCATGCTACTTGTCCTGCCGGCCCGCTATCTGTCCCGCTGGATCCGCGTCACCTGACGTACCCTCGCCGGAAGTTGCCTCCGTGGCAGTGAAGGAGCTTGAACGGCAGGCGATAACCGCCGCAGAATTTGGGAGCCGCAGTGGTCCGTGGTACAATCGGGCCCGGTGGACGGCCCGGGGACCGTTGAAAACCCAGCAGTGACTCTGCCGCGCCCCACTGCGGCCCCACAACCGCCCCGCAATGAAGCAGGTCGGGCGCAGTCGTGCCGGGTGTTGACGATCCGTCGGCGAGTGCGGCTGCGGCGGTCGTTCCTGAAATGTTCGGCGGGAGCCATCGAGGGTCTCTGGTGGCGAGTCGAGGGGTGATTTTGCCTTGGGTTGTTGGTAAGTTCCCCGAGCGGGTGAAGGAGGATGGCTGCCATGAGCGACACGGGATGGATGCGAATTCCGACCTGCTTGCTGGGCTTGGCGATCCTCTTCGTCTTCCAGGCGGCGATCGTTCGCGGTCAGTCCTCCCCGGAAGCAGATGCACCGTTGTCGGCCGCGGAGCTGGACTTCTTTGAGCAGCAGGTGCGACCGTTGCTGGCCGATCGTTGCCTGAAGTGTCACGCACGCGACAGTGAAGGTGGCGCGGCGGGCGGGTTGGCACTGGACAGTCGAGCCGGCTGGACGGAGGGAGGCGACCTGGGCATTCCGATCGTGCCGGGGAGCCCCGAGCAGAGCCTGCTGATGGAAGCCGTGGAGCAGCAAGGCGATCGGCTGCGGATGCCTCCCGATGGACGCTTGTCGGCCAGCGAAGTCGAGATCTTGCGTCAGTGGATCGCCCGCGGCGCGCCGGATCCGCGGACGGGGCCTTCGTCGGATGTTGTCCCGGGGGACGCCGCCTCAACCGATGCCCCGCTTGCCTGGCAGCGCGAACCGGCGCGGGGTGCGGACTTCTGGGCGTTTCAACCGGTGCGGCGGCCGAGCACGCCAACCGATGTTCGCGGTGGAGCAGGGGCCCGCAACCCCATCGACCTGCTGCTCGCCCAGTCGTGGCAGGCAGGCGGGTTGGAACCGGTGGGGGAAGCCGATCCGCGGGAATGGATTCGCCGCGTGACCCTGGATCTCACGGGCTTGCCGCCGACTCCGGAGGAAGTGCAGGCCTTCCTTGCGGATGACGCGCCCCACGCCCCGGAACGACTGGTCGACCGCCTGTTGGCTTCACCCCGTTACGGCCAGCGCTGGGGCCGCTTCTGGCTGGATGTCGCCCGCTACGCCGACTCCAACGGGCTCGATGAGAACATCGCCCACGGCAACGCCTGGCGTTATCGCGACTACGTCATCGCTTCGTGGAACCAGGATAAGCCGTTCGATCGCTTCGTCGTGGAACAGATGGCCGGTGATCTGGATCCCGCGCCGGCGACGCACGAGGAACGCGTGGATCGCCTCGTGGCCACGGGATTCCTGGTGCTCGGACCGAAAGTCTTGGCGGAAGTCGACGAGACCAAGATGGAGATGGACATCATCGACGAGCAGGTGGAGACGACGGGGCGGGCGTTCCTGGGCCTGACCCTGGGCTGCGCCCGCTGCCACGACCACAAGTTCGACCCGATCCACACGCGCGACTACTACGGAATGGCCGGCGTCTTCAAGAGCACGCGGACGATGGAGCATTTC
>JBIIEC010000517.1:0-3839 GCA_044238045.1 Pirellulaceae bacterium | reverse complement strand
GCGGTAGATGCGGGCCAGTATGTGCGCATCACCGATCCGGCCTACGCCACGACGTGGACGCGCGTGACGTTGCGCGATGATGGACGGCAGGGCGACGTCCGCGCGGGCGACGGAGTCTACTCGGTGGTGCTGCCGGGCAGCCTGCAGACCCATCGTCGTTTGATGCGCTATCGTTTTCAGGTGGCCGATCGCGCGGGTCAGCGCGTGCAGTTGCCCTACGCCGACGATCCGCAGCCGAACTTCGCTTACTTCACCTACGATGGCATTCCCGACTGGGTCGCCGCCGATCGCCCGGGAGTCACTCCGCCGGTGACCTACGGCTCGCAGGTGATGAACAGCCTGCAGGCGTTCCATCTGATTGCGCAGGAAACGGACGTCACGCGCAGCCAGTACAACTCGGCGTTCAACGAGAAGCCGTTTCGCGGCACGCTGGTCTACCAGGGGCGCGTCTACGATCACATCGTATTCCACAACCGCGGCCAGAACTCGACGTATGTCACGGGCAAGAACAAGTGGAAGCTGCGTTTCCATCCGGGGCATGAAGTGCCGATGCTGGACGACCATGGGTTGCCCTGGGGTGTGCCTGTGCGGGAGCTGAACCTGGGCACGGCGGCGAGTCCCTGGGCGCGGCCGAACCGCGGGCTGGCCGGCATGGATGAGGCGTTGGCCTTCAAGTTTTTCAACCTGGCGGGTGTGCCCGCGCCGATGATCTCGTCCATCCAGTATCGCATCATCGACAGCGTGAACGAGACCGATCCGGCGAACCAGTACAACAGCGACCTGTGGGGTCTCTACCTGGCCTATGAGGATCCGAATGGTCGTTTCTTGGAGCAGCATGGGCTGCCCGATGGCAACGTCTTCCGCATGCAGGGCGGCACGGGCAATCTGCGGCATCGCGGCGTCGGGCTGCCGGGCAACCTGTCCGATCTCCGCGCCTTCACCAGCCTCAAGACCGGCTACACGCGCGTCAATCCGATCCAGCCTGTCGAGTGGTGGCGGGCGAACGTCGACCTGGAGCGTTACTACAGCTACCGCGGTGTCATCGAATCGCTGAACCATTCCGACCTGCGCGACCAAGAGAACTCGATCCAGTACTTCAATAGCGAGACGGGCAAGTGGGCGCAGCTGCCGTGGGACCTGGACCTGCTGTACGAGGAGTTCGCGCGCTGGGGTCCCTCGGGCGTGCAGACCACTTCGCCGCTGGAGAAGGTGCGGCTGGCGCTCGGCCATCCCGAGATCCGCCTCGAATACCAGGCCCGCCTGCGCGAGCTGCGCGACCTGCTGTTCAACCGGGACCAGGGCTGGCAGGCGGTGGAGGAGTACGCGCGGCATGTGGAACCGTTCGCGGCCGTGGATCGCGCGATGTGGGACCACAACCCGCGCACCGCCGCGTCGCACAAAGGCTTCTTCTACAAGTCACCCGCTCCGTACGATGGCGGCGCGGCCTGCTGCGTGCGCCGCGCACTGACATCGGCCGACTTTGAAGGCATGGTCAACTGGGTGAAGGAGTTCCTCGCGCCGGGCGGACATGGCGGCGGGCTGCTGGACAAGGAGATCGCCGACCCCGACATTCCCCTCGCGCCGCGACTCACCTACTCCGGCGCGGCGGGCTTCCCGGTGACCGGCCTGACGTTTGACTCGTCCGCGTTCCAGGATCCCCAGGCCGACGATTCGTTCGCCGCCATGCAGTGGCGACTCGCCGAAGTCACCGACCAAGCCGCGCCGAGCTACGATGCGGCCGCGCCAGTGAAGTATGAAGTGACTCCTTTGTGGCAGAGCGGATCGCTCACGTCGTTCCAGCCGTCGTTGCACCTGGAACCGCACCTGGTCCGCGTCGGCCATGCCTATCGCGTTCGCGTCCGCATGCAGGATTCGACGGGTCGGTGGAGCCACTGGTCGGAGCCCGTGCAGTTCGTGCCGACCACCGCGGCCTCGCCCATCGAAGCGTCGCTGCGCGTCAGCGAAGTGCACTACCATCCGGCGGGGCCGAGTGACCGGGAGTTGGCAGCCGGATATGAGGATGGAGACGAGTTTGAATTCCTCGAACTCGTCAACGTCGGCAACGATACGCTCGACCTGCGCGGCACGCAGCTCGTGCGACTCTCCCTGGATGGCGATTTGCAGGGAGTCGATTTTGACTTCGGACAAAGTTCCATCACGTCGCTCGCGCCAGGAGCACGCGTTCTGGTGGTCGAGGACCTGGACGCATTTGTCACCCGTCATGGCAACGGTCTGCCTGTGGCGGGCCAGTGGGAAGGGACACTCAGCAACGGATCCGAAAGAATCACCCTCGCTGCCTACGGCCAGCCATTCGTCCAGTTTCAATACGACGATGGCTGGTTCCCGCGCACCGATGGAGACGGGCCATCCCTGGAAGTGATCGATCCCTCCGATCGGCAGAGCTTCGGGACGCTGTCCCAACGCGGAGCATGGATTCCCAGCGCGATCGTCGATGGAACCCCAGGTCGCCCCGCGACACCACCCGGCGATGCGAATCTCGACACCATCTTCAACTCCGCGGACCTCGTCCTGGCATGGCAGGCCGGAAAGTACGAAGACAGCGTCGCGGGAAACTCGTCCTGGGCCGAAGGCGACTGGAACGGCGACGGGGACTTCAACTCCGCCGACCTCGTGCTGGCCTTCCAGAAAGGCGACTACAGCACATTGGCGATCGCCACGGACGAGATCTTCGCGGCCGCAGAAACTTGGCCGCGGAAAAGAAGAACCACCTGAACGGCGAGTGGGGAGGATGCGCTCCGGCCTGAAACGCCGAGTCGGACGAGGCCTGCTGGCACCGTCCGACCCTGATACCACCGCGAACCACGGAAAGACGGCTCGCGGGAACTCGAGATGACTGAAAAGGTCAAGGCGACGGGGCGTCGCTAGGCTTGGCCCCTATTCCTCGTCGTCTTCTTCCTCTTCCCACTCCTCATCGTCTTCCCAGTCTTCATCATCGTCTTCCCACTCTTCTTCTTCCTCTTCCTCTTCTTCGCTCTCCTCTTCGCTCTCTACTTCTTCCCACTCCTCTTCGCCCTCTTCCTCGGCTTCGGCCTCTTCTTCACCCTCTTCCTCGTCTTCGAACTCCTCTTCGGACTCTTCGTCCTCGAATTCGTCCTCTTCTTCGAACTCTTCTTCCTCTTCTTCCTCGAATTCGTCTTCTTCATCTTCGAAGTCGTCGTCTTCGTCTTCTTCCTCGTCCTCGAACTCCTCGTCGTCGTAGTCCTCGTCTTCCATGCGCAGGGGGAGGGCTCCGACGTACTCCGGGCGGGTATCGTTCGTCTCTGGCAGCAGGTTCTTCGGCTCAAGTTCGATCGAGACGCTCACGTCAGGTTCCTCCTCGACTTCCGGGTGCTTGGTCGGGTCCTGCTCCAGAGCCACTGGAGTCGGGGAAACCGACGGTTCCACAAGGGTTTGGCGGAATTGCTCCGCCTTGGGCAGATCTTCAAGGCCGCGAAGCCCGAAGAGCTGCAGGAAACGTTTCGTAGTATTGTAAAGGTAAGGTCGGCCGAGCTCTTCGCTTCGTCCACCGATTCGTACCAAGTCGCGACTGAGAAGTTGGTTGAGGACTTCGCCACAACTGACTCCTCGGATCGCTTCGATATCGGCTCGCAACACCGGTTGACGATACGCGACAACGGCCAAAGTTTCCAGAGCGGGCGTCGACAGACGTTCTTCATGGGGAACGTAGTCGAGCCGCCGCAGCCACTTGGCAAACTTACGACGGGTAACCAGTTGGAAGCCGCCCGCGAGTTCGTGAACTCGGAACGCCCGACCCTGCTGATCCAGTCGCTCATTTAATCGTCGAACCAGTGTACGGGCTTCAGTTCCATCCGCCAAGT
>JBIIEC010000516.1:0-3840 GCA_044238045.1 Pirellulaceae bacterium | reverse complement strand
TGCAGGCTATATGCTTCCGCGTCCCCGCCATCGTACATCAGGTTGCTCAAGGCCAAGAACGCGCGAAGCAGTACCTGTTCGTAGTCCTCGCCGGAATACGCGCGGCGTTGGTCGTCGGTAAGATACGACCAGCTCTCTTCCGCGACGCTCCGCTGCTCCAGATAGTCCAGCCGGTCGCGGACCCCGCGCAGGGTCTGCTCGGCATCGCGAGCCCGCCCCTCGGCAAGCTCCACGATCGCCTGCTCCATCCTCAGCACGTCATCATCACCACCGTCGCGTTTCAGTCCCTCGGCGATCTTCTGCGACGCAAGCGGCAGCTGGTTCTGGTAGAAGGCGTCGCGGATCTGCGTGGATCGTCGAGCGTAGGTGGTGCAGCCGGAAGCCGCCGAAAGCATTCCCAGCGCGAAGCAGAATAGCAGCAGCCTGGCCAGGCACCGCTGGAATCGCGCCGGGACGCCCCGCGACGCGGCCAACCGATCCGGGTCCTGGCCCGCCCGACGCTCATTCATCGCCATCCACTCCTCGTCGCGCCGCACCACCGCGTGGCATGCAGGCGTTCCCAGGCACCGGAACCCCTTAGTGCCACGGCCACATCTTCGCGGCCGCGCGACTCAGGCGGGAATGATGGTACCCCTTGCTCAACGACGCGGACTGCTTGTCCTGCTGCCCGTTGCGCAGGTCCACCAGCTCCAGGGTCAGCACATAGTCGCGCTGGTAGTCGCGATTTTCCTGCGTCGTGCCCGAGGTAATCTTCGCGAACAACAGGTAGTCGAACGGCTGCCCCTGCTGCTCCATCACCCCCGCGAAGTTCCGCATGTTTTCCGGAATGAAAAGCTCGTCCGGTCGACAGCGAGTAGTTCGCAGCCCGGCATCTACATAACGCCGGCTGATCGGTGCGAAGGTACTGGACTCAAGCAGCTTGGAGTCGATCAGTTCGTAGATCTGTTCCTTGAAGTCGCCAATCTCCTCGGCTGTGCGATTCTCGACACCCACGAAGCAGACGTTCATCCGCTGCGGCGGCACCATCTCGCCATCGGGAGTCACCATGCGGTCCGGGTCCGGCTCATGCCGTGCCAACAGCTTCACGACCGCTTCGTCGATCAGCGGTCCAAACGTCTCCTGGCCCGCGACATGGCTGCCCACCATCTCCTTTTCACCGGGCTGAATGACGCGCGCGTACTGCATGCCGCGGCACCCCAGGCCGGCAACCAGGAGTGACAAGGAAAAGGCAATCATGGAACCCGAAGCCACTGCCCTGCGGAACATTGGAATCCCTTCCCGAAAACGCACGCCGTTTGGCCGGCGGAATACGGTCCTCAGAATACCTATCGGTGCATCGACCGTGGTCGCTCCGTTGATTCGGTCGTCTCATCGCGGCGGCCGGATGGTAGCAGCCGGCCGTGCGTCGAGCGAGGGCAGCTTCCCTTGCCTGCAGCGACGGCAGCAGCGACGGCAACAACAGCGGCGGCAGCAGCGGCAGCAGCCACTGGACGCCTGCCGGCGTCTTCCAGGAAAACGGCGGGCAGGGCACGACTCCGCGCGTCAGGAAAGTCCCCTTCCCGGCACCCCGTGGGCCGCCCCGCCCAGCGATTTCGTGAAGAAACGGTGGGGATTCGCCAAGAGAACATGGTTTCGTGATGAAGTTCCATCAAGCTGGGCACTCCGCGACTTGTGCAACTCCCTCTTCGCGCCCACAACGACGATCGCTGGGGGCTAGCACCCCACATCCACAGCGTTCCAGATTTCGTGTGCGATCCGAAGGTCATCTGAGAGTCGGGAGAGGACACAATGCGATTTAAGCGGAAGTTGGTCGTTTCAGTCCTGGGATGTTTGAGTCTGGCTTCGCCTTCTTGGGCCGGCTACGGGACGTTGCTGCATACGCTGGCTCCCGTGGGCCTGGGTCGAGAACCGTTCAATGGCGCCGCCTTCGGTGGCACCGTTTCGGTCTCCGGGGACCTGCTGGTGGCGGGCGGCGATGACGATGGAACGGTGGGTGCGAAAGCGGGCACCGTGTGGTCGTTCGACCTGGTCACGGGAAAGCCGTTGCAGGTTCTCGATCCTCCCGGTCTTGCGGCGGGCAACAAGCTCCCCGAAGGACTCGCTCTCTCCGGAGAACTTGCCGTCGCCACCTCCGATCGCAAAGACTCCAAGACGGGCGAAGCCTATATGTTCAACGCGCGCACCGGCGCGTTCGTGCGCAAGTTGCGGGCGGCCGAATCGGTGCCGGGGGATGAGTTCGGACAGGCAACTGGCGTCAGCGGCAACCTGGTGCTCGTGACGAGCGACTCGCGCGACAACGACGCGGGAGCGGGTTACCTGTTCGACGCCACGACCGGCGCGGAGCTTCGCAAACTGTCCTACGTCGATCCAGCCGTCCAGCAGGTAGGGGATGGCGCCCTGCTCAATGGCAACCACGCGCTGCTCTCCTGCGACACGCCGCATGTGGTACTGTTCGACGCGGCCACGGGAAACATGCGGAAGGTATTCTCCATCGAGGGCGGCGGTGCCTTCGGCGCGTCGATGGGATCACATGGCTCCCTCGCCGTCATCGGCGCCCCGGAAGCGGGCAACGGCATCGGTGAGGCGCATGTCGTCAATCTCAACACGCTCGAAACGATCCGCATTCTTCGGAGCAGCGACTGGGCGGAAGGTGACGAGTTTGGTCGCGGCGTGGCCATCGGCGAGGAAGCGATCCTGGTCGGCAGCATCCTGACCAACGGAGGCGCTGGCTCCGTCACGGTGTTCGACCGGGCCACCGGACACCGGATCTCCAAGCTTGTCTCGCCCAAGCCGGTGTCGCAGGAAGGCTTCGGCGACATCCTGGCGACCGCCAACGGTCGCGCGATCGTGGGCGCGGAACGCGGTGGAGTGGACGGTGTCGCTTCGGGGGTAGTCTACGTCTTCGACATCCGTTTTGAAACGCTGGCCGATGTCAACGCCGACGGCGCCGCCAACGCTATCGACATGGACCTGATCAGCGCGGGTGTCCGCGGCTCGTCGACCGACGCCAAGCTCGACGTCAACCACGACGGCCGGGTCGACGCGACCGATCGAGTCGTATGGATTGAGGCCCTGAAGCACTCCTACTTCGGCGACTCCAACCTCGACGGCGTCTTCAACTCCGGCGACCTCGTCACCGTCTTCCAGGTCGGTCAATACGAAGACTCCGCCGCCGGCAATTCCGGCTGGGGCCAGGGCGACTGGGACGGGAATGGAGATTTCTCCAGCGGTGACCTTGTACTGGCGTTCCAGGGTGGCAGCTTCGAGCAGGGAGCCCGCTCCGCTGTGCCGGCCGCTGTGCCGGAACCGTCCGGTGGACTGCTGGCCCTGCTGTCCGCGCCACTGTTCGCCTTCCTGCGTCGACGCTCGCGTTAAGCGGCGATAAGACCCAAGGATCACACCGCTCCAAGAGCCTTCGAACCTCGCAAGACATGTCCCCACCACGATTGCGGGGCTCGAAGAAAGCCGCGCGTCTCAACCTCCTGAGGCGCGCGGCTGTTTTGTTGCGCGGCGGGCATTTCCGCGCGGAGCCGGATCGATTCGGAAACGGCTTGCTCAGGGGAGCAGTTCCAGAAGGAGGCGGGCGTCCGCGGCGCGGACACTCTTGCCCGAATCGACGTCCGAGTGGCAGGCGAACAGTCCGAGCGGAAAACGGGGTCCCAAGGACGCCAACTGGACATCCAGCCCGTCGGTGTGCGCGACACCCTCGAGTGTAAACGCGGCCACCAGCGCGTAGGGCGTGCGAAGCTCATGGATGCGAAACTCGCTGTTGCCCTGGTCGGAGAGCACGAGGTAGCGACCGCCCTGGGGCTTCGCAAGAATCGCCATGCCCTCCACGTC
>JBIIEC010000515.1:0-3851 GCA_044238045.1 Pirellulaceae bacterium | reverse complement strand
CGTATAGCTGGCCTTGCCCAGCGCCGCTCCATCGCAGTTCGCGTGCGCGTGGATGATGTCGCTCCCGACGCTGACGTGCGAAGTGACGGGAACGCCACACCGCCATCCCGCCGCCGCGAGACTCAGCGACCGCCACGGGAACGACTGTTCCTCCACCACGCGACCCACCGCCTCGCCCAGCCCCTCACCCCGTCGTGCGGCCTCGGCGATGATGTCGTTCAGCCAGCCCGACTCCCTCCACAGCCCGAACTGCCCGACGCGAATCCAACGCGAAACGTCCTCGCTCGTGCCCAACCCCCAGGCCAGTTCGAAATCGTGGATCAGCCCCGCGCCATTGGTCGCCAGGTGCGTCACCAAGCCTCGTTCCATCAAGTCCACCAGGAATCGACTCAACCCCAACTTGATCGGATGGGCGCCCATCATCAGGATCACGGGGCGCCGGTTCGCCCGGGCCGCCACGACGGCTTCCACCAGGGCGTCGAAGCCTTCACCGTCGTAGGCAGTCGCCGGCGGTTGCAGGGGCCAGCACGCGTCGGGCGTGATGTCATGGCCGCGGTCACACAACCCGCGTAACTCAATCAGCGAACGGTCGAACGTTCGATAGCGACTCACGGATCGTCCCCCTCTGCCAACTCCTGGTCACACGGCTCGAGCCACTCGCGAGTGGGCGTTCTTGGCCCGGCGTGCTGGCAATCTAGCAGAGCGGCCCGCGAACACCGATACCGTTCGCCATCGCATCGCTAGCAGCGACGCGACAGCGGCTTCGGCTTAACAGGCTTCTCGCGTGCAAGTCGGTTGCAGGCTCCTTAGGATCGCGGGGCATGAATTGACCTTCTCGGGTTTTTGCCGCAGTCGTTACACTGCCGTCCCGCATTCATGTCCGCATTCATGTCCCGTCCAAGCGGGAACCAGCCTGGCGATCCAAGAAGCCTTCGCTGGCCAACCCGCGTCTCGTGAAGCGACTCCCCAGTCATCGAGTCGCCTTCATGCGAAGCACGACGTCATCCCGAGGGGCCTTGCCGTGCCTGACCTGCTGGAAATCCTGGACGGGCTGCCACATCCGCGCGTCCTGCTGTTCGGCGATCTGATGCTGGATCGTTATACCTGGGGCCGGGCCAACCGCACGAGCCAGGAAGCGCCGGTCGTGATCCTGCAGGCCGAACGACGCGAGCATCGACTCGGCGGCGCCTCCAACGTGGCCCAGATGCTGCGTGTGCTGGAGTGCGAGGTCACCTGCGTGGGCGTGGTGGGGAACGACGAGGCAGGCCGTTCCATTCGCCAGTTGCTGGACGAACAAGGCATCGACGCCACCTCGGTCCTTGCCTGCGACGACCGCCCCACCACCACCAAGGAGCGGTTCGTGGGTCGAGCAGGCTCGGGCCTACCCAGCCAGATCCTGCGCGTCGACACCGAAGCGACCCACGCCCTGTCGGACCGCGAGGAGGAACGGGTGGTCGCGGCGTTGGAGGCGACGATTCCCGTCCACGATGCCGTCCTGATTTCAGACTACTCCAAGGGCGTCTGCACGCCCCGTACGCTTGCGGCCGCCATCCAGATCGCCCGGCGGCATGGCATTCCCGTGCTCGTGGATCCAGGTCGCACCCAAGACTTCGCCTGCTATCGTGGCGCGACGCTGGTGAAGCCCAACCGCCACGAGACGGAAACCGCCAGTGGACGTTCCATCCGACGCCCGGAAGACGCACTGGAGGCAGGCCGTTCGCTCTGCGATCGCCTTCAGCTCGAGGGGGCCGTCATCACCCTGGACGCCGACGGCATGGCGTTGGTGCCGAGGACCGGCGACGGCCACGTCTTTTCGACGCGGGCTCGGTCGGTGTACGACATCACCGGCGCCGGCGACATGGTGCTCGCCATGCTGGGACTCGCGGTCGCCAGCGGCGTCAATTTCGAATCGGCCGTGCAACTGGCGAACGTGGCGGCGGGTCTGGAAGTCGATCGAACGGGCGTGTGCGCGCTGACGCGCGAGGAGATCCGCCGGGAACTCCAGGTCCACCAAGGCAACTCCAGCCGCAAGATCGTGACGCGCGAGGAGGCCGCCCGCCTGGCCGCTGAATACCGCCGCCGCGGACAGCGGGTCGTCCTCACCAACGGCTGCTTCGACCTGCTGCACGTGGGACACGTGACCTACCTCGAAGAAGCCGCCGCCATGGGCGATGTGCTCATCGTCGCCATCAATTCGGACGACAGCGTGAGGCGTCTCAAGGGACCACAGCGTCCCGTCATCCAGGGGCGGGAGCGAGCCGCCATGCTGGCCGCGCTGACCTGCGTGGCGCATGTCCTGGAGTTCGACGAGGACACGCCGCACGAACTGCTGAACGCGATTCGTCCCGATGTGCTCACCAAAGGCGGCACCTACCAACCGCACGAGGTTGTCGGGTATGAGATTGTCGAGGCCTACGGCGGGCGCGTGTGTGTCGCCGGCATGGTACCCGGCATCTCCACCACCGAGATCGTGCAGTCGGTCCAGAAACGCCATTCGCTGCGTCAAGCCGGTTGATCCCTTCGCACCGCACGCCCCGCGTCCCAGGATTCCGCCATGCAAGCCAAGCTGTCCGTCCTGATTCCCTGCAAGAATGAAGTCGAGAACCTGCCGGCCTGCATCGCGTCCCTGCGCGGAGTCGGCGACGAAATCCTCATCGCCGACTCCGGCTCCACCGACGGCACGCTCGAAATCGCGAAGGCCTGCGGAGCCACCCGGATCATCGAGCGGGAGTTCATCAACTCAGGCGACTTCAAGAACTGGGCGATTCCCCAGGCAGCTCACGAGTGGGTATTGGTGCTGGACGCCGACGAGCGACTGACGGCGGACCTGGCCGAAGAGATCCGCCAGGTCCTCGCCGCGCCCCGCCTGTTCGACGGCTATGCACTCAAACGACGCAACCATTTCATGGGCCATCGACTGAACCACACCAGTTGGGCCCGGGACAAGGTCACTCGACTCATCCGCCGCGACCGATGTCGCTACCAACTGCACACCGATCACTCCGAAATTGATCTGCCACCCCATCGAGTCAAGACGCTCACGCATCCGCTCATCCATTACACCTGCTGGGATTACGATGTCTACCTGCAGAAGATGATCCGCTACACCGACCAGCAGGCGGAACTCTGGTACCAGCAGGGGCGACGCCCGAGTCTCTGGAAGACCATGGCCAACGGACCGCTGCGATTCTTTCGCAGCTACATCCTCGAACTGGGATTCCTTGATGGCTGGGCTGGACTGCAGGTTTCGGTGCTCACCGGCTTCTACAGCTTCCTCAAGCAGGCCCGGCTCTGGCATAAGTGCGCGGGGCGAAACCGGGCTGAACTCGACCAGCAAGCCCAGGAAGCGTTCTCGGGAACCTGAGCGGCGAGGGCTCGCCGACCCCCAGTTGCACCAGCGACTTCTCGCGTCGCCGCCTTCAAGAGCGGACGCACGACGCCGCGCAGCACCAGGCCTCGGTCCGGGAGACTAAGCGGCCTTCAGGCGGCGCTGCCAGTCGGCGGGATCCACCGCCTGGTGCGGCACGCGCGAACGAAGCCACTGGTACTTCAGCTTGTCCCAGCCTTGCAGCGGCGTGGGATGGCAGTGGTAGGGAACGAGCCGCTTGAGCTGCTGGGACAGACGCTGCTTGGCCCGCTGCTGCGCGGGTGAAGCGATGTTCTGGCCGAGGAACTGGGCCCAGCCAATCGACCCGCACAGGCCGACAGCCCCGAAATGCGGCGAAGAGAGGACGTCCTCAAGGAACACTCGAATGCACCCGTCGTAACGCGACAGCACATCGTGCATCGCCAACATGCCACCGGGCACCAGGTAATGGGCGAACAGGTCGTAGTCCTGCTTGCTCGACGGG
>JBIIEC010000129.1:0-13292 GCA_044238045.1 Pirellulaceae bacterium | reverse complement strand
CGATGGGCTCGTCAATCAAGCTGACCGCGATCTGCTCATCCTCGACTACCTGCAAACGACCTACGGCGATGCCGGACTCGACGGTATATTCGACTCGGGCGACCTCGTCGAAGTGTTCGCGCGGGGTAAATATGAGAGCGCGCAGGCGGACGCCGCGTCCTGGTCGGATGGTGATTGGAACTGTGACGGCGCGTTCGATACGTCGGACCTGGTGCTCGCCTTCCAGGCTGGCGGCTACTCGGCCGCCGCGCAGGTCGCCGCTTTGCCCATCACTCCGCTGGCCGATCCATCGCTGGTGGCCGCCGCGCTGGAAGGAGTCGACGGTTCGCGGAAGACGGTTGATGCGTAGCCGTGGTGTTGCGCAGCCGCTGCGTTAGACGTTGTTGCTGGTCACCGCAGCGGGCCGCCGCGTTAGACGATGTTGCTGGTCACCGCAGCGGGCCGCCGCGTTAGACGATGTTGCTGGTCACCGCAGCGGGCCGCCGCGTTAGACGATGTTGCTGGTCACCGCAGCGGGCCGCCGCGTTAGACGATGTTGCTGGTCACCGCAGCGGGCCGCTGCGGGGTAGTTCCACCAGGACGCGAGTGCCGTGGCCGGGCTGGGTCGTCAGCGTGAAGCGGCCGCCCATCATTTCGACGCGTCGCTGCATGCCACGAAGTCCGAAGTGGCCTTCGCCGACACGCGACGCATCGAAGCCCTGGCCGTCGTCGCAGGTCTCCAGGGTCACGCCCGTGGTCGACGGTTCGATCCGCACCCGCACCTCGCGCGCGTCGCTATGGCGCCGCACGTTGGTCAAGGTCTCCTGCAGCAGGCGATAGACCGTCCGCTGGATGGCGGGACCCAGGCCCTCCGGAAGGCGGATGGTGGAGATGACGGAGCATCCTCGTTCGCTGCGCAGCTGGCTCACCAGGGCCTCCAGCGAAGCGGTCAAGCTGGCGTTCGAGATCGCCTCGGGCTGCGTGTGGTCGAGCAGGATACGCCCTTCCGACAGGGCCTGTTGCAGATATTGCAGCAGCAGTCCCAGTTCGGCGGGTTCAGGACCGCTGGCTGCCGGCCATTTTCTCCGCAGCGATTCGGCCGCCATGTGCGCCGCGACCACCGACTGCAGCAGCCCATCGTGCAGTTCGCTGGAGATCCACTGCTGATCGCGCTCCAACTCGCCCAGTCGCGTCCGCAGTTCGTGGGAGTCGTCCATCAAGTGCCTCGGGGTGGCCGTGAAGCTTCCGCACAAGCGACGATGGGTGCGTGGAACGGACCGTTGGTGAACGCGCGGGATTCACGGACGATCCGTCGTGGAGAATTGTACCGCGAGGCCACGAGCTGGACAGGAGTCCCCCCGGCTCCTGCCCAACCCGCAGCCTTGCAAGTACGTTGGCGTGTGCACGCTGCACGCGGTCGTCCGCAGGGTTGCGGGCGACGTCCGCGAGATCGTGACGAGCGGCGGCGACTACTGTTCGAAGGCATCGCCCCAGTTGAACTTGCCGTCCTGGGCGGAAGCGTTCGTGCCTTCGTGGCCGGTCATCTGCACCACGCCGCGGGGCCGCCGGGCTTCGCGAGGCGAAGTCGGCGAGACCGAGCTGCTTTGCGGTTGGCTCAGCGGATCGGCGGGAGTCGGCAGGCCTTCGAGGTGCGAGCCGCCGTGGCCGGTATTCAGCACGCCGTGGTTCAGCACCTCCTCGGCATTCTGCGGCAGGGGGCCGCGGCTGACGACCGCCGGTCGCGAGTAGCCGTAGTCCAGGTAGTGGCTCGCGTCACGCTGTCGAGCGCGGATGAGGGCGTCGAAGTAGGCCTTGGCGGGCCAGGGGCCTTCCTGCAGGGAGACGCCGCAGTATTCCATCAGCGAGCCCTTGCGGAAGTGCACTTCGAGGATCGCCAGGTTGTACTGCAGCAGGGCCTGGTAGAAGGCCTGTTCGGCCTGGGCCGAACGTCGCTGCACGTCCAGCAGCAAGTCCACGCTGATCGCTCCATTCTCCAGCTTCGTCTGCAGCACACGCACCTGCTCCTGGGCGGCTGCCCGCTGCAGGAAGGCCGTGCGGGCCAGGGCATAGTTGGCGTCGAGTCGCTGGATGGCGTCCGTCAGGCTATGCGACACTTCCAACTCCAGGTCTTCGAGGCGGGCCCGTTCGCGAGCCAGCAGCAGCTGGGAGTTCCGCACTCCGGCATGGGCTTGGCGGTTGCCGACCGGCATCTTCATGTCGATGCCCAGTCGCCATTCCTGGTAGCGGCCCTCGGTCAGTTCATCCGCGGCCAGCGAGCCGGGGTTCGGGAAGTTGATGCCGCGGCGATCGGAGGCGATCAGGTCGTCGCCCAGGCCCAGCCAGCGGTACAAGGCCACCATGTCGACCTGCGGCAGCAGGCCGTTGCGAGCCGCGATCAACTCCAACTCACGCTGCTTGATCAGCCACTTCTGGCGACGGATTTCGTCCGACCGATTGAGGCTTTCCGTCAGGATGTCCGACCAGTCGAACTCCACGCGGGCCAACGTCGCTTCGTCGCTCGGACGAATCACGCGGCCGTCGGTGGCCGCAATACCCAGCAGGTACCGCAGCTGGCGTTCGGCGATCAGCAGGTCGCGCTTGGCTTCCTCCACGCGACCGCGGAAGAAGTAGTACTGTTCGCGAGCCTGCGACTCCTGCTCGCCCGTCAGGTTGGGGGCGTTCGATTCCAGCATCGCACTGATGCGCTTCCAGGTGCCCAGGGCACTGTCGCGGCCGACTTTCGCGGCCTGCAGGTTACGATAGAAGAAGTACAGGTCCCAGTACGACCGTTCCACTTCGATCAGGTGGTTGCGGACGCCCACCGAGAACTGCACGAGCGAGATGTCGGTGCGGATGCGGGCCACCATGACAGGGATCCGATTGACCTGCACGCCGCTGCCTCGCAGCAGCGGATGACGGGCTTCGGCTTCCCAGGAGGTGAGCCATTCGCTGGTCAGTACCCGCAGCGGACGGTTGTTGGAGTCGTAAGTCGAGACGTTGCGGAAGGCCCACTGCGTACCGGTGGCGGCACGCTTCGTGAGCTCCGACTCGAAGTTCATCTGGTCCTGCTGCAGGATCCGCGCGAAGATCTGCTCGCCGCCCGTGTCGACGTTCTGCGGGCGATCCGTGCGATCCCAGAACAGACGCGTGTTCCACTGCGCATCGAAGGCCGACAAAGCGGACTCCACGCCGTTCTGTCCCGACTCCTCGATCGCCGCGTCGTAGATCGTCGGCGTGAATTCGGGATTGATCGTCAGCGATTCCGCTGGAGCGGCCACGCCCTGGCCGACCTGACGCGACTGACGCACCTGGGCGATCGAGCGGATGACCTTGCTGTTCTGCAGCGAGATCGAGATGGCTTCTTCCAGCTTCAAGTCCCAGAACTCACTGGCTTCGGTGTTCAGCAGCGAGTAGGGCGCGTGAGCCTGGGCCGCGTCGGGCAGCGGGGCTGCGTCCACGTCGGCGTACTCGATGTCCGTCGCCTGGTTCAAGTAATGCGACAGGTCGCCATCTTCGTTCAGAAAGAACGGCTGCGTCGGCTGGCAACCGCACACGAACAGCGATGCGATGAGAGCCAGCTTCCGGAGTGCTAATCGTGGCCGAGCCATCCTTGGCGTTTCCTGGTGGGCTTTGCAGTCCGAAGACCGCAGGCATGTGGAACCAAAGGGCACCTCGCGCTTTCGCGCCAGGCTATGTGCTAACCAACCGAAACAAGGCCCCCCTTGGCTCACCGCCCACCTGCTGTCAGTGCTTGCGCACCGGACAGCCGAGAGTGATCAGCAGGACTGGTATCGGACCGGCGACGCGCCGACCTTGATGATTCTTCTGATTTTGACGGCGACTTGGGCGGGCAAGAGAAGCCGTCGGGCTTTCCAGGGGTGCAGAGGGGCCCGGTCGGCCGCCTGGCTGAGTGGTTCTTCTGCCAGCATGGCGAGCCTAGCGCCGACGCGCCACCCGACTTACCCCTGCCTCGCTGCAGGCAACCTGCCTCGCTGCAGCCACGCTGTCATCGAGTCCTGTTGTCAGCGGCATGGGCAGTGGCCTTCTTCCCAGGTCCGGCCAGCATGGCTTCCTTGACATCCGCCAAGTCCTGGGAACGCCAGCAGGCCTGAAATTGGACTCGGCAGGCCGAATCGACTACGCTGGTGGTCTTGTGTGGGTGGTTTGGCCCGTCTGTCTGGTCTGGTTAGTCTGGCTTGGTAGGCGCGGGGGAATGATCGGTCGGGTAACGCAGGTGCTGGTAAAGCAGAGGAAACACCATGAGTCAGCTCAGGCGACGTGAGCGTAAGGCGGGTGTTCGCGGTCGAGGTTTGCGGTTGGAGTCACTGGAAGCGCGAGCGATGCTGGCCATCACGGTGCAGACAGTGCCCGCCCAGGACATCACGCTGCGGACGGCGACGATCGGCGCGGAGTTGACGGGGGTCGAGTCATCGAAGCCGGACGTGACGCTCTACTGGGGCGATGACGATGCCGGGGAGACGGCGCGGGCCTGGGACCATTCGGTCAGTTTCCGATCCGCCGCGAACGGAGTGTACACGACGCCTCTCGCGAACCTCCAAGTCAACTCGCAGTACTTCTATCGCGCCTTCGGGCTGAACTTCATGGCGGGCTACTCGCAGTGGACGCCCGTGGCGACGTTCCGCACGCTGCCTCCGGCCGCAGCCCAACTGCAGGTCGAATCGGCCACCTACCTGGATGGCACGTCCGCGACGATCCGGGGACGCGTGACCGAGAACGGTGGCGATACTCCCACCGTGACGATCGTGGCCGGTTTCGCCGACGGTGGCGAGCAGCTGTCGGCGTGGCCTCTGAAGTGGAACCTGGGTCTTCAGAACGAAGGGTTCACCGGGCGTTTGGAAGGGCTCGCGCCGGGCGCGGACTATGTCTATCGCGCGGTGGCAACGAATGGTAGCGGCGCAACGTGGACGGCGGCCAATCGGTTCCGCACACCCATGATCGACTCGCTGCGCATCAGTGAGTTCATGGCTTCCAACAGCATGGTCGCCCTGAGCCGCGTGCGACCGACGCCAGAGGCCGCCTTCCCCAAGACGCTGAAGTCGTACGACTGGATCGAGCTGCAGAATTCCACGGACACCGCGATCGACATCGGTGGTCTGCACCTGACGGACGATCCGCAGCAGCCACGGAAGTGGGCGTTCCCGGCCGGCACGACGGTGCCGGCCCGCGGCTATCTGGTTGTCTACGCTTCGGGCGAGGATGTGCGCGATCCGCGACTTGATGAACAGGGCCGGCTTCACACGAACTTCCAGCTTTCGAGCGACGGCGAATACCTGGCGCTCACGAACGCGGAGGGCGCCGTGGTGCATGCGTTCAAGGATCCGCCGCGGCAGTATTCCGACGTCTCGTACGGCATGTACGCCAACGAGACAGGCCACTTCCCGGTGCCGACGCCTGGCGCGACGAATGCGCCGCTGTCCGCCGAGGTGACGCGGGTGGCGCATGAGTGGAAGACGGTTGGCGACGCGACGTCGCTGGTGGTCACCGCGCGGGTGCGTGGCACGATCAGCCCGCTTTCCGCAGTGAACGTGCACTACCGGGTGATGTTTGGCACCGAAGCGACGGTGCCGATGACGGACGACGGGCAGAATGGCGATGCGATCGCGGGCGACGGGACGTTCACCGCGACTTTGCCCCCGAACCTCGCCGCGCCGGGCCAGATGGTGCGCTACTACATCAAGGCCTCCAGCGTGGACGGGCTGGAGCGGCGGGAGCCAACGTTTGTCGACACGAAGAACTCGCCGCAGTACTACGGCACGATCGTAGAGGACCCGCGCCTTGACGGTGAAGTCCCCGTGCTGCATCGCTTCATCGAGACGCCCGGCTCCGCCAATACGGTGCGCGGCACGCGAGCCTCGATCTACTACCACGGCGAACTGTATGACAACGTCTTCATCCGCATCCGCGGCGGTACCGCCCAAAGCTGGCCCAAGAAGAGCTACAAGGTCGAATTCAACGACGACCACAACTTCCTGCTGAACGAGGACGCGCCGCGGGTCACCGAGGTCGACCTGAACGCGACGTATACCGACAAGTCGTATACGCGACCGATCCTGACCAGCGATTTTCAGTTGGACATCGGTACGCCGTCACCCGAAACGTACCATATCCGCATGCAGCAAAACGGCGAGTTCTTCAGTCTGGCACTCATGGTCGAGCAGCCGGACAAGGAGTTCCTCGCACGCCACGGACTTGATCCCGAAGGATCGCTCTACAAAGCGAATCCCGGCTCGTACTATACCTGCTGCTTCGGCAGCACGACGTCCTTCGAGAAGAAGACACGCGACGACGAGGACAAGTCCGACCTCCTCGCGCTGCTCCAGGGCTTGCAGCTCAAGGATGCGGCCCTGCAGTCGTTCCTGTTCGACAACGTCGACCTGCCCGCTCAGATCAACCTGATGGCCAGCCACGTCTTGGCCCAGAATATCGACGCGTCCGACAAGAACCATTTCATCTATCGCGACACGAACGGCACGGGCGAATGGCAGATGCTGCCCTGGGACCTGGACCTTGTCTTCGGACCCGATGCGCTCAACACCGACACGATCCTGGCCAACGAAGTAACGACCGGGGCGACGTTCCCCAACGCGGTGCATCCGTTCCTGGGGACCCGGGCCTTTCCGCTGCACGACGGCAAGATCAACATGCTGATCGACGGGATCATCAATAGCCCGCAGACGCGCGAAATGCTGCTGCGCCGCGTTCGCACGCTGGCCGATGACTACCTGGCGACCGGCTACTTCCACCGCAGAATCGATGAACTGGTCGAGGATATTCGCGACATCGTGCCGCTGGACCGCGCGAAGTGGAAGACGCAGGCTCATTTTCCCGGCCAGAACCTGCCCTACGACAAGGTCGCGCAAAACATTAAAGAACGCTACCTGGACCGGCGCTTGCCCTACCTGACGAAGTACCACGTTGACGGCGGAGTGGGCATTCCGCAGGCGCAGCCCGCCGATGTCTCGCTCCGTTTTGGCCAGGAGATGGTGTATCGACCCGAATCGGGCAGGCCGGGCGATGAATACCTGACCATCGTGAACCCGAACGCCTTCGCCGTGGATCTGTCGAACTGGAGTGTCCGCGGTTCGCTGCAGCATGCCTTCAAGCCAGGCACGGTCATCCCCGCGCAGGGAACGCTTTATCTGGTGGGCAACGTCGCCGAGTTCCGCAGTCGCACGTCGAGTCCCCGTGGTGGCGAGACACGCTTTGTGCAGGGTTATGGCACCGAACTGCCCGACACGGGCGGTCGGTTGCAGCTGGTCAATCCCCAGGGCGCGCTGGTCGCCGACAAGTCCTTTGGCGAGGTGGTGGTTCCGGCTGGCGCCGGCAATCTGCGCATCAGCGAGATCAATTACAACCCGCGCGCCGGGAATCCCGAGTGGGCCGAGGCGGTGGCGGGCGGCGGAATGTTTGAGTTTATCGAGGTCGCGAACATCGGCGACCAGCCCATCGAAATGGCGGGCGTGCGTTTCGTCGAAGTTGACGTGCAGGGCGATACCCAGGGTATCCGTTTCGAGTTCGCGTCGCAGGTACTGGGCGCGCGACAGTCGCTGGTTGTCGTCAAGGAGCGAGCGGCGTTCGCGTCCCGCTATGGCAGCCAGCCGTCGATCGCCCGTGGCAGCGACGGGGCTGGGGGCGTGGACGGCGTGTATGGCGGGCGGCTCAGCGACAGCGGGGAACAGTTGACGCTGGTCGATGCTTCGGGCACGGTCATCCAGCAGGCTGCTTACTCCGATGGTGGCGACTGGTCGTCGCGCGCCGACGGACTGGGAAGCACCCTGGAGTGGATCGGCGGCGGGGCCGATCCTGCCCAGGCCCGTTCGTGGCGAGCCAGTTCCCAGTACGGTGGCACGCCCGGCAGCGGCATGAGCTTTCCCGTCTACGACGTGGTTGTCAACGAAGTGCTCTCGAGTTCCGTGGCGCCGGAAATTGATCGTATCGAACTGTACAACTCGCGGTCGGAAACCATCGACGTCACCGGCTGGTGGATCTCCGACGATGCCGACAATCCGATGCGGTACGCGATCCCGGCCGCCCTCGGCAAGCTGCCGCCCGGCGGCTACCTGGTGCTCGACGAGACGCAGCTTGGTTTCGGCTTCCGCTCCGGTTCCACCGACGGCGTCTGGCTGCTGGCGACCGATGGACGCGGACGCATCACGCGTTTTGCCGATGACGTCATGCTGCCAGGAACTCCCGTCAATCGCAGCGCGGGCCGCGTGCCGGATGGAGCGCTCAACTGGCAACTGCTGCTGGCGAACAGTTTCGGGCAGCCGAATCGTCCGGCAGCGCCGGGGGATCGCGGCGACTTCAATCGCGACGGCCGAGTGGACGGAGTCGACCTGGGCATGGTCTGCGCCGCCATCCGCGCTCCCGTGCCCGACCTGCAGTACGACCTGAACACGGACAAGACGCTGAGCGAAGCGGACCTCGATGTGATGGTCGAGGATATCCTGTACACGACCGCCGGCGATGCAAACCTGGACGGCGTGTTCGATTCGCAGGACTTCGTGCTCGTCATGCAGGCGGGCGCGTACGACAAACCGGCATCGGCCGAGACGACCTGGGAGATGGGCGACTGGAACTGCGATGGACGCTTCGACTCGCAGGACCTCATCAAGGCCGCGCAGCGCGGTAAGTATCGTCCGAATTAGGCGGGGAGACTCGTCGCCGGCGTGTCGTGGGACGCTATGGATCGATGGGTGCTCTCCGTGGTTCAAAAAACGGCCGCACCGCTCGCATCAATTCAGACCCCACTTCTTGCGCAAGGTCCATTCGGCGCCGAGCAGTCCGACGAAGAGGAGGAAGAACGGCCAGGTGTCGAGAGCCGAGTCGCCGAAGCGCCACTTCGACTCATACTCAACGACCATCTCCGGCGGGTTCTGGTAGAGTGAGCGGAGCAGCTCGGGCAGCTGCTCGGGCGGCAGGCTGCGGCCACCGGCGGCGGCCGTGAGGCTCGCCAGCAGCTGCAGCTGGTCGGGGCTGGCCGCGGGCTCGGACAGTTCCAGGTCGCGGGCGAGCACTTGGAAGCGAGCGGTCGCGGATCCGATCGGCTTGCCATCGGCTTTTGTCACGACCTTCAGGGTGTAGTTGCCGGCTTCCATCAGTTCGATGCTGGGGCCGCGCCATTCGGATTCGACGGGCGTCAGCTGCAGCGCGCGGGGCGCACTCGAGTCGCGTTGCAGTTCGGCGGTCATTTCGACGCCCTGCAGCGGGTTGCCCACTTCGTCCCGAGCTCCGGCCGCGAATCCCAGGGTTTCACCTCGCTGGTAACGGTGGCGATCGAGTCGGATCCATACATCGCGCCTCACTTGCTCGTCCTGGTTGGCGAGCCACAGCATGCACTGGCGCCAGAAGCGTTTGTGGAGGTCGGCCATGCCGTAACGCCACCAGCGATGGGTCGAGTCACCGGCGAAGACGAGGACACGGCCACGATCGTACTGCCAGGCGACGAGCAGGGGCGCGTTCTGGGGGGCTGGCGATTCGAGCAGTCGCACGGCGCGGGCGGGCAGTTTTTCGAAGCGGTTCGCGCCGAGCAGCGGTGGCAACTTGTCCCATGCCGATTGGCTGGCGGCCGCGGTGGGCGCGAGTTGGGTGATGAAGTGCGAACGCGGCACGCAACGCAGGGGGCCGGGTACATGGACGTCGGCGCGGATTGGCTGGTCTACGCCCGGCTCCTGGAATTCGAGCGGACTGAGGGACACGGGCAGCATCCGCGCGAAAGTCTGGAAGCGGTCGCGGCCGTAACCGCCCGGCCCGAGTGTATGGAGGCCTCCGAGCATCATCAGGCCTTTGCCGCTGGAAACGAAACGGACCAGTTCGTTCAGCTGTTCCTCGCCGAGCGCGTCCGCAGGCACATCGCCGATGAGGACAAGATCGTATGCGGACAACTGCTTGTCCGTCGCCAGCTTCACCGGCCACCGGTCGCGCTGCCGCAGGTCGATCGGCAGGTAGTCGAGTTCCAGGTCGGGGGAGGCTCCCAGCGACTGCCGCAGCACCTGCTGCTCGGGACCCACCAGGTTTGATTCGACGTACAGGATGCGGATGCCGCCTTCGAGGACCTGCAGGTAGGAGGTGAGTCGGTTGTTGCCATCGACCAGTTCGCCCGGTTGCCGGTCCGCTTCGACGCGGAGCGTGTAGTTGCCGGCCTTCGCGGGCGTGATCGGGAAGCGGAATTCGAGCGACTGGTCGTCCTGTTGGGCGGTGAGTTCCTGTGTCGCGACCTGGGAGTTCTCGCCGGGACCGGGGCCTTCCAGCACGGCGCGTACGCGGACGGGCTGGTTGACGTAACCCTGGAGCCGCACGCGCGCCTGCACCTCCACTTCGTTCTTCACGTAGACCACATAGCTGTCGGGCAGTTGCTCGACGGCCACATCGCGTGCCTGCGACTGTTCGCGGGGCTTGCCGAACGGGATCGTAAAGAGCGGGACTCCCTGGCGGTTCAGTTCGCGGACTACCTGCTGCATGTCGGCGCGGGGCTGGAGCACGCGTTGGGCGCCATCGCTGAGCAGCAGGACGCCGGCCATGCGTTTACCCGCCTGTCGCCGCAGCGCTTCCGAAAGGCTTCCGGCAATGTCGGTCTGCTGGCCCTGGGGCGGCGGCGACCGGTCGGTCTTCGCGAGATCGAACGGCGCGGCGTCGAGTTTCTCGGCGAATCCAAAGGCCTCGACCTGGAACCGCTCACGAAGCCGTTGCCATTCGGAGCCTGACTGCTCCACCGCGCGGGTGAGGTCTTTCCAGCGGGAGGCTCCATCGGTCGAGTCCTCGACGCCCATGCTGCGGCTGCGATCGAGCAGCACCAGCAGCGTGGACTCCTGCGGGCGACTCTGCGTGCTTCGGTAGTAGGGCCGCAGCATGGCGATCAACAGCAGGCCGATCACGGTGGCGCGGAGGCCGAGCAGCGTCCAGCGGCGACCGCGGGCCGCCTGCCGACTCCAGGGCGCCACCAGCAAAAGCACGGCCACCAGCAGTCCGGCCAGGGCCGCGACTACTCCGTAGCTGTCCATGATGGGCTCCAATCCCCAGCCTGACATCAACCCCTCATCCTTTTGCCCGTTGGATCCTCCGGGCGTTCATCGTCGGGCTGCCGCACGCTCACCTGACACGATGTTGTCAGCTGCTGGAGCGGTCGGCAAGTGACGACTATTGGTCAGTTCCTTGTGAATAGAAGCGATTGGACACGATGTATTCGAGCGCCAGCACCAGGGCGATGACCGGCATCAGGAACGGATAGAACTCGCGCCCGATCCGCACTTCGTCGATTCCGCGGACGATCTGGTCTTCGTTGGCGGCGAGGCGCGCGCGGCCCGGTCCCAGGATGCGTTCCAGCGCCGGGGCGTCCAGCCGTTCCAGGCGCGTCGCGCCCGCGGCCAGGTTCACCGAGAAGCCCTTGGCCGTTGTGATGCCTGCCCTGGTGCGCAGGCGATAGATGCCGGGCTGGTCGGTGAAGGGCATGGACACCTGGCCTTCGTTCGCGGTCAGTTCCGTCCAGTCGCCGCGCGGCGTGAACAGCGTGAGTCGCTCGCCGGCGCCCCCCGGCGCGGGCAGCGATGCCGGCTGGCCGACGACATGGTTGAGCGGAGCGTCGTTTGCCTGCGCGAGGTACAGGAACAGGCGATCGATCAGCACGAAGGCGGGCAGCGAGTCGAGGCTGGTCGGCAGGGCGTTCCAGGCGGGCCGCTGGGGATCGTCCGCATCGGTGACCGGCGTGGTCATCAGCACCACGCGGCCCTTGCCCAACGTCCGCTCCAGCACCGCCGGCTTGCCATCGTCAAAGTCGAGGATCGATCGCGATTGCGGTGCGAAGGGACCGACGACCCAGTGACGATAGACGGGCAGGGCCTCCCACGGGACCGATTCGCGCACGTTGCGAAAGACGGCGAGCATCGGATGATCGTAGTCGCGGGGAGCCAGGGCGACGCCCGCGTCGTCGCGCCACTGGCGTTCCAGCGGCGCGGGCAGCAGGGTGTTGGACCCGCCGTTGTTGAAGGCCGCGGCGCTGTCGGCGTTGCGTCCCAGGAAGACCGCCAAGCCGCCGCCGTTTTGGACGTAGGTTCGCAGCGCCGCCCACTGGGATGGCTGCAGCGGCGGCGGGTCGAGCAGGCCGATCGCCGCGATGCCCGTGGGTGGGGGCGTCGGTAGGCGAGTCGGCGCCGCGCCCGCATCCGCCGCCAAGTCCTTGTCTACCTCCGCCATGGGGACGATCTGGCAGCGGAACTTCGCTCGGTCGGCTTCGCGCAGTTCCAGCGGAGCCAGCCACTCGGTCAACAGACTTGCCTCGGCGCCCGCTCCGGCCGCCAATCGCAGCGTCCAGGGCTCGCGGACCAGCAGGCTGAAGTACCGGCGGTTGTCGGCCTGCAGCGGATCTTCGCCGACCAGTTGCACGAAACCGTGATGCGTACCGGGTTCGAGCGGCGCGACGTTGAATCGCGCCGTGGCTTCGACCGAGGGATCGAGCGTCAGCGCCTGGCTGCCGCGCGCTTCGGGCGCTGGCGTCTGCAGTTTTCCATCCACGACCAACGGGCCGTCGTCCTGCGCAGGTTCGAGGTACAGTTCGAGGTTGCGTGTCCCCGCCGTGCCTTGTCGTTGCACGCGCACGTCCAGCTGGAACGGCGTGCCCGGCGTGTAGGTGGCCTGCGAGAGTTCCAGTGACTGAATCGCGTCATTGGCGGGGTTGGTCGATCCGACATCGACCAGTTGCACGTCGATCTCGGGCTGTTCGGCGAGCCGGTTGGCGATCGACGACTGCTCCAGGTCGTCCCACGTCCCGCGCGACAGATCGGAGACCACATACAGCTCCTTGCGGGGCAGGGGGCTGCCGGCGAGCAGGGCCATCGCCTGTTCCCAGCGGCGGCTCCATGGCTGCGGAACGTAGGTGGGTTCCAGGGTGTCGACGGCGAGGTTCGCGGCGCCGCGGTCGACGGCGAAGGCGGGCGGCGCGGGACCGGAGTCCATGATGGCCACCTCGCTCTCCTGCGGCAACTGCCGCAGCAGCCAACGCGTGATCTCCTGGGCGCGCTGCAGACGCGTCTGCTCCCGCTCCGCATACAGCATGCGCGGCGACGTATCGAGCAGCACGACGGCGGCCACGGCGGCCTTCTGGTCGCCCAGCAGCAGCGGCGACCTGCTGCGAGCCATCGACCAGGTGGTGTGGCCGAGTGCGGCGAGGACTCCCAAGGTCAGCAGTCCGAGGCTGGCCATCGCCATCGCGCCTCGGCGCTGGATGGTGGCCAGCAACGTCGCGCCGAGGCTGGCGAGGAACAGCAGCGCGAGGATTCCCACCACCAACCAAGGGCCCA
>JBIIEC010000514.1:0-3854 GCA_044238045.1 Pirellulaceae bacterium | reverse complement strand
GGATCTGTTGCTGGACTCAGGGTCGCCCCTGCGTGACTGGTTTCGAGGCGACGCGCTGGAACTGCTGGTGTCCCGCTTCGACGCGACGGGGCAGGGTGCCACGGGGCTCTGGTCGCTGGCGGTCCTGGGGCTTTGGCTGAACAGCCAGCCTCGCGCGGGAGTGACCGGAGCCGGTCACCGTCCCCTGGAGATCCGGCGTCCGCCGACGGAGTCGCATCGCGCGGAGGTGACCGCATGACGCGACCAACTTGCCGCGAAGCGGCGCCTGCTGCCGACGGCCGAACTGGTGTGGACGAGCCCCGGCGATGGCGCGTGCTTTTCGACTGTCCGGCGGCGCACGCAATGTTCGACGATCGCTCCGCCGCCGGGATCGGCGGGGCGGAGTTTCGTGCCGCGACATTCGCGCGCGGGCTGGCGGCGGTCGGACCTTGGGACGTGCATTTCGTGCTCGCGTCGCGCGAGCCGCGGGACAGCGAGCGGCGCGAGGGGGTGCTGGTGCACTACGAGGCCGGGCCGGGACATGCTCGGACGTGGCTGGGAACCCTGGGGCGAGCAATGACGCGACTGGTGGGATCGCTGGAACAGCGGTGCCTGGGATGGCCCGCGCGGCGTTCCTCGTTTCCGGGAGGAGAGTCCGACGTGGTGGCCGCTTTCGGCGTTTCCAACCGCACGGCCAGCGTCGTGCGGACGGCTCGCGCCCGCGGGCAGGCGGTGGTGCTGTTCATCACCAGCGACCGTACGCTCGAGGATGTGCTTCGTCGCGGAAGACGCGATCGCGGACTCTACGGCGAATTCGGCGCCCTCTGCCGCTACTCGCTGCGCAACGCTCACGCCATCATCGCACAGACGGAATACCAGTCTGCCGAATTGAGGCGCGTGGCAGGCGTACACTCGGTGGTCATTCGGAATCCGATCGAGTCTTGCGCGACCGACGAAGCCACCCGGCCTGGCGAGACGCGCGGAGCTTATGTTCTCTGGGTCGGTCGTTCGGACAACAATTCGAAACGAGCTGACCTGGCCTTGGAAGTCGCGCGTCGCTGTCCGAAGCAACGCTTTGTGCTCATCATGAACCGGCACGATGAACGCCTGTTCGATGAGTATTGTCGCGATTGTCCCGGGAACGTAACGATCGTTCCGCATGTGCCTTGGCGGCGGATGGATCACTACTACCGGCACGCGGACTGGTTGATGAATACCTCGGACCGCGAGGGACTGCCCAACGCTTTCCTGCAGTCAGGCCTGCACGGAGTGCCGGTCGTCTCGCTGAACGCGGATCCGGACGGCCTGCTGGCTCGGCAGGGAGGCGGAGTCTGTGCAGGCGGTGCAGTCGACCGACTGGTGGAAACCTTGCAGCGCATCTCCGTGCAGTCTCATGAGTACCAGCGCATGTCGCGACGCATCCGGGAGCAGGTGCTTCTGGCCCACGGCGCGGAGGCGCGTTGTCGCGAACTATCGTCGGTGTTGTTGCAGTCGCTGGCGGCTTCCTCGTCCGGGCCTGCGTCGACCAGGCCTGGGGTGCCCGATCGCGGGTTCCCCGGGAGAGACACATGGCCGGTCGTCGCGCGGGAGGTGCAGGAGTCGCTTCCGTGGAAGCCCTGCGACGCTGCCTGACGCGGTTCGCGGGCATCCCGCGTGTGTCGGGGCGATGCGGCGCTGCGTCTCCGAAGGAATACGGGAGCACGACGCTAACGAACGAAGGAGACGGATTTGGACATTGCCATGGTACGCCTGGGCGCCGGTCCGCTGGTGGCTCCCGGCGACAGCGGTTCGTTTGGTGGAGCCGAGGTGCGCGCTTGGACGTTCGCGCGCGGGCTGGCGCGCGTCGATGCGATGCGAGTGATGCTGGTGATTCGTTCTGCGAGCGAGGAACTGCCTGAGTTGCGGGATGGCGTACGTCTGGTCCGTGTGGGCGATTTGACCGAACGCAGCGCGAGGATTTCGGCTTGGAGTCGCCCCATTCGTCGCTGGTTGCGGAAGGCCGGGGATTCCGTGCATCGGCGGTTTTCGTCGGAGCCGCTGCCGTTTCGCGACGCCCGTGAACTCAACCCGCATGTCTGGATCGCGGTCGGCATGCAGGATCCCGCGGCGGCCATCGTGCGGCGGGCCCGGCAACGCGGGCAGCGATCGGTCGTTCTGTTGACTTCGGATGAAGATGCCTTTCGAGCCCTGGGGTCGCGCGAGCCCGCGACGGCTGGGTTGCGCCGCTATCGTTACGCGCTCCTGCGTTCCG
The DNA here is from genome assembly GCA_044238045.1 of Pirellulaceae bacterium. Lineage (GTDB taxonomy): Bacteria > Planctomycetota > Planctomycetia > Pirellulales > Pirellulaceae > CAZUJM01. The sequence continues at coordinate 1,624 of JBIIEC010000514.1, read as the reverse complement.
ACCTGGTGGTCGCCCAGACCGAGTTCCAGAAGGAACTGCTCGCGGAAGCCGGCCAACGCGCCGTGCTCATTCGCAACCCGATCGAGCTCCCCTCCAACCCCTGGTCGGTGACGCCGCTGGATGCACGCGACTATGTCCTGTGGGTGGGAAGGGCGGACACGGACAGCAAGCGAGCCGACCTGCTGGCCGAACTCGCTGCGCGCTGCCCGCAGGTTCGCTTCCTCGCCATCATGAATCCGCTCACGCCACGCCGGGGCGTACGACCGGTTTCGATCCAACTGCCGGCGAATGTGGCGGTGATCCCCCAGGTGGCTTTTGGCGAGATGGATCGGTATTTCGCGCGAGCCCGGGCGTTGGTGAACACGTCGGACAGCGAAGGCTTTCCGAACACCTTCCTGCAGGCCGCGCGACACGGAGTGCCGATTCTATCCCGCCGAGTGGATCCGGATTTCGCACTGACCAGGCATGGAATCGGCTTCACCGCGAACGACCAGATGGATCGCTTGGCCGAAATGGTGCGGCAATTGCAAAGCACTCCCGCCGCGTTCCAACAGGTGTCCGAGGCGGCGATAACTTACGTGAGGCGGTTTCACGAGGCTTCGGCGCGCGTGGCGGAACTGCAGCAGGCCCTGCGGACGCTGGTCGAGTGTCGAAACCACGCCGCGGCCTGACTCGCGTTCGCACGCCGAGCGTCGTTCCTACCCCGCAGCCAGCAGTGCTGCTGCCAGCGTTCGTCGGCCCCGGTTCTGCGGGCTTGGGCAGGATGGGCCAGTAAGTCGAACGGGTGTCGGGACACTGAGGCGTGCTGCTCTTGGACGATGGCGGAGGCGTGTGCTACAACCGCCGACCGCCGGGAGGCACATGCATCGCTTGCCCCACGCAAGCAGGGGAAATCGTCGATTGGGTTGACGCCGCATGGGCTCCCGCCGGTCCCTCCGCGGACGCTCCTTGTCAGTAGCAGGGAACGTCCTGTCGATGAATCGGATGCACTGTAGTCTTGGACTGCTCCATGAACAACTACGTCCGCGCGCTTCGGAACACGCTCCAGTATCCCTGGACCGTGGCCGGAACCTTTGTGTTCTCGTTGCTGGTGGCCGTCGTCTGGGGCGGCAACATCGGGGCGCTCTACCCGGTCATCCAAGTCGCCTTCCAGGGCAAGTCCCTGCAGGTTTGGATGCAGGAGGAGATCGACAAGTCGCGGGCGCAGGTGGCTCGTATCGAAGAGCAGTTGCAGCGAGTGGACGCGTCCGGTGCTGGCCGTGCGAACGGCCCCGCCGAGGCATCGGCGCAGGGACTGGTCGCCGCGCCCGGCAATCGCAAGAGCCTCCAGTTTGATCTCGATGCGGAGCGTCGTGTGCTGGGGACGCGGCTGGCGATTCAACCCTGGATCGAACGCTACCTTCCCCACGATCCGTTCCGCACGGTGGCGCTGATCGTCGGTTCGCTGGTCTTCGCGACCATGATCAAAGGCATCTTCCTGTACGCCAACGCGATGTGCGTGAGCCGACTTGAGCAGCGGCTTACCTTCGACCTGCGTCGGCAGCTGTTCGGCAAGGCCTTGCGCATGGACTTGAGCCAATTGGGGGACGAACGCACCAGTGGTCTGCTGAGTCGTTGTCACTCG
>JBIIEC010000128.1:0-13348 GCA_044238045.1 Pirellulaceae bacterium | reverse complement strand
CTCTCCATGGACCGCCTGCGTCAACATCCCCTCCTGCACCTCCTGTCGCTGTTTCTGCTGGCCGTCTTCCTGACGAGTCCGCTGTCGGCCCAGACCGATAACACGGACACAACGGACACCGTCGACAACACGGATACGGGCACGGATGCGACCGTGGATACGTTCATCGGCGGACCGATTCCGGCGGCCGGTGTGGCGATCGACGCGCAGGGCGTGTTGAGTTTGAAGCGATCGGTCGATGGCAGCGGCGAACTGAGCCGTCAGCGACGGCTGCAAGCCGTGGCGGCGTTGGGACGCGAGCTGTCGAAGCAGAGTGACCTGCGCAAGGTTTCGCTGAATCGGCTCGAAAAGGCCTTCGCTGCCAAGCTGGCCGGGGGTGAAAAGCCGGGCGATGACATGCTGTACCTGGCGGGCCTCACGCAGCTGCAGTATGTGTTCTTCTATCCCGAGTCGGGCGACATCGTACTGGCCGGCCCCGCCGAGGGCTTTGCGATCAACGGCATGGGACATCCGATCGGCATCGCCAGCGGCAAGACGGTGCTGCAGTTGGAAGACCTGATCGTCGCGCTGCGGACGTTTGGCCCTGGCATGAAGCAGGCGGGCGTCGTCAGCGTCTCGATCGATCCGACGCAGGAAGGCTTGGCCAAGATGCAGCAGTTCCTCGCACAGATGGGCGGCAACGCCGTCCCGGCAGATACGGCCCTGATCGTCAAGGGCCTGCAGGACTCCCTGGGCCTCCAGACGGTGACCGTCAATGGCATCTCGCCGCGAACGCACTTCGCCAGCGTACTGGTGGAGGCCGACTACCGCATGAAGCTGATCGGCATCGGACTGGAGGACGCTCCTGCCAACATCCCGAGCTACGTCTCGCGGGCGAAGGCGAGCGCTATCAATCGCAACGCCATGCAGCGGTGGTTCTTCGTGCCGGACTACGATTCGGTCCGCGTCAGCGACGACGGAAACGCCGCGGAACTGGTTGGTGAAGGCGTGAAGCTGGTGGGCGCGAACGAAATGGTCCGCGAAGACGGCACACGGTCGCAGTCGAAGAAGATCGACAAGGCCAGCGAAGACTTCACGGAGGCCTTTACGCGCGAGTACGGGCAGCTGGCGAACAAGGTGCCGGTCTACGCCCAGATGCGAAACATCATCGACATGCTGGTCGCGGCCGCCTACATCCAGGAACAGGACTTCTACACGCAGGCTTCGTGGTCGATGGACACCTTCGGCAACGAGAAGAAGGTGCCTGTCGAGATCTACAACGCTCCTCGCCAGGTCGAGACGGCCGTCAACGCCCTCTGGAAGGGCAACGTCCTGATGACCCCGATCGGGGGCGGCGTGCACATCAATGCCCGCAAGGCCATCTCGTCCGAGCACCTGATGCACGACGAAAACGGCAAGGTCGCGTCGGAACACGAAAAGGTGAAGGTCCAGCAGTTGGCCGAGGGCCAGTGGTGGTGGGACTAGCTCCCAGCCGCTGGCAAGCCAAGGCCTTCCCTAAGGGGCATGGCCCAAGGGCCCGCAAGTATTCGACAACCGGCGGAGACGCCGGTTGTTTTTTTACGCGCGAGAAGGCGGGCCTTCCAAAATCTGCCCGCACGGACGCAGCCAAGACCTTCATCGGTCACGCCTGCTCGTCGTCTTCTCTTCCGTAGCCGCCCGTTTGGAAGGCGAAGATCAAGTCGGCCGTGCTGAACTGACCGTCCGCGTTCCAGTCGCCCGCCGCCCAGCTCGTCGGGACCGTCGTCTCCCCGGGGTCCGAATTCGGCGGCTGCTCATACGTGCCCTGCTGGAACACCAGCACGAGGTCGCTGCTGTCGAAGCGTCCGTCGAGGTTCGCGTCGCCGTAGTTCGTTCCGATGACTTCCCGCACGAGAACATGCCAGTCGGCCAGGTCGGTCGCACCGTCGCCATTCAAGTCATAGACGCCAGGCAACTGGCCCTGGATCGCATCGCGCAGCAGATCCAGATCGCGGACGCCGAGCATTCCGTCGTGGTCGAAGTCGCCGCGAATGTCCGTGTTGGGTGAGACGACGATGGAGACGGTGACCTCCGTTGAGTTGGCCAGCCCGTCGTTGACCAGATACTGGAACGTATCGGTGCCCGAGAATCCTTGGTCAGCGACGTACCAGAAACTGCCATCAGGATTGAGCTGCATTTTCCCATGGCTGGCCGGGGTCACCAGCTTCACGGTCATCAGATCCAGGTTCGGATCGATATCGTTCGCCAGCACGCCTTCATCAACGCCCACTTCGAGTTGGTAGCCGGCTTCGGCGTCGTAGCGGTCCTGGATTCCCAGCGGCGGCCCGTTCCCCTCGCCTTCATTCTGCCAGTACCAGTTCCACCAGTCCTGCAGGACGATGGAATCGACATCGAGGCCGCTCGTGAAGCCGATGGTGGTTCCGAGGTACTCCTCGAACAGATACGGGTCCGCCGACTGGATGCCGCCTGGGTAGCAGTAGACGCCCACCAGCCCGGGGCACGCGAAATCGGTTTCGCTCGGCTCCATCGGATCCACGCCAAAGGGATCGGACACGACGACGCCTGCGAGCTTGTAGGAAATCGCCGCCGTGTATCCCGCCTTTCGCAGCGGAATCGCCTGCATCTGGTAGGTACCCGGCATCAGCAGCACGCTACCGGAGGTGCGAAAGTCACCAGCGGCCCGAAACTGTCCCGTCGTCGTCGCGACCTGATAGACCACCTGGCCGCTGGCGTCGCGCAGTCGCACCATCGCGCCGGCTTCGATCTCCTCGCCGCTGCCAGCCACCGAGAGTCCGAAGTGGAACAGCTGCGGCGTGGACAGATGCAGCCCAGAGACCTGGATCTCTGCGCCGAGCACGCCCGTCTGGTACGTCTCAAGCACGACCTCGGCGCTCTCGAAATGCACATTCAGCTGGTAGTTGCTCGCCGCCGACTCGCCCCGGGACGCCGTCCCGACCACGACCACCTGGTACTTGCTTCCCGGCTGCACTCGCGGTACCTGCAGCAGGTACTCGCCGTTACCATTCACCAAAACATTCCATGCGACGCGCTGCCCCATCGAATCATACACACCGGCTACCGCGGACAGCCCGCCCGAATCCAGGGCCCGCACGGCGACGGTCATCACGTCCGTTGTGAGGTCCTCCGGTGCGCGCAACTCGTAATGGTCGCGATCGAGCGGGCTGCTCACACTTCCGATCACTTCGTATCGCGGACTGCTACCGTGCATACGCCGTGGATCGATTCGAGTGGCCGTGCTGAACTCATCATCCGAACGAAGATCCTCGCGATAGAGGCGTGACTCGTCGTCATCGAAGAAGTCCTCGAAGTCGCCGGTCGTCAACTGGCGCAAGCCGCTCAGGGCCAGCTTCTCCAGCATGCGAGCATCACCCGCGGGCACGTCGTCGCGCGTGATCACCAGCGAGTATCCGCCCAGCCCGAAGACATCGTCGCGACCGGAGTCGACCATGAGGTAAAGGCTTTGTTTTTCGGCGGACGGACCAACGCGCAGGGACAGGTCGCTGCTGAGGTCGCCGTCGGCCTGGACCTGCTGGAGCACGACGCCCTGTTGGTCCAGCAACGTCAGACGGGGACTGAGCTGGCTGACGCCCTGGACGATCACGCGCACGGTGAACGCATCGGTCGCATGTCCGGGGCTTTCCACTTCGTAGATATCTTGGTCCGCCGTATCCCGGATGTCGGCGAACAGCAGCACGGGGCCGAGCCCCTCCTGCTCCTGACGGACCTCGCCCACCTTCACCTCGGTCGCGTGCGCGATCGAATCGTTGTCGCCGTCGCCCGCCTTATTCTCCCATGGATCGGGCAACCGAGGCCCGTGCAGCTCCTGCAGCAGGGCGATATCGGCCGCCGAAGGCTGCACCGAGTCCGAGACGCCGTGCACATGCATGGGCGACGATTCTTCGTCGGTATGCTCCAGGCCGAAGATATGGCCGGCTTCGTGCAGCGTTACCGAGAACAGGTCGTCCAGCGACGCGAAATCCGCCTCGCTGTTGAAGATCACATCCCCGGCCCAGGTTCCGGAAACGACGGAGTCCTGGGAGACGGAGATGGCCATGACTCGGTTGGCAAGCGGCCGGGCGCCGATGCGGATGTCGCCGAAACGGTCGTCACCCAGTCGCGCGCCGGGTGTCCCGAACGGCTGGCCTCCATCCCGCCGCACCCCGACGTCGGCACTCACGTGCTGGGCCCAGGTCTGGAAGGCGCGGAGAACGGTCTGCTGCCACGCGTCCACTCCAAACTCGTCCAACAGCGCATGCAGTTCGCTGCTTGCGCCCGCGATGTCGGTGCCGTCCGGCGCGAAGCTCAACGACAACTGCGAGCTCTCGAGCCCCATCGGGCGGTCGCCGTGCAGCAGCTGCCGAGGCTCCAGCGCCTCGATCGCCGCGCGGCGCAGTCGCGATCCCCGGGCCTGGCCCGCCGCGCGCGTGTCGCGTCGACGCTTTCCCGATCCACCGCTCATCGCTGCCTCTCCCCAGTCGCTGAATCCACCGCCAGCCCCGCCTGTCATCGTCGCATCTCCGCCTCGCGCAGCCGACGCTGCCGCGCCGCCTCCATCACTTCGCGAAACGGCTGGCTGTCTCGAAGAGCATCCAGGTCGCGGTCCACCATGGCCACCGACAGCCATTTGCCGTCGCTCACCAAGGCCCGTTCCAGGCAGTAGACCGCCCGCGCGATGTCCGCCCGCGGGATATCCGACTCGGTCTGGCCTGCTGGCGCGGCCGCCGGTTCGTTTGCTGGTCTGGCTGCTGGTCTGGCTGCAGAGTCGGCCACCCCATCCGACGACGACCCGGGCTGCTTCGATGCCCGGGCCAGCAGCGCGTGGACGCAGGCCAGCTGGAACCACTGCTTGGCAGTGGGCGTCGCCTGCTGGACCTGCCGAGCGGCCGTCAACGCCTGCTCCCGCTGCCCAAGCCTTCCATGATATACCGCCAGCGACACCAGGTCATCCAAATGGCGATGCTGTTCGAATAATTGACGCAGGACCGGGATGGCCTCGTCGAGGCGCCCCTGCAACTCCCCGTACACATAGGCGATGTTGCGGAGCGCCATTCGCGAGCGAGGATTCAGTTGCAGGGCCTGCCGGAAATCCTCCAGCGCCTGGGAGGGATCAGTCTTGGCCGCCGCAAGTCCTCGCTGCACCCAGCCCGCTTCATCGCGCGGCTTCAAGCTCAGCCCAGCCTTCCAATCGGTGTCCGGCGCTTCTCCCAGTTTGCGCCGCACCTCGGCTCGCTGCAGGTACAGCCGGCCGTTCTCCGGATCGTGTTCAATAGCTTGATCCAAATCGTCCCGTGCGGCGAGCAGTTCGTCGAGCTGGGCCCGCGCCGCAGCGCGACTCGCCAGCACCGACACACTCCCCGGTTCGCGTTCCAGGCAAGCCGAGAAGTCGGCGGCCGCTTCGCGATATCGCTGCAGCTCGAACAGGCACTGACCGCGCTGGTAGCGACCGACCAGGGAGTCGGGCCACATGGCGACGCAGACGGAGTAGCAGGCGAGCGCGTCGTCCAGCCGACCGGAGCCCGCGTAGGCGTTGCCCAGCAGCAGCCACGCGGACGCGTCATGCGGATGACGGTCGCGCGCCGATTCCAACCAACGCGCTGCCTCCCCATACTCGCCCTGCTGCATGAGTCCGAACGTCGTCCGCCATCCGTCGCCCCCGCGCGCAAACGACGGCGATGGCTCGGGAGTCGTCGTGGCTATCGGTTGCGCCGGCGCCGCGGCGCCGGCCATGGCAATAACGCCGGCCTCGCCCCCCATCCGCTCAATCTCATCGCGCTGGACCGCGACGGCAGAGGACTGTTCTTGGTCGAGGTTGGCGATCCAGGCGTTGAACTGCCGCGCCGCCTGCAGATGGCCAGCGCGACCGGCCTCGTCCCGCGCAGACCGCGCGGCCGCCAGTTCCTGGCCCGCGAGCAGGTACGCCAGATCGGCCAGTTGCACCTCCAGCTGCCGCCGCTGTTCCCCGCGCAAACGGGCCACCTGCGGCCGCTCGCGCCAATCGTTCGCGGCCACTTCATATCGTTCCAACTGATGCGTCGCTTCGTCCCTCGACGCCTCCAGCCCCGGCGCAGGTCCCCCGGGCAGGCTCAGCGCCGCGCGGATGCCCGGCATCGTCGACTGCAGTTCGTTCCAGCCCTGCTGCGACTGCGAATCCTGCAGCCGCTGGTGAATCGACCACCACGAAGCCGCGGTGCCCAGCAACAGCGCCGACGCGATCGCAGCCACTCCCGTCGCGGACGACAGTCGCGGGTGCCGCCGCAGAAACTTGCCGAAACGCTCGCGCGGATCACGGTCCGGCGCAAACCTCAGCGGTCGATCCTGGAAATGACAGTCGAGGTCGGCCAGCACCTCGTCGACGGTCGCGTAGCGCGCCGCGGGATTTGGAGCGAGCATGCGATTTACGATCCAGGCCACACTGGCGGGCACACCCGGCACGGCATCGCGCAGGAACGGCGACGCGCGGCGATCGGACCGCATCGGCTCAAGCACCTCGTCCAGCGCCCCTCTTCGCACGGGAAACGGCGGCCGGCCCGCCAGCAGCTCAAACAGCATCACCCCCACGCTGTAGATGTCCGCTTGCGGACCCACCCGCTCCCCAGTGCGCAGCGACTCCAGCTGCTCCGGCGCCAGATAAGGCAGCGTGCCGCCGACCAGCGTGCAGAGTGGCCCGCCGGACAGGATGTCATCCGAGAGATTAAAGTCCAGCAGCATGGCCGTGCCATCGTCGGCCACCAGCACATTGCCCGGCTTGATGTCGCGATGCACAATCCCTCGATGATGCGCGTGCTGGAGCCCGCGCAGCACCTGCTGGATCAGACGCAGGCCGTGCCCGACATCCATTACTGCACCATCCTGCTGCGCGGCCACGATCGAGTCTCGTAGAGTGCGGCGGCCCATGTAAGGCATGCACAGCACCTGCAGGCCTTCGTGCGCGTGCAGCGAATAGATCGGCACGATGTTCGCATGCTGCAACCGGGCCAGCTTGTCCGGCTCCAGCGTCGTATCGGCCGTGATCTTCAGCACCACGTCGCGATCGGCCAGGCCCAACTGCTTGGCACGGTACACGCGAGCGAACGCGCCGCGGCCCAACTCCTCCTCGATCCGGAACTCCGCCAGCGTATCGCCCACTTCGGGAAACCGGTCGGCTCGATCCAGCCACCGCAGCGCGTCTCCTCGCGCACGATCGGCGACACCGTCGACCGTCGACGCCCGCGCGACGGCCGCCGTCCCGCTCGACCATGGGCTCGCATGTGTCGAGGCAACCGAGTCGACACGACCTGCGGCCGCCGAGGACACATAATCGGCCATCCGCCGTTCTTCGTAAGCCAACTCGTCGTCCGCGTCGCCTGACCGTTCCACCAGCCACTCGGCGAACTCCGCTCGGTACTGGCCCGCCGACTTCCGATCGCCGCGCGACCAGCGATACTGCAGGTCCACTCGCAGCAGTTCGACGGCGATGCGGCTCGACTCCTCGCCCCGTTCACGCGGCAGGAACTCCCGCACATCGCTCAACGGATCCGCCTGCAACGACTCTTCAAACCGCTCGACGGCGGCATCCAGCCGGCGATCAAAGCTGGTTCGTTCAATCAGGCTCGACATCACTCGCCTCAACGATTCGATTCATCTGGTCGCGAAAACGTTGGACAATCCGTTCCACGGTTCGCGTACAGCGTTGGGTCCGGGCCGCGATCTCCTCGGTGGTATACCCCTGGATCCGCAGTTCAATCATGGTCCGCTGGTACTCCGGCAACCCCTCCAGCGAATCACGCACCACCATTTCCAGGATCGCCAGGGAGGCATGGTCGTCCGAGGCGGCCGACGACGCCTCGTCGATTGCGACCGTACGGCCGACATCGCGTTTCTGCTGACGGGCGTACCGGCCGAGCTTGCGGACCTTGTTCGTGGCAATCACCAGCAGCAACTGCCAGATCTGGTCCCCCGACGGCACCTGGAAATAAGGTTCATTCGCGCGACGGAAGAACGTCCGGAAAACCGACTGCACGACATCCTCGGGGTCGAACTGGGAGTTCAACCGCGGCGACATCTCCAACCTCGCCAATTTCGCCAGACGGTCCGCGTAGCGTACGTACAATTCCGTCGCTGCCGCGTTTTGCCCCGACTGGAATCGGCGAACCAACGTCCGGTCGGTGGCGGCGAATTCGTCGGGCGGCTGGTTCATGAATCTTGGCGCGGCGGGGCTCGGTTCCGAAGGGGCTCCCTCGCATTATAAATGGAGGTCCCATCGCCCCCTCGAATCCGACATAAAAACCAATCTTTTTGAGTTATTCGCGGCAACGCGGTCCCGCACGCATCGAGGCCCCCAAAGCCGAGGGGGCTAGCGGACCCTGGTCGTCCGCGGATACCTTCCCACTCTCCGAGACGCTTGGTATCCCCGTTTTTAAAAATTCCGCGAAAACCGTGTCGGCCCGCTCGACGCTTCGGGACTTCCAAACTGTGGCGAGCGAGAGACGTTGGCTGCCCCCCAAGTAGCCAGCGGTCGAATCCCGCTCGCTGAGTGGAGGTCCAGCGACTCCGTGATTCCCGCAAGTAGCGGGAAAGTCACAAAACCTGAACGCCCTGGCCGTGTTCAATTCGCATGGCACCCACCGCGCACTGCCTGCTTGGCAACGGTATCCTGTCGTTTGCAGCCATTCGGCCCAACCTTGGAGTGATGACCCATGTTCCATCTCTTGCACCAACAGCTGACCGGTTGGATGAAGCGATCCCGAGTCCGGAGAGTTCGTCGCACCCGGACACTCGGGCGACTGACTCAAGTCGAAGGTCTGGAGTCTCGTCGGGTACTTGCCTCCGACGCGAGCGTGGCGGGCGACTGCGACCGCAACGGCGCGTTCGACACCTCCGACCTGGTACAGGCCTTCCAGCATGGTAAGTTCGAAACCGAGTCGGAAGCCAACTGGGACCAGGGCGACTGGAACGGCGACGGTCGGTTCAACAGTTCCGATCTGGTCATGGCCTTCCAGCACGGCCAGTACGATCAGCCTGGCTCCAAGGTGTCGTCGCTGGAATCCCCCGATGACAATCCGAGCCCGTCCGACACTCCCGTGGATCCGAACGTGGGCGGTGGCGAGACGACCGGCCAGCCTGTCGACGATTCCGGGAACGATGTCGGTGATGATCATGACAACGATCGCCACGGAGTGCCGCGGTTGCAGAGAGTCGTCGACTCCCTGAAGGCCGCCTTGGCGGCTGGCGGTCAACTGCCGGGCAACCTGACGACCGAGGAAGTGACCAAGCTGGTCGCCGATCTCGAAGCGGCCATGGCTGCCGGGAACAAGGATGCAGCTCGCGAAATCCTCAAGGGCCTCACCGACGCAATCAAGGATTCGCATGACGACGCGGAAGACGACGACAAGCCGGGACATCACGGCGGCGGACGCGGTGACGATCACGGCCACGCCACGCCGGAACAAGCGAAGGCTCGCCTGCAGTCTCACATCGACGCCCTGCAAGCCGCCGTCGATGCCGACAAGCTGCCCACGGGTGTGACCAAGGAACAGGTCGTCGCAGCCATCGCCGCCGCCAAGACGGCCCTGGATGCCAACGACCTCGGTGCCGCCCACAAGGTGCTCAATGCCTTGCACGAAGCCATCCACGACGCTCGTGAAGACGACGACAAGCCGGGACATCACGGCGGCGGACGCGGTGACGATCACGGCCACGCCACGCCGGAGCAAGCGAAGGCTCGCCTGCAGTCTCATATCGACGCCCTGCAAGCGGCCGTCGATGCCGACAAGCTGCCCACGGGTGTGACCAAGGAACAGGTCGTCGCAGCCATCGCCGCCGCCAAGACGGCCCTGGATGCCGACGACCTCGGTGCCGCCCACAAGGTGCTCAATGCCTTGCACGAAGCCATCCATGACGCTCGCGAGGACGACGATGATGATAAGCCGGGACATCACGGCGGCGGACGCGGTGACGATCACGGCCACGCCACGCCGGAGCAAGCGAAGGCTCGCCTGCAGTCTCACATCGACGCCCTGCAAGCGGCCGTCGATGCCGACAAGCTGCCCACGGGTGTGACCAAGGAACAGGTCGTCGCAGCCATCGCCGCCGCCAAGACGGCCCTGGATGCCGACGACCTCGGTGCCGCCCACAAGGTGCTCAATGCCTTGTATGAAGCCATCCACGACGCGGCGGACGACGATGACGATGACTCGGACAGCGACGATGACTCGGACGACGATGACCGCGATGACCGCGATGATGACTCGTCGGATGACGAAGACGAGGTCGAGGATGACCGACCTGCACCGCCTCGCCGTCCCGAAGTGGAAGGCCCCCGCGGTCGCGGTGGTCGCCGCTAAGCGTCTTGATGAAGGATACAGTCTGCCGCGGGCTCCCCAGACTCGCGGGGACTGAAGAGGCACCCGCTGACCCTTCTTCGGTTGGGTCAGCGGGTGTTTTCATTGACTAGGTCGTAGTCGGCACATGGCGTATGTTGGCCGCAAGATGGCGCCGTGTGCAGGCTGCGAATTCAGTCGTTATCGTCCTTCAGCAGATCGAGCTTTCGCAGCTTGGGAATGATCGTCGCGCGGCAGTACGGGTTGCGAGGATTCTTGTTGAAGTAGTCCTGGTGGTAGTCCTCGGCGGCGTAGAATTCGCTCGCCTTGGCGATCTCCGTCACGATGGGATTCTTGAACTTGCCCGACTCGTTCCACTTCTTCTTCGACTTCTCGGCCGCTTCCCGCTGCGCGTCGGTGTGGTAGTAGATCCCCGAGCGATACTGCGTGCCCACGTCCGCTCCCTGGCGATTCAGGGTCGTCGGGTCGTGGAGCTGCCAGAAGACATCCAGCAGTTCATCGAACGAGAGCTTCTGCGGGTCGAACTTCACTTCGACAACTTCGGCGTGGCCGGTGAGACCGGTGCAGACCTGTTCGTAGGTCGGGTTGCGCGTCTGTCCGCCCATATAGCCCGAGACGACCGATTCGATGCCTTTCACGCGGAGCAAGACGGCTTCGATGCACCAGAAGCAACCGGCGCCGAGAGTCACGGTTTCGAGTTCGGGCATGGGACCATCCTCCGAGGTTTTCTGTTCCGGGGACTTGGCGGACGACTTGTTGTCACTCGCGCCGTCCTTCGCGCGAGGAGCCGCTCCAGCGGGGCTGGAGACGGAGGCGTGCAGGACGCCGACGAGGGCGAGGCCGACAAACGTGCGACGCAGCATGGCATGAGGTTCCTGAAAACGGGGACGACGATCGGTCCGGGACGCGCGGTGTGCTCCCTGTCCCTAGTATAAGCGGTTCCACACCCGATCTCTGCCGGGCGCGAGCCCCTGCGCGGCCTAAGCGTACGCCTGCACCAGGGGTTTGATGACAATCTCGGGCACATGGGCATGCGGCGGCAGTTGGACGAGGGCCAATATCATCTGGGCCACGTCGCCGGGTTTCAGCATTGCGGCACGGCGTTCCTCCGAGACCGGTTGCGGCCGCTGTTCCAATAGCGGCGTATTGACCTCCCCCGGATAGACGTTCGTGACGCGGATGCCTCGCTTGGCCTCTTCCAGCCCCACGGCGGTCCCCAGGCCGGTCGCCGCGAACTTCGACGCGCAGTAGGCGATGCCTCCCAGGTCGGCCGCTCGCTTGCCCGAAATCGAGCTGATGTTGATGATCAGCCCGGTGCCTCGCTCGCGCATGCCAGGCAGCACCGCCCACATGCAGTTGTAGGCGCCGGTGGCGTTTACGGACAGGATCTCGTCCCACCACTCGGGCGACATCTCCAGCATCGAACGCTGCTTGATGTTCATGCCCGCGGCGTGCACCAGGCAGTCGATCCGCCCCAACTGCTCGATGGTCCAGTCGACCATCTGCGTGACGCTGGAGCGGAGGGCGACATCCACCTGCACACCCCGGATGGGCACGGACCCGGCAGGCGCTTGCTGAATGGTCTCCCGCAGACGATCCTCGCGTCGACCGGCGACCATCACCTGGTACCCGGCGGCCGCCAGCGCCCAGGCGATCCCCTGGCCGATGCCCGTGCCGCCTCCAGTCACCAGCACGTGGCGCAAAGCGTGAGAAGCATCGTCAGCCGTCGACTTGGCAACCTGCGTCATGGCAGCATCCTCGGGGTTTCGGCGAACAGAAGGTAAAGGTCGCTTGTCCCGGGCGCGAGCCAAGTGCGGCAAACCGGTACCGGGGACGCTTCGTTATGCCCGACCCGCCCGCAGGTGTCGAGTAGGCCGCGGGGTGGCGTTCGATCGCCACGGGTCGCCCCCGCGGGCCGGCCGCAAGCTGCAAGCCGCGACACCCCGCCGCCCTCAACGCCCTCCCTTGCGGCGACGTGCGCGGTGGCGACAATGGAAGGGACGCAGCGTGTAGGCGTCCTCCATCGAACCGACCTGTCCTCCCGGAGATCCGCCCGCGCATGTCCGCCAGACCGAGGCAGATCGACTCCACGATTGACGTGGTCACGCCGGAGAACATCTCGTTTCAGTACGAAGTGGCCGGTCCCTTCCGGCGACTTCCTGCCTTCCTGATCGACCTCGCCGTGCGTTTCGCCGCCTGGGCCTTCTTCCTGATCGTGCTGACGTTCCTCAATATCGGCACCGGCTGGGGTGACGAGCTGCTAATTGCCCTCTGGCTGCTGGCTTGGTTCGTGCTCGAATGGTTCTACGGTGGCCTACTGGAAGCGTATTGGAACGGCCAGACATTCGGCAAGCGCGCACTGGGGTTGCGCGTGCTGAGCATTGATGGCCAGCCGATCAACGGACTGCAGGCCGTGATGCGCAACCTGCTGCGGCTGGCCGACATGATGCCGCTCATCCCCCTCGGCGTGGGCACGCCGGGCGAGTCGTCGATCATGCTGCCCACCTGCCTGATCGGACTGGTGACGCCGCTGGTCAACGCGCGCTACCAGCGGCTTGGCGACCTCGTAAGCGGCACCATGGTCGTCGTCGAGGGCTCGCAGCGACGCGGCCAAGTCGTGCAGCTCGACGAACCAGGCATTCCGCAGCTGGCCGAGGAGCTGCCGGCCGACTTCGTGGTTTCACGAAAGCTCTCGCAGGCGTTGGCGACCTACGTCGAGCGTCGGCGTTTCTTGCCGCCCGGTCGCCGCCAGGACATCGCCCGCCATGTCGCCGCGCCGCTGGCTCGGGAGTGGAGCCTTCCGGCCACCATCAGCGGCGATCAGCTGCTCTGCGCTCTCTACTACCGCCATTTCGTCCAGCCCGGACGGGAAAGCTCCGACGCGCCGCCGGAACTTCCAGCGAGCGACGTGATGGATGCGGTGCTGGTCGATGAGGAGCCGGCGGCGGTGGCGACGAGCGAACCGATCGTGGCCGCGCTGGTCGAGGAGCCTTGATCCATGGTTTTGCTGGCACATCAAGCAGCGCACA
>JBIIEC010000513.1:0-3879 GCA_044238045.1 Pirellulaceae bacterium | reverse complement strand
CGAAACGGTCAATGAACGGATTGAAGTCGTCATACTGGATGATGAAACTCCGCGCCTCGGCATGCTCCCGGTTGTGCGCCTGCAAGTGCCGCGTGATCTGCAGACGCATGGCCGTCTTGCCCGCGCCCTTCTCCCCGAAGACGACCGACGTCGCGGGATCGGTCGGCTGGCCGAAGATCTTGTCCCAGGAAGGATGGAACGCACTATGGATGCAGTAGTCCTTGAACACCTGGTCCGACTGGGCATCCTCCTCCGAAAACGGATTACGCGCAATGCCGTGATGTTCGAAGAACGACTGCAATTTCATGGAACTACCTGACGGAAGGCAACCCGCGTGGTCCTCGCGTCCCTCCCCGGCAAGAGGGCTTCGAACGAGGACGGCGAGTCGGGAATGCGAATCGGGAAGAGCGAACACAAACAACGGACAACGAAAAAGAACCGTGCGGGAACAGGGACGCAACGCGAAGCGAGGTTGCCCAGGGGAGCGGCCAAATCGGCGACGCTCCGGGCGATTCGCGCGTCCTACGGGGCGGAACGGATGCCTTCGACCATCGAACGGAAAGCGGCTTCGTGCTTGTCCATCGTCGCCTTCGGGCCGTAGAACTTCAGGAAGAACAGGCCGCCTTCCTTGGTTTCCACGATCGCGCCCAGCATGCGATAGTTGTCGCGTGCGACGGCGGGAGCCAGCGGGCCGCGGCGATCCTGGTACGTTCCTTCGATGTCCACCCACTCCACCTTCTGCTCGCCCGCCTTCAACGACTCCCGCTTCGCCCCCGGCTTGTTGCCGCCTTTGCCCGCGGAGAACTGGCCGACCCAACGCTCGATGTTCGCGTCCAGGGAGCCGCCGGCCAGCATCATCGTCAAGCGGCCATCGGCCTGACCCGCCTCCGCGGCCGGCGCAGCGTACTCATGCTCGATCATGTTGACTGTCGGCTGCTTGCGCACCCATTCGCCCGGCACCGTGAGCGTCAGTTGGCCTTCCGCTGCCCGAATCTCGCTCGCCTTGCCCGCCGCATCCTCGACCCGCAATCCAGCGTCCGCGACCAGGGCCGGACAGAACCAGCTCAAGACGGGTCCCCCGAGAACCTGCCAGCCCAAGGCGATCGCCAGTCCCAGGATCGACGCCTTCCTGACTCCCCGACGATCCGTTGCTCCCTGACGATCGGTTGCCTGATGTGCCATGGCCTCCTCATTCCTTCCGTTCACGCAAATCGTTGGTTGAATGCCTGCAGCAGGCCGACTTCGGCCCGCAGACAGTACACCGTAGCACCGAAAGGCTTAAAAGGCGAGAACGCCCCACGCCACTCAAGGGGCCATGGGTTTTGTCGCCCCGATCCAAAGCGGCCGCCCCGCGCCCGGACGGCTTGCCGCCCAGGAGTGCACGGAGAGTCAGCGGCGAAAAACCACGACATAGACCAGGGCGACCAGCAGCAGGAGACTGGTGATTCCCAGCCAGGTCACCAGGCTGATGGATCGGCGGTGAGCCTGCCGCTGACGGTAGCTCTCGACAGTCGCCATTTTTTCCTTGCCACTTTTAAATGAGCCGACCGCCGTGGGGCCGCCTTGGGAGGGGCCAGTCGCCGACGGAATCTCGGCGGCCAGGGCTGGCTTGGGCTGCAGCGAACGCCCGGCAACTTCCAGCAACCCCCGCGGTATCGCTTCGGAGGCTCGTTGCCAATCCGTCCAGCCCTGGCTCCAGACAAACGCATCTGGCGGCACCCGGCCTTCCAGCACCCAGTTCCGCATCACGGTCGCCGAAGCGGGACCATACTGGCCGCCCTGCGTTGGGCGGACGTACCAGACCGACGCGGGATCCTGGGGAAAAAGGTCGGCGGTCGATGTCACGGGCGGAGTCTGGGGATGGGGGATGGCCGCAACCGCCGCCCGCGCGACCGGCGATTGCATGGGCGGCGGTTGGACGTCGGTCACGGCAAGCACTTCCGAGCTGGACTCCGATTCCGGTCCCTCGGCCGACGGCACGCGAAAGTGCACTCCACAGTGCGGGCAGATCCCGCGTTTGCCCGCGAGAAACGCTTTGACGTGCAGCTTGTGGCCGTTCGGACAGGCAAAGCGAATCCCCATGGCAGCGAAATCGGCCTCCTCACCCGAACGGACTTGCAACAACGGCCCCGGCGGCGTCTCACACGCCCCGCATGCTGACTGGGCCTGCATGCTGGCTGGCCCGGACGGACAGCCCAAAATGGAACGGTGCCACATGCCCGGCCTCGAGTTTTTATAGTATAAAAGAGGCTCGCGGGTGGAGAAGTCGGCGAGATGCGTGCCTGCATCCGCAGCCGACCCTCGCTTGCGTGCCCCCGCCCTCGCGGGACCTGCAGGTCCCACGAAAGAATCGACCGCTTGTCGGATCCGAGGCCTTCCCGCACGTTCGTCTTGCCGGTACCGGCAGCGTGGAACGGAAGGGTTTGCTGAGGCATGGACGCCCTCTCGAAGTCTTTTTGCCGAGTCATGATGACCGAGCCCCTCGCAGCCAGCGGGCTGCCCTGCGTCGGGGCCTCAATGTACAAATCCACTTGCAACCTCGCCGGATGCGAGACAGGCTACAGGAACAGTTGAGGAACCATTCTGGTAAGGCCCTCGCGTTCCTTGCGGAAGGTCAGGAAGAGAACATGGACCGTAAGCCATCCCGAGATCGCGAGCCCGAGGAGGGCTTGGATGAAGGCCCCATCGAAATCGCGCTGGTCGGCGACCTGACCGACCACGAGTCGGAACTCACCGAGCGGCTATTGAACGTGCCGGTCAACGGCGAGTGCACGCTGTTCATTGATTCGCCGGGCGGCAGTCCGTATTGCGCGATCGCCTTGACCACGCTGATCCGGCTGCGGGGCATCCGTGCCACCGGCGTCGTCACCGGCGAATGCTCGTCGGCCACCCTCTGGCCCTTCGCGGCCTGCCAGCGCCGCATCGTGACTCCCTACAGCGTGCTGCTGTTCCATCCCATGAAGTGGCAGAGCGAGGAGCATGTGGGCCTGCAGGAAGCGGCCGAGTGGGCTCGTCATTTCGGATCGCTGGAAAAAGAGATGGACCGACTGCTGGCCGAACTGCTGAACGTCGACCACGCAATGCTCGACCAATGGATCAACCCAGGCCGTTACGTGTCGGGGCGTGAGTTCGCCGAAGCGGGCCTCGCGGAAATGGTGTCGCTCAGCGCCGGCCCGATCGACCTGAGCCTCACCGGTTCCACTTCCCCCGACCGCTCCAGCGGCACCGGCAAGAACCCGGGCAAGAGCTCCAACAAGAACGGTGCCGACAAGCCCAAGGGATCGGGCCTCTTCGTCGCCGTCTCCGCCGCCGCTCGACAACCGGACAAGAGCGGCCACGAGAGCTGAGGCCGCTGCTCCGCAGTCCCCAGTACCGCAGTCCCCAGTACGGAGTCGGGCTGGCAACGGTTTTCGGCACGCTCGTTCGCCGCTTCGACGTCTACTCACATCGCTCTGCGCCGCCACAGCGGCGCGAAAAGAAGCCCGCCGGAAACGCGTCCCCAACATTTCCGGCAGGCGAGCGGCCCCGCCCTCATCTCCATCCGAGGGCGGAACGGCTTGAGTTCCCTCCATCGCCGCGTCGGTCGGCGATCAGTGCATCACGGCGTGTGGCATCACGGCGTGTGGCATCACGGCGTGACGCTTCCCGGCGCGGCGGCGGATCCAGACGATCGCGGCCAAGCCGGAGGAGGCCGACCACGCCAGTCCCGTGGGTTCCGGAACGACGGCCGCGCCGCGGACGACAATGCCCCGGGCCGGAGTCACCCCCGCCAGCGGCTCGATGTCCAGCGTCCCCGTGCTGCCGGATGCATTGGCACCCGTCAGGCGAAACGTGGCGCTCGTCACGTTCGTGAAACTGGCCAAGCTCAGGTCCACCAGT